>CP040000.1:0-300000 GCA_013100805.1 Candidatus Saccharibacteria bacterium oral taxon 488
GTGAATAGTCAAGCTATTTGGCAGGGGGTGCTGGGTGAAATTGAAGTTTCAATTCCACCGTCGTCATTTTCGACTTGGTTTAAATCGACTGAGCTTGACATTATCTCCGATAACGAGGTGGCTGTCCTGTCACCCAACCCTTTCGTGTTGACACAACTAGAGAAACGCTATTATCAGCGCATCGCTGACGGTTTGAAACGAAATGGCCTTGCGGTCTCGACGATTCATTTTCGACCAAAAAAGGTGGCTACTCGGAGACAACGCCTCAATCGCGATGAACCAAATTCAGCGGCGGCCGACCAACCGATCATCAAGCAGTCTAAAAAATCAGCAACCAACCTCAACCCACGCTACACCTTTGACAACTTTATCGTTGGCTCAAGTAATGATCTGGCGCACGCCGCCTGTCAAGCAATCGCTGCTAATCCTGGCACCAAATACAATCCGCTCTATTTGTATGGCGGTTCGGGGCTTGGTAAAACCCATTTGATGCAGGCCGTTGGTAACGAGATTATTAAGCGCCAACCCTCCGCCCGCGTGTTATATACTACCACCGAGACCTTTGTGAGTGAATTCCTCGACTCAATTCGCTTCAAGAAAAAAGGATTTTCCGACAAGTATCGTAACGTCGATGTCCTGATCGTTGACGATATGCAGTTTATCGCCAATAAGGAAAAAACTCAGGACGAGTTCTTTCACACTTTTAACGACCTACACCAAAACGACAAGCAGATCATCATCAGCTCTGACAAGCCGCCAAAAAGCATCCCTACCCTGACCGACCGCCTGCGCAGTCGCTTTGAGTGGGGCATGACGATTGACGTGCAGATGCCTGATTATGAAACTCGCTGCGCTATCGTTACCGCCAAGGCTGGCCTGAGCAATATTGAATTATCCGCCGACGTTATCGAATATCTCGCCACCAATTTCAAGACCAATATCCGCGAACTTGAGGGGGCGCTCAATCAGCTCCTCGCCTACGCCGAAATGCAAAACATCACGCCCGACGCCGAAACCGCCGAGGGGCTGCTCGGTAATATCAAGCGCTCTCGCCCGCAACATATCACCGCCAAGCAAATTATCGACAAAACTGCTCGCCACTTTGGTGTCGAGGTAAAAGATGTGTGTTCGCCAAAGCGCGATAAATACATCATGCAGCCACGCCAAATTGCCATGTACCTGCTGCGCAGCGAGCTCAAGATGAGCTTTCCAAAAATCGCCCAGGAGCTTGGCCGCAAAGACCACACCACCGCCATTCATTCGGTTGACAAAATTAGCAAGGAGATGCTCATCAGCGTCAATGTTCGTGAACAAATTAACGACATCCGGGACAAGCTCTATGTGTAAAACCTGGGTAAAACGTGTGCGTAACCAGCGACAAACTTGTGAACGACTATCCACTAATCTAGTTGTCATCAAATGGGCCAAGCAGCATCACGTGGACAATCAGCGTCTTGTCCACGACACCATACCCAGCAAATCCACCGTCTTTTCCACCGACACAATGCTACTACCACCCCTATATGAACACAATCTTTACCCAGTTTCCACAGTACCTATTATTACTAACTACTGAATAAAAATAAGAAAAGGATTATAATAAGAATATGAAGCTCACCGTCACCCAAGAAAACCTCGCCAAAGCCCTCGCTAGCGTTGGGCGCATCGCCGCTAGTCGTAACGAACTAGCGATACTGAACAATATTTTACTACGAACAGATGGCTCTCGGCTGGTCGTAGCGGCAACGAATCTGGAGGTCGCCTCCACTCAGTATGTTGGCGCTAAGGTCGAGAAGCCCGGCTCGATAACTATCCCAGCCCGACTGGTGAGCGAATTCGTCGCCAGCCTACCGAGTGGTACGGTCGAATTGGAGGTCAAGGACGAGCACCTACACCTGACCGCAGACAGGTTTTCGTCAGTTATCAATGGCGTCGTGGCGGATGAGTTTCCAGAGCTACCGACAGTGGACGAGAAGACGGCAGTGCGACTGGATATGAGTGCGGATGAGCTAAAAAAGGCAGTTTCGCAAACCATTATCGCGACGTCTAGTGATGCCACGCGGGCAGTGTTGACTGGTGTGTATTGGCATACCTACAACAGTGAGTTGTATCTAGCGGCCACGGACGGTTATCGGTTGGCGGAGAAGCGGCTGATGAAGTTTGATGGCGAAATTACAGCTATCGTGCCAGCATCAACACTCCAGGAAGTGCTGCGGAGCCTCGATACCGAAACAAGTGACGTAAGTTTGTTTTTTGATGAAACGCAGGTCGGGTTTCGGACGGATCATTTAGAGATCGTGAGTCGGCTGATCGACGGTAAGTTTCCCGACTATCGTCAACTGATTCCTAAACTCGCCGAGACCGAGGTGGTAATTAAAAAAGCCGATTTCCTGCGCATCACCAAGGTTGCCAGCCTCTTTGCGCGCGAGTCCGGTGGTGGTATCACCCTCAAGGCTAGTCACGAGCAGGCGCTATTATCAATCCATTCAATCGCTTCGGAGCTTGGCGAGAATACCTCTGAGGCCAGCGCCGAGGTGTCGAGCGACGGCGAAATTACGCTTAATTCTCGCTATCTGATCGAGTCACTTGGCGCTACTGATGGCGAGACTGTTACCTTCTCGTTTAACGGCAAACTGTCGCCATGTGTCATCCGCGAGCAGACCCCTACGCCAGATTGTATGCATATTGTTATGCCGTTGAAGCGCTAGGTTAGTTAAGTGATCGACCGTCTTGAGTAATGGTAATTCGTCGATTATTATCGTAATCAATAGTGACGTTGTAGGCTAATTTATCCTCGACGGTAATAGTAAATGATAGTGTATTTTTTCCTGTTGATGTATCGCGTGTAATATTTTTTATCGTTGTTTGCGTGGCGATGCGCGATAGCCTATGGTCATAAGAATAATCACTCATGATTAGCTTTTCAATGTAGTCAGTGTCATTGCCGGTTAGCTGGTCGGACAAAGAGTTGTCATACTGGTCTTTTTCACCACCCCAGTTTATGACTAAGTACGGGCTTCGTAGTCCACGCATTCGCGAAAAGTCATCATTACAGCCAAAATAACCGTATATTAGCTGATCAGTTGGTAGACATGAAACGGTTGTGCCATATTGATACTGAGCATCATCGTCAAGATTGGTCTTTTGTGACCACGTATATTCAACGAGATACGACTGCTGTAGGCTTTTAATATCAACAATGAAGTTAACAGTGTGGATATCTTTTGCTTGATCATGAGTTTGCTTAAACGACCCGTCGCGGATAAGGATGTCTTTGATGGAGTTGTTTGGTAAATCACCCGTGTAGTTGTTGCGGATGGTAGTATATAATGCGTGACGAATTGTTTCGAGGGTTTTAGCGTCGGTCGGTTTACCATTTGTATATGTACTGAGATTTTCGATATGCATTTCTCCACCAAGAGGGTTGCGTAGCAGTAGTATATAAGCAACCGTAGTGATAATAACAACACCAATAAACCCCAAGATAATGAAAATTAGTTTTTTATTATAGTGCAACATTACCGCCACCTCTACTTGTATTTGCTCCAACATAGCTCGCCACTGCTGACATATCAACTTCTGGGTAGGCAAACTCATCCGGAAGATGTCCGAGCCAAGTTTTTGGATCATTAACCTTACCCGTAAGGATAAATCCAGATCCGCCACCTCGTTGCGTGCCATCACCGCGGCCCTTACCTGAATTACCACAACTTGCGTGGCCAACGATGACATTATCGCCCTGAATGCCGAGGACAACTCCGGTGTGACCATAGCGTCCACCAGACCAACTAAACACAGCGCCGACTTTTGGTGTTTTACCGGTCGGTAGCTTTCGAGCATTTCTTAAGTGCTTAACAACGTGTTCGCCATTACCTGTGGTGCCGAGGTTTTTTGTTGAAGTAAATTTTTCAAGGAAGAATACAGAGAACGACACACAGTTTGATCCCCCACCATTACAAGTATTCCACAAGTAGTCACCCATAGCTTTGCGGCTTTCATTATTTTTATTTTCGCCGTAATTCATCATGAATTTCTTCGCTTGCTCTTCGTTGAGACCGCCTTCGGAGATGGTGCCGCCTCCACCTCCACTACCGTCACTACAGTTAGTGGCAGCACCAGAAGCGGCAGCGGCCGCGCTAGACGGATCTGGTTCCCAACTCATAGCTTTCATGGTATAAGCTACGCGAACTATAGTCTGTGGAATGCCAGCACCAAAAAATTTCTTTACCATAATAACAGCAGCAGCTGCGGCGTTGCCTGATGCTACCATCTCAGCTAACACGTTTTTACGTGAAGTTGGTGCAAGGTTCTGGAGTTGCCACCAGACGATAGCTAGTTGCACCTCGAGACTGGTAACATCACCCTGGACGCCAGCCTGCTGTTGCCAGTAGAGGACGGCTACGCCAGGGTCCCATTGGGCGATTCCCCAGGCATCGCCCATACCAGCCGGTTTACTCGGGTTCCACGGGTGATACTTACCGCCGGCCTTGAGCGGATTTGGCTCGGAGCCTTTATTTTGACGAAGAATTGGGTTACCTTTTGACTCCTGATATAAATTACCAACGATTGCTGCTGCAACAAACTTTGGCGCACCTTTGGATATAAAGTAATTAAATGCTTTCTTTAGATTATCTTCGCCGACTAGCTCGCCTGCCGCCCCACTCGCTGACTGTGCGGCATTTGGTGAACAGTTTGTATCCTCAGAATTATTGCTAAAAAGAATGTTGTTGTCTTCAAATGTTGCCCGCAGCTGATCGGTATTTAACTCGGCAAATACTGGTGAACTCCCAAAAAGAAGCGAAATGATTGATATAATAACAGCGACTCTTTGAAAGGCTAATTTTCGTTCCATAATTTTCTCGCTCGCTCTCTTGCGTTATCTGGTAATGTGTTACCGCTGGTTGTCTGCCACGCCTCTTTGCCGGTTGAGTATGCGATGAGCTGCAAATTGCCGCGATCATCTTTCTTTAATATGACATATAATGTGCGCGATGGATTGGTAGTTGCAACATTGGCGGCAATTGCTTTCAGAAAAATCCACTCATTTTCGAAGTCAATTTTTTCGAGAAATGTTTGTCGCGGTGTTGTCGCAACTCGCAGGTTGGTAAAAGCAGCGGAGGCTGATTCGCGCAACGTTTTTTCTGGGATTGTGAGATTTTTGGTTGGTCCTGGATTTAATGGGGTGTTGTTGCGGATAACAACTAGGATAATGACGATTATCAGTGCAATCGCTGCAATACATAGCCCAGCCATAATCGTCAACGATCGCCTATCGTCACGTGGCTGCTGGGAGTAATAATTCATGCTATCTATCATAACGCTACTGGCTCCCCACTTACGGTTCGAATGGTGACGGCGTTATCCGCGATAGTGAACTGTACAGCATACGCGGCGGTGTTCTTAACGGTTACAGTGAATGATATTACCTTTTCGTTAAAAACCACATTAGTAATTGTCCCAGACACAAGGGTATCAGAGGTCGCATGTTTACTTACGTAGTGGCGAAGAATCGCTGCAACGAGCGAATTTTGGATGTCGTCACTGATGAATGCAGCCAGTGTTTTATTGGCACTATTCTTCGTATCCCACCCACTGAGGACTAACTGCTGTGTGGTCGGCTGGCCACTGCCGCCGGTTGGTCCCTCGTACTGCCCACCTCCCGACCGAGTAGAGCTATCATTAGACGACTGCGGCGGAGTCGACGGGTTGGTGGGTGGTAGCAGCAGAATGACGACAATGATTGAGGCGGAGAGTATGATGAATGATAACGTAGCAATAATTGCTGTTTTGTGTGCTAAAAGAAACTCTCTCACGATGACCGCCCTCCAACTTTTTTCGGTCCAGTGATTACCCACATACCTGTTGTGCCATCTTCTTCTTCATCATTTTTACCCTTATCTGCCTTTTCACCAAAGTGGAATTCGCTCGCCGCAAAACCAGCTTTATTTTCGGTGTTGGAGCGCTTATTCGGGTCACCAACGAGGAACTTACCGTCAGTAGTCTTTCCGCGAATAAACATAATGTGACCACCCTGGATAAACGGTGTTTTCCCACCAACCGATATGAGAACCAGGCCACCTTCGGACAGGCCTTTTGAGGCGTTTTCGGCATTTGGCTGAACTTTCTTGATCGTAATACCGAACTTATCCTTAAACAGCTGAGCTTTGCTTTCCCATATCCAATTCGAACCACAACGTCCACCGCCTCTCTGGCCATCGTTTTGGTAGAAAAACTCGGCCATTTTTTCTGGATCAACGGTTGTATTGCCGATAGTCGAGACAATAGCAGCCATAGAGGTTGGCGCGCAGCCACACTCACCAATATTACCAATGCCGTATTTTTTATTCTTCCACGGCTCTTCTGACTGATAGTACATCTTAATTTGATCGAGATTTTCGCCGGTTTGGGAGTTTGAGGCGTTATTAGACTGATTACTACCGACAAGCTCCTCGTCGTCTTCGCCGTTAATGGAATTTTGAATCTGATAATCCATCAAGAAGACGGAGATGGCAGCGAGAGCTTTGCCATCGGCAGTATCAACTGAACCAAAGTCGGTGTCAGCACTTGTCTTGCCGTTTTCACCTTCGACAACAGGACGATAACCGCCACTGGAGAGTTTGCCAGTACTTTGCCTGGTACTAGATTCATCGAGAACGCAGCCGGTCATATTGGTCGAGTATTCTGCTGAGCTGACATCGCTACAAGATTCAATAAACGATTTTAGCGGCGTATTGTCTTTTATATATCCTTTACTGACCAATGCCTCAATGTCGTCTTCTTTTTCTATATCAACACTTTCATCAATCCACCCAGCCTTTGCCAGGATCTCTCGTGCCTCCTCAACACCCATATCGTCCTGCTGTTTAGTGAAGCCCGTACACCCAGCGCCGGCAAAGTTCACTGCCGGGGTAACGTCGCGGCCATTAACCTCGGACTTTAAGCCAAAGTCTTCGGCATAACCACAGTAATTTGCCGAGTAGTTATCGCTCGCGTTGGCGGCGGTTCCAAATGAAAGCGCCATTGCTGGGAGGCGGATAATATTAGAGAAGATTGAAGCAAAAGAATTATTGTAACTGCCAGATTGGAGCATCATCTGACGTAAGTTAAAGGTAAGGCTACCAAGGAATGTGTGGCGGCTGGAGGTGTCGAATGGGCTGAGCGAGGCGAGGTCGTATTCACGTTGTTGTCGCTCGTTAGCGAGACGAACTTGATTAAAACTAGAGAGGCCTTTTTTAGATAATACCGGCAGATGTTTTGCTGAATTTGCTGCTGCAAAAAATGCACCAGCCGATGTTCCGAGCATATCGCCGAATTCTTTACCTTTAGCATTTGCAATGTCATTATCACCAACGATGGCCTTGAATATCGCTTGAACAGCTGCACTTGTAGCCGCTTTGGTTATCTCGCCTATGATAACGGAAGTAATTTGGGAGATTGCAAAATTACCTACCGCCTTAACGATACCACCAATAAGTGTTGGTGCGGCTATAGCCGTAGCTGCTGCATCGACAGCCATAGCAGAATACATAGCCTGATCACTCATGATGACGTTGCACGCGCCCTTGGTGGCATCTTTGTATTGATACATTGCTTGGATGGCTGGGTGGCGACGAACCTTAAGCCCGGGGGCAAACTTTTCAGATAGCGGAACTTTATTTTTATTGACACCCATAGCGGAGAGCAGAAGTGGTGAATCAAGAGCCGACTCGGCTTTGCCATTGCTGCCTTTGTGGCGAGAGGTCAACATTGTACCAACGAATTCCATACCGGCAGCAGTCATTGCGAAACGCGGATCAAGGCCTGAAGCTTTTTGTTGTGATCCCGGCGAGAGAACCATGTTGGCTATTGGTGGAATAAGTGCTGCCATTTGCGCTCCGGCAACACCTCCAACAACAAAATCAGGTATGTGTCCGGCGATACAGGCGCCTGTTGCGAGGGTATAGGCCGAACCAGCACGCCGCGCACGCTTTAGTTTTTTATCGGCATGTGCTTTGGCTTTGTTGCCCGACTCTTCAATGTCTGATTGGTTTATTTTATCATCAGCACGGTATTCTTCGGATGGGGTCTTCTTTTTTTCACCGTCAGAGCCTGTTGAGCCTTGATTTTGTCGGTTATTCTTTTTGTTTTCTTCGGCCCATGTGGCCGCTCCTCCGTTTCGTTTTATACGCTTAAACTTACTAAAGAACTTTTTGGCGAGATATTTACTTGACCAGACACGAAACCGCATATTAAATGCACCCGATCGACCAAGAACCTTGGCGGCAAGGCCGCGGTTTTCTTTAGCGCTTAAAAAACCAGGCAAGTCTTGAGCCTTGATGTGTTTGCCGTCAACAATAAATTTTTCGGGGTTACCATCGGGGTAGCCAAATCTTTTCAGGTTAAGCGGTTTGCCTTTAGCGTCGGCCGCTACAACACCGTACTTTGCGAGACGCCGTAAACCTTTATTTGAAATGGTGCCGGCCTTGCATTTCATCTTTTTACTATTGCAAACGCCGGGCTTTGTTATCATGTTTGCTAGGTTTTTTGCGAGGCGTCGTTCAGAGACAACCGAGCTAGAGTCATTACCAAGAGTTAGGTTCTCCATAATATTGATGAGCATTGATGCTGGGCCAAACACTGAAGCCAGCAGACCTCCGCCAACACCGAATAGTACCATCAAACCAGCAATACCGCCGCGTTTTTTAGCAAGAGCGATGAGCTTAGCGGCTTGACTTTTGGGCATAGTTCGATTAGAATTTCCCGGTTGATAAAAACCGCTTTGTGGTCCTTGATTTGTAGCACTATTCTCTTTGTCTGTTATTTTTTGTGCGGCATCTTCAATATTGGTATCTCGATTCGCCTGGTAGCCGAACTGGTTGGCATCAAGACTGTCATCCCTCAAACCGGCCTCTATCTGGTCAAGTGCTGCCTGCTCACCAGCATTCAGTCGCTCCGATGAATCATCATGTAGCTCAAACGGATTTGCTCGCCCATCAGCATCGGAGTCGGTCGTGGTGTCAAATCGTGGCGGTCTTGTTTTTGTTGCCATATGCCTCCAATTATACTACACTGCCCCGTACCCGCCGAGCGGCGTTTCTGATGGTAGTTGATGTCGAGAGATCGGCGAGGTGTTGATGAGTTCGTATTCGGTGTCGCTGGCCTGAATCTGGATGTGAACGTGGTTTTGTCCGGCAAAGAATAACCCTTGGCCCACGGGGAAATTGGCGAGGCGTTTTTGCTCTTCCTCGGTTAGTTTGAAGACACTGGAAAGGACATCAACGGCGCTGGTTGACTGCTTGAGCAGCAGCTGCATCGACGAGTTAGCGACGATGGCTCGGCCCATCTTGCTACCCATAAAGTCCTCGACGTCCTGGGTGATGGTCGTGAGACCGAGCTGGTATTTGCGGGCACGCTTGGCGAGAGAAAACAGGAAGTTAGCCGAGTCGTCGTAGCGCATCAGCTGCCAGGCCTCATCGACGATCAACATGCGCCGTTTTTGGTCGGTACGCGTAATGTTCCAGATGTGATTCAGCACAATATACATAGCGATCGGCCGCAGCTCGTCCTCGAGGTCGCGGATATTAAAGACCACCATGGTGTTATTGATATCAATATTTGACTGCTGGCTAAAGATACCAGCGAACGTACCGGAGGTAAACTTGCGCAGCCGCTGAGCGAGGCTTGGCCCGGTGCCACCCATGTGAAGCAGCGTATCGTAGAGGTCGGCAATGGTTGGTGGTGTCGAATGGTGGGTCAACGGGTCGGCGGTGATGCCGACGCGGGCGTAGGTGTCGATCAGCGCCTGGTCAATATCAGCCTCCTCGGCAGCCGTCAGTCCAGCGATAATCTGCCCGCCGGCTGTCGTCTGTGAGCCGCCCAGCATCTGTCGCAACAACCCGTGCAGCGTCACCAAGTTCGCCCTCAGTGCATCGTCCGCCTCATCAGTATCAATCACTCGCGGCAGATCAAACGGATTGATGCGGGTATCGCTGTTGAGGCTGAGTCGAATGTAGCTACCACCAACGGCGTCGGACAGCTTCTGGTATTCGTTTTCTGGGTCGATAATCACAATGTCCGAGCCGAGCATCATGCTGCGCAGTGCCTCCAGCTTGACCGTGAACGACTTACCGGCACCAGACTTAGCGAACACTACCATGTTGGCATTCTCGAGGGAAAAGCGGTCAAAAATCACCAAGCCGTTATTATGCATATTAATACCATATAGCACACCCTTGCCGTCAGTTAGATCGGCCGAGGTAAACGGAAAGCTGGTAGAAATGGCGCCGGTATTCATGTTGCGGCGAACCTGGAGCTGGTCGGTCAGCTGCGGAATGGTGCTATTGAGGCCCTGCTCTTGTTGGGCCGAGGCAACCTTAGAGAACACCAGCTGCTGGCCAAAAATTGTCTCGATCTTGTGCTGGATAAAGTTGAGTTCATCAATACTGTCGGCATAAATCGTGATGTAAAGGCCGAAGCGGAAGAACTTTTCCGAGCCGATCTGTAGCTGATTGCGCAGCTCCTCGGCGTCCTGTAATGCCGCTTCCATCGCTGGGTCGCGCACCTTGCCCTTCTCGGAATTGATGCTAAGGCTGGCCTCGAGCTGAGTCACTTTCTTGCGCAGGTTGTTGAGCACCACCTGGGTATCAACCGGGTAAATGAACATACTGATATCCAGCACCTCGTCGATGTTGATCACCGAGCTGAGCCAACCGGTATATAGCTCGCGTGGATACCCGTAGACGTACATGGTGCGGCCGTACTTTGAGCCGAGGCGGAAATGGTCAGACTTGAGCTCGAGGCTGCTTGGGGCAATAAAATCGCGCAAGGTCCTCACGCCGGTGAGAAATGCTTGCTCAACCTCGGCCTGCTCGCGAGCCCGCTGTTGGGCGGCGATATCAATGGCGTCTAGCTTCTTTTTCCTAGCCATGTCGTACTCCTCCATATCCATGTGGCGATTCGCCTCGTCCCTTGCGAACATAGGTCGTTGCTAGTTCATCGGCGCCGACACTCAACGGTTGTTGCGGTGCCACGTCAGGGTTGTATGAACTGTAGAATAATTCGCCCAGCTGTTTGGTATTAAGCTGCGAACTCTTTACGCCCATCTGAAACAGCCCACTCATTACTGAATCAACTCGGTTCTTAATTTCATCCTTGGCCTTCTCGTAGGCGGTCTGCTCGATCTTGGTGACGACATTGTCTTTCTTGCCACCAAAAAAGCTATCGAACAGACCCTTGGCCTGCTGCTTGATAACTTGCATATCGCCGCTTTGATAATACGGTACAACGATATAAAAATCTTTATCCATAATATTGGCCTCTTGGGCAAGGACGTCGATAAAGTTGATGTAATCGTCCATCAGCACATTCAGAAGCATATTGTCTTGGTTACGGCGAATGTCAACGAGGCGGTCGATGTATGGTCCGATGTCGACGCGTCGTGAGCGAATGAGCACTTGAACCGGAAAATATAACGAGTTAAGGAAGTTTTGGTAGCTAAATTCAATTCCCTCCCGCTCGCGACCACTCATCAAGTCAAAGTTAATCGACTGACACTGGATGACTGCCCGAAAGCTGCCGTCATTCATGATAATCATGTTCTCGCGCATCTCAGAAAATAGCAGCGTATTCTGGGCGCTGGTCGGGCCTTTTTGTTGAGGTTTTGCCTGGCTAGTCGGCTGCTTGGTGGGCTGTTGCGGGGCTGGCTGTGGCTGGTTGGACTCGGGTACGGGCGGCAAGTTGGGGGTTGGTTGTGCCGCGGGTTGCGTGCTTGGCGTCGGCTGGGTTAGTGCTTGTGTTTGCGATTGCGATGGTGGCAGCGGGCTGAATTGATCAGGAAACTGAGCGTACGGTGAGGTTGGTTCTGCGGAGACTGGGTCAGGCCCAGAGGCAATGACCCCTGGCATGGTCGGCGGATTTGACGGTGCACCAAACTGTGGTGCAGTGGCTGCATCTGGTGGATAGTGATATGGTTGCTGTTGCTGATCTGGTTGCATAGACATCCCACCTAGTGAAGCGAAATCACGACTTCCTTATCATGTTCTTTTTGGATGCGACCGGCCTCTCGTTGGAGCGAGGCGACCGATAGATCGCTGTGATTACGCGCTAAGTCCATTATAGCAGGCGAGACGGGTGCTGTGCTAGGGGGCGTCTGGTCGGCGTGGGCCGTCGCGGTCGTCTGCTCGCTGATGGGCGTGATGATGGACTGCTGCATAGTTGGATAGGGGTCGAAGGTCGAGGGTTGCGGCGAGAGGGCTTGGTCGTCTTGGGTAGTCGGGGTGGTTTGGGCTCGCTGCATTTGCTGGACGATGTCATCATGACGCTTTTCGTCGGCCCGCTCAATGAGTGTTTCAAAGGCGCGGGCTGTCTTACTGCTTGGATCAAGCGGGTCTTGGGCAGTCTGGGCCTCGTTGTACCAATCCGCCTGCATCGAGCTGTTCATCACCGAGCTGTTTGGATTATCGACACCGCGCACCGACCAACCGTGCGTGTCCACCAGTGTCGCCAGATACGACAGCCGGCGATTGACCTCGGCCTGGTCATACCCCTTGCCGTATTGCTTTTCCTCAACCCGCGGGGCGATCACCTCGACCATTCGCTCAATGCCATCGGCTCGCCACAGTCGTTGTTTGGGTTTGAGGATGAACGAAATAACCGCTGCGAGGTAAACCTCCATCGGCTGATCCTTGCGCAGCGGCAAGGCTAACGCTCCGAAAAACAGTGCAACCGGCACCGGGATAATCGCCAGCGGCGGCAGCACCGAGAACAGTCCCCACGCCAGCGCAACCATGCCGATCGCGACGATCAAGAAAATAAACTGCTTGAAACTAAACGGCCCGAGCAGCTTGTCTTCAGCTTCCACATCCTGAGGAACTTTGTAGACGGCCATTAGGTATTATTATAGCAGATTTTGAATGCCTTTGAGGGCGTCTTCTTGCTCGCCGCTATATCGCCCAGCGTAGTTTCGGTGTGTGAGAATAGTGGTGATACTCTTGTTAAGCTTTTTCTTTGCCTCAGGGGTTAACTGTGCAGCAATATTGTACTTTTGCATCATATCAAGCGTATCCTCAAGGAACACCGCGTCACTTGCCAGGGCCTTATCAGCGCTTAGCTTACCTTTCTCAAAGGCTTTTATCATATTGCGCACCTTGAAGGCGTCACCGGTATCCTTGATAGCATTGGCCTGTATATCAACACACTCTGATCCACCTAGCCACCATGGTCGTGCACTATTGTTTTTCAGCGCAACACCAAGCTCCTGAGCGAGGTCGTCTGTTAGGTTGTTCATCTGCACGTTGCTGAGCATATCGAGTAGTGGTTTAGCACCACGACTGCTTGCGATCTTGCGACCAGCCGCATTCCTGATATCGTCGGTTGCTGGGATATTGCCAACAGCATTGCCACCGATGAGGCTTACTGTATCGGCATCGCTCACATTGCTGCCGTTAAGGATAGCAGTAGCGTTCTTAACCGATTCCTCATAGGCAGCACTCACTGTTTGAGCAGCAGCGGCAGCAGCGCGCCGTGATCCAAGGTCATCACTCATACCTGGAATTGATGCATAGTAGGCGTCCTCAATACCACCGGCAGCTGATCGAAGTGCTGCGCCGGTATCTTCATCACGCATGGCGCGGGCGAACTGATCATTAAGGACACGATCGATACCACTCTTACGCAAACCTTGAACCGCTAGAGTTTGATGTGAATCACGTGCTCGTTGTATAGCTTCTTGGACTGCGGTGTTATCGGCAACACCTTCCGGCAACTCCCCGTGTCCAGTTTGAAGCGCCGTAAAGCGATTGTCGAGCACCTGTTTCTCAGCATCAACCATCTGACGAATGGACCGTGATTGGAAATCCTGAATGATAGCCGCCTGGTTGGTGCTTTGATGTGCGTTCCATGCCGACTGCAGCTTCCCTTCGACAATATTTTTATCTTCTCCAACAGAGCGCCTGAACTGATCAATCTTAGCATAGGAATCAGTCCCCTTTCGTATAACATCAGATTGATCTTGCAACTCTTTGAGCCTATCCTTACGATTTTGTGATGACTGCGCCAGCCTGCGTCGCCATGCCGTTGGGGTAAATTTGCTGTCTGGACGTTTGTTGAGTTTTTTGTGTTTCGTAATCTCGCTTTGCTCTTTTGCCCAGTTCTTAGATCGGTCGAATAATCCCTTACTGCGGTCGTTGACGAGACCGGTGAATTTGCCAAGGAGTCCGCCGCCCAACTTAATCATCAACGGCGTTAGGGCGAGTGGCGCGATCTGGACCGCCATACCGAGGATATACATCACTGCCCCGTTCGGACCCGCGGCGTTTTGCATAATGACTGAGCCCGCCAGCTGTGCCCCACCGAAGGCTGCCGCAAACCCCGGGAAGAATATCAACATCGTCAAGAAGATATCCTTCCACTTATCAAACCACTTTTCTGTGCCTGGCAACAAGTAAGCCACAAAAGCCAGCGGTGAAATGATGATCAAAATAACAATTAACGCCTGACGGGCGGCCATAATGATAACAACGAGAAGAATAACGAGTCCAATGCCACACAAAAGCGGCACAATAAAAGGAAGCAGCTCGGCCCGCATGACGATTCCCGCAGCCAGTGCCGCACCGCCAGCAGCACCTCCCAAAATCTGGAAAGTGACCTCTTGCCAGGTCATTGGTTCAGACGCTGGCGCAGATCCGCCCAGGGTGGCGACCGTGTTACGAATATTCATGAACATGTCCTGGAGCGCACTTCCGGCGATATTTGATAGGTCGAGGAGGATGGCGCAGACGTGGAACGACAAATTAACTAGTATCGCCGCGACAATCAACCGAGGCAACATCTTTTTGATGCCATAATTGGAGATGCCCATAGAAGTAACTTGTGAATAAATAATGACTATGAACATGATGATAAAGATACCGTTGGCAATGTTGCGAACGATATTCCAAGCCAGAAAGATGCCACTAGTCTGATTGCCCGTCTGAAGTGGTGGCACCACGAGGAAGCTTTTGAGCACCCCAAACATCCAGTCGATGGAGCTAGCTAACCACGCCGAAACAGGACAAAGGATCCAGCCGATGCCGCCAGCAACCTCACACGAAGACGCAGAGTTTTGGCTCGGTGGGTCAATTGATAGTGTGGTCGATTCTTTTTTTGTGTAAGTGTTTGGCGCAGTGTACGTGAATGTCGTTAGGGACACCGAGGTCATCGATCCGAGGTCGCCTGTTGACGGAAAGTGAATGATGCGAACGTCTTGATTATTGGCTACAGTTTTCTTTGACATGTAGACCACTTGGTCAGACCCTAAGTTAAGGGCCTTTAGTTTGTCGACGTCGGAAACTCGCTCAAATGTCTCGTTGTCGTAAGATATTTTGCTACTATCCCACTTTGCGTCCGCCGCCAACGCCTGGCCCGAGGTTACGACCGTACTCAAAAAAACACTGACTAGGAGGCCCACCGCCAGCAATATAAACCGTTGCAACCATCGCATCGACGATCGCCCTTGTGAACGTAACCACTCCATTACCGACAATGGTAGCATTTTTACAGAGAAAAGTCAATAGTTTTTAGCTGGCGGTAGGTGGATTGCTGTTTCGATTATTGCGATTATTTTGATTATTTGGCGGTGCTGAAGGCGGGGATTGTGGTGGAGCTGGCCCTCTGCCTGTTCCGGCGACGAATGTTCGTCCCGTTGGGGTGTCTGACGGAATTGCTTCGGTAATATTGTTTGATGGTGCAGTATCGTGAGGTATTCTGATCTCATTAGTTCCTGTGCCGCCGTTTCGTATATTCTCAAACTCGGCACGAGTGCTGCCTGATATTGAAGTATTAATGCGCTTATTATCCAGCACTGAGGCTGCCCGTTCGGCAGAAATACCAACCATCCTCTGGCCTCCCTTGGTAAACTCGGTTTCACCAGCAATCTTAACTGCACCAGATGCCTGTCGTGCTAATTTTTCATCGCTTAATCCGTTAAGCCCCTGGGCGGTCAACTCAGCCATTTGTTGCTGGCTAAAGCTAACTGAATTTGCACCATGTTGCTCCATTTGATCAATGGCGTTCGTACCCATCTCGAACAGCCCCGCGTGGTACTCCTGCATACTGGTAAGCGTTTCTGCCATGCGGCGATTGCTAATAGTTCCACCACCCTGAAGGTAATCATACATCTGCTGGGCGCCGTGCTTGCCGGTTGATGCCATTTTTTTGAAAGCAAGATGTTTCAGTGCTTCGTTGTTACCTGCGCCCCTCAATGCAGCAGCTGCATCACCGTTGTATTGATAATCAAGCAGACGCTTTGCTGTCTCGCGCTCTTCGTCATCAACGGCATCTTGACCTTCGGCAGCCAGTCTCCTACCCAAATCTCCTCCGACCCATCGATTGTTTGTTAACTCACTTTTGTTAGCTTTATCGTTAAGATCAGACATCCGATTTCTCCATATGTGATCTATAAGCCCGTCACCCTTCCAGGCCCCGGCTCGTATAAGCTTTTTGCGGCGTGCTATTTGCTTCTTGCGAAAATCTTGCATCTGACCAAGTCGTGAATTGGCATACCTATCTTTTGCCCAGTTTTTGGCGCTGCCACCGAGGCCACCGAGGCGACCGCCGGCGTTGTTGATGTGCTGGCCGATTGCCCCGGCGACGTCGATGGCTTTTTTGAGGACACTCCACACGGCGATGAGCGGCAGGACTTTGATTAGCTCACCAACAATTTGCATGACCGTATTATCAGCATCTGTAGCTCCCGCTTTAACAATTGATCCTGCCAATATACCACCGCCGAATAGCAACCCAACGATTGGAAAGACCATGAGTAGCCCCACAAAGGTTGAGCGCCATTTGCTAAAGAATTTTTCGGTGTTTGGTAGCAGAAAGGCAACAAAAGCTAGCGGTGAGATAACGATAAGGATGACGATGAGAGCCTTGCGGGCAATCAACAGGGCGGCAATAGTCACCATTACGACCAGTCCGGAAACAAGCGCTCCGATCAGAACCGCGAGAGCGAGAACTGCGGCCGTAGCCCCAGCGAGGACGGTTAATGCTATACCTCCCCAGGTTTCGCCTCCCTGTCCTGACTTTAGGACACTATTAGCAGCACTAATACCGTCACCGATACCACCCAGGCCTGCTCGCAGGCCGTAGCCAAGGATATTAGATAAGTCAACGGCAATTTGACAGATGTAAATTGATAAATTTACCAAGATTGCGGCGATGATGAGCCGTGGCAGCATCTTTTTAATGCCGTAGTTTGAGATGCCAAAGCCGGTGAGCTGAGAGATGATGATTGCTAAGAACATAATGATGAACGCACCATTGGCAATGTTACGCATGATCCCCCAAGCTGCCTGTACCTCACCTCCAGAGGCAAGGCCCGGCTCAATCTTTAGGAAGTTGTCGGCGATCATGGCGAAAGCCGCGTCTGCTATACGTGCCATAAAATTAATCACCGGGCAAACAAGCCAGCCGAGCTCCTTAACGGCGCAGTCGGGTCTGTCACTACTACCGTTCTCGCTCTGACCAGAGGGGGTGTCGGCGCTTATATTAGAAAGAGAGCTTTTTATATCATCTTCAGAATACCCTGATTGTTTTTTCAGACAATCAACATATTCACTAGAGTTTGCCACGTTGCCACTTGATGGCAGCTTATCCTTACAGGCACTCATCCAGCTGTCAACTTGTTGTTTACATATTTGCTCCGCTGGCCCTCCGGCGCCTCCGCCACTTTTCTCAATACATTTTTTTAGGAGGGCGTCATAAACGGCCTTGCGGGTATTATCGGCGGCCTCGGTTTTTGCTGATTTTGCGGCTGCTTCAGCGTTGTTTGATGCCCACTGTGCAATTTGCCCACATGACATCATTGAGCTTGCGCCTCGTGGTGCATTGTAGGGTGATGCGATATCTTGGAACATTGGAATATTTTTATTAGCATCAGGGATATAGTAATACCCATAGGCTGTTGAGCCATCGGTTAGAGCAACGGCTATTTTTTTATTACGCTGGTCGGCTTTAATATCGTTACTTGCGGCGTCATCTCCGCTGTCATACCCCCTCCACTCCGCCTTGCATCCAGCGTTTTGCTTTGTTAATAGTGTTGCCATCGCCATAGAGTAGTTGACTGACGCTGAATCAAACTTAAGACTCCTGCCGGCCTTTTTCTCAAGAACCTCAACCGCATACTTGTCTCTGTCAGTTGGTATATTCCACTTACTACCGCTATATTCTGGCTTAACGATATTGCTAATACAGTCAAGGTTGGCGTCGTCTCGCCATTCCCCTTTTAACGCACAGAACATGTCGGTAAAAGAACTGTAGCCAAAGGCGTCTCGTGCGGCTGCAACCGTTTGCTTACAATCAAACTTCGCATCTCCGTCTGGATCAAGAACCGGACTGACGTGTGGAACATGTATACCCCCCCAGTCGCCACTGGCAACATTTCCGGCGCTGAGATTATCCCCAAAACCGAGATTATTGCTAATGCAACTACCCATAGCAAGAGCAAGTGTGCGCTGCTTCACCTGGGGGAGGTATGGAGAATAATCAAGGTGCGCCCGAGCCGCGTTAGCAGTCGGCGACAGCGCAAAGAACGTCATGAGCATCGGAACGACTAATAGTGCGGCAAGTCCGATTAGAACGGGGCGAATACGTTTATGCGAGGTTTTCTTTTGCGCAAGCATTATGTATAGTATAGTATCACGCTTATACTATGATTTCAAAAGAGAGGCTCCGAGTGGCCTCTCTTTTGAGGTGTTATTTAATTGTGGCGATACGGCCATGCCTTTTAATTAATCGAGAGTAGACTTAAGATCGCTAACCTCGTTGTCAACGATTCGCCACAAGCCATTGTCTATCACAACCCTCCAAGCCATACCAAGAATTGTGCCGGTGGTTTCTGCCTTGGTAAAAATCTGGAGCCCTTCTGTTGGTAGCGCTTTACCAGTCTTTGTATCCACAACGGGTTTGGCACTACAAAACCTTGGCTTAAGAATCGGAAACATATTTGAGCCGGGCACTTCATGTTTGTAGCTCGATTTTTCTTTCTCGTCTTTAGCTTCTAGAAGTGTCGCTATGGCCTTTTTGCCGTCGTACGCTGGGCCCGGTATCTTTCCATTACGTAACATATCGTTTAGGACGGATATTCTTAACTCAGGATTGCCATAGATTGCCGCAGATGCTACATATCTCGCAAAGTTAGGGTCCCACGGACCAACATCGAAAGCCGCGACCACAGGAAGAAATAGCTTGCCCGCGACTTCTTCGGGGGAATCTGTTGGTGATGCGGGTATTCCGTAAAATTCACCAGGTTTAATCCCCGTTGATGGATTATATAAACTATTATTTGGGTTATGTATGATTCCCCACGCCTCTGCAAGAAGAAACTCTTCCCTACATGGTAACAAGCGCTCTTCGTCCGTAAGTCTAGCAAACCCTTCGGGGGTCATGTTTGCATACTTTTCTCTAACCTGCTTATATCTTTTTTCAGCCAAGTCTTTTGGATCAATAGTCTCAGACGGTGATGGTGAGGCGGATGGTGACTCTGATGGTGAGGCGCTCTGTGTAGAGTAATCTGGGGGAACGGCTGTCCGATCTCTTTCACCACAACCGGTAAACAGTATAGCTGCTCCGCCAACCAGTCCGGCCAACACTCCGCGACGAGATAAGTCTTTTGTTTCTAATGAACTACTTGGGTCACAGCTTTCACATGAACGTGCCATAACGCTTGGAGTCCTTTCTCTGGCCTGTGGCCAGTCATAGAGTAGTTTTAATCCACCTCAGAGTAGGTAATGAACTCTGAATAACATCATTGTAACACATTCTGTATATTTAGCAATACCCCCCACGGCAACAAAGTAAATAAAACAACCCTTATGTTTTAGAAAAATGGGTTGTTGAATAACAAAAATCTAATTCTGGCGCGCCCGACCGGATTCGAACCGGCGATCTCCTCCGTGACAGGGAGGCGTGATAGGCCAACTTCACTACGGGCGCATAACTTTCCGTATGATAGCAAACTTTTATGACTTTTTCAAGAAATTGTTTGCATTTTTCCCGTCACTATTTTACAATTTAGGGTAAGAGATCCGTTATGACAAAAAGAAATATTTTCATCACCGCTATCTTTCTCGCAACCATTATCTGCGGCGTCGTGCTGTCTGGTATGTCTGCGTTCGCTGATACTGAATGCGGCGGCGCAAAGACCTCGATTATTAATTGTGGCGGTGCGACTGGCGATACTGCTATTCTCGGTATCATCAAAATGGTTATCCAGATCATGACTGCTGGTATCGGCATCTTGGCGGTCGGTACGGTGATATATGGCGGTATTCTCTATTCTGCGTCTGGCGGTAGTCCGGACAATATCAAAAAGGCCAAAGAGCTCTGGGTCAACACCGCCATCGGCCTCATCATATTCGCGTTTTTTGTAGCTATCACCAACTTCCTGATTCCTGGGGGGGTGTTCTGATGAAACACATTGTGATCGCGCTGGGGCTGATGATCGCGGGGTCGTTGATGCTGTCGGTGGTTCAAGCAACACCGGCCAGCGCAGCTTGTGGCGGCAACATCTTGACACTCAAGCCGTGGTACGACGGGCTGACCAAGTCGGATTGTAACCTCAAAGCAATTGTCGACAATAACGATAAGCGCGCCCAAAACGACCCGGGTAATTACGCCACGCTCAACGGCTTTATCTGGCGGGCGATATTGAATGTTGTCGAGGATCTGTTGCAGCTGGCGGGCTTTGTGACGGTCGGCTTTGTGATATACGGCGGCTTTCTATATCTGACCAGTAGCGGTGATGCGAATCAGATGGCTAATGGTATGAAGACGGTGATTAATGCGGCGATCGGCCTAGTGATTGCTATTGCCTCGGTGGCGCTGGTGAATGTCGTGGCTGACGGATTGGGGTTGCCACGGTCATGATGCGATTTGTAGCCGGTGTATTGGGGTCGCCAGATTCGCTGGGCATTCCGACGAACAGTGCTTCGGCGGATGCACTGGGTAACATTCTCAATACGGTGTATTTCTTTGCCGGGGCGATCGCGATTTTGATGTTGGTGCTGGCCGGTATCAATTACGCCAATTCGGGCGGCGACACTAACAAACTTACCAAGGCGAAAAATACCATCCTCGGTACCGTTATCGGCATTATTATCATTCTCTCCGCATTTCTCATTACTAACTTTGTCATTAGTGGCATGAAAGGATCGGCAATATGAAAAAACTCGTAGTCATTATCGGTGTGATAGCGGCGCTCGTTGCCCCACTAGTGGTGGCATCAAGCGTATCCGCCCAGAGCGTCGACATTTACGGCGCCTGCTCGGGCTCTAGCGGTGAAGTCTGTAAAAACCGTGGCGCGACGGTGCAGCCGCTGTTTAAGAATCTCATCAATGCTATCTTGCTCATCCTCGGCGCCATTTCTGTCATCATGATCATCATCGGTGGCTTTCAGTATGTGACCTCGGCCGGCGACTCTAATAAGGTTAAAACTGCCAAGTCGACCATCATGTACGCGGTGATTGGTGTCGCCGTAGCGCTTCTATCGTATGCCATTGTTGATTTTGTGTTTGGCAAAATATAAGAAAAAAGGAGAAATGTATGAAACGATATAGAAAAACCCTCGTAGCCGCCGTCTTGTCATTAGCGGTTGCTGCCGTGGCTGTCGTCATGCCGATCGCCCTGCCATCCGCGTCGGCCCAATTTAAGAGCGGTTTGGATGCAGCTCGAACACAGGAGATGAGTACGAAGCCTATCGGTACCACTATTGGCGAGGTGGTTAATATCTTTCTTTATTTCGTCGGTGCGGTGGCGGTTATCGTTGTGATCTGGGGCGGTTTTCAGTACATTACCTCGTCAGGCGATAGCCAGAAAGCGACCACTGCTAAAAACACCATCATGTACGCGGTGATTGGTATCGTTGTGGTGGTCATGTCGTACGCTATCGTTAACTGGGTCTTTGGCTTGTTTAAGTAGCTAAATGATGATAGAATAACAGCTGAAATGACATTAACCCTAAACAAGGAAGCAATAAATGAACAAACTTAAAGTTATCATCGCTGGTGTGCTCGCTGTGACGGTGCTGGCATTTGCGACAGTGCCGGTGGCGAACGCACAATATAACCTTAGAAATGGCGCAGATGCCGCCAAGGGCGACGGTGCCGCTAACGGTGTTGATAGGCCAAATGATCTTGTTAAGAATGTTGTCAATGGCATCCTCTACTTTGTTGGTATTCTGTCGGTGATTATGTTGATCTGGGGCGGCATCCTTTACACGACCTCATCTGGTGACTCGAGTAAGGTGACTACCGCCAAAAATACCATCATGTACGCGGTGATTGGTCTGGTGGTGGCGATCTTTGCTTATGCTATCGTTAACTTCGTACTGGTTACTTCCACTGGCGTTGGCTCGTAGGGATCACGTTAGGTCTTTATAAACCCCCGGCGCTTCCGGGGGTTTAGTTTTTATTGCGGTTTTAACAATTAAACACTGGTTCATCTTTTGAATTAGAGAACCTGGATTTTCTTGGCACGTTCTTGTTTAATTTTCTCAAAAGTGATGGTGAGCACGCCATCTTTGAGTTCGGCCTTGACGCCTTCTTCGTTGACCGCGACGGGCAGCGCCAGGGTACGGCTAAATTCGCCCCAGTAGCATTCTTGGATATGCCAGTTCTTGACATCGGTCTCGTCGCCGCTTGATAGGGTGCCGCTGATCGTGAGGATGCCGTCCGAGATGCTGACATCTAGGTCGTTACGATCAACACCAGCCGTCCGGGCTTTGATAATAAGTTCGGTTTCTGATTCAAACACATCGACTGCCAGCTGCCCCATCAAATCATCTGCTTCGTCCTCCCAATCATCATCAGGGGTGGGCGCTGCGGTAGCCGGTGCTGCTGCGGGTGCGGCTGGTTGCGGCGCGTCATTAGCCAGATCATCATTCAAGAAAGCTGCAGTTAGCTCATCCTCAATTAACAAATCGTCATTTTTGCGTGCCATGTTTCCTCCGCCTTTATAGGCTGATTGACAATATCATCTATTAGTATAACGGTTATGTGCGCTATAATCAAGAGTGAAAGGCGAAAAAGCGAAAAATGCCTATTGATACGCTATTATCATATATCGCGCCGCATTATTGTTATGGTTGTGGTGCGACTGGCTCGCTTTTGTGTCGGTCGTGTCTTGAGGCGGTGAAGCGGAGCCGCCATCAGGTCTGTGTGATTTGTGGACAGCCGTGCGCCAGTGGCAATGTGTGTCGGCGACATGCCCTGCCCTACGAGGCGCTCGACTGTGTGCTGTGGCGGCGAGGTGCGGTGGCGCGGCTGATTGATGATTATAAGTTTCACCGCGTACGTGCCGCCAGTGGGGTGTTGGCTAGACTCCTAGACGAATTGCTTCCAGAATACGACGCCTCGACGGTGGTTGTACCGGTGCCGACGGCCCCTGCCAATATTCGTAAGCGCGGCTATGATCATATGTTGCTGGTTGCTCGGCAATTTGCCCGGCGGCGGGGACTGAGGGTCGAGCGACCCTTGGTCAGACAGACGAATGTGACGCAGCATTATGCTCACTCGGCGGCTGAGCGTCGAAAGCAGGCACAGCAGTTTTTCCGGGCGCGTGGCGCTCGGGCTGATGTTCCCTATCTGATCTTGGATGATATTTTCACCACTGGCTCAACGATTGCAGCGGCAGCCCAAACGCTACAAGTGGCTGGTGCGCGGGACATTCGCGTGGGGATTGTCGCTCGCCATAGGAACGATAAAAAGGCTACTACAAAGACGCCGCCACGTCCTAGTCGTGATGATACGAACCACCCCGAGCGATCTCTTGGGCGCGGTACAGCTGCTCGGCGAGAATGAGCCGTACCAGCTGGTGCGGAAATACCAGGCGTGATAGCGACCAAACGATGTCAGCTCGCCAGTGAAGCATCTCGGTGACGCCATAGGCCCCGCCAATGATGATAACGATGTGCTGATCGGTGTGATCGAGAATGAGCTGCGATAGTTCTGGCGAGTTCAGGTTACGGCCACGTTCATCGAGGAGGATGACGAAGTCGTGCGGCCTGAGACGAGATATCAGGCGCTCTGACTCGTCCTGGCGCGCCCTGTCGCCGATTTAGCCGGAATGTGGGATGATGATCATTTCTGCGGTGAATGGCGCTCTAAGGCGCTCTAAAAAGCGCTTAATGCCTGGCTCTACCCAGGGCTCGTGCCGCTTGCCGATGGTGAGAATAGTAATTTTCATGTGCGCGCTTTCGGTAGGGCGTTATTATCATGCAAGATGGCTTCGGCGGTTGCCTTGGCGATTTGGTGGTGGACATGGGTGGTCGGATGGCCCACGTCGTCACCTCCAGTTACCACACCAAGACCAAACGTGGCGCAAGCATCGACGTTCTTTGGCGGCTCGACCAAGGTGATCCGCGGTTCGTGCATGCCAGCCACAACGTCGCGGATAGCTTGATTGACCGTCTCGATAAAGCTGGCGACAAAATGATCGGTATCGTTATTGATAATCGTTGGACAGATGTCGCATGGCTGAATGGGTGTGGTATAGAGGTTGATGTATAGCTGGGCGTTGGGGGCATGTTCAAGGATAGAGCGGTAGGCTTGCTCAAGCGACTGACGATATTCGTCCGAGTACAGTCGGCGAAAGACGTCGATATACATCTCGCTGCGCGTACCACACCGTTCGTGCAGGCAGGCGTCGAACACTACGTTAAGGTCAATCATGTTTGCGCCAAGCGTCAGCGTAACAATATCGGTTTCAGGGCCAAGGGCATTGATTTGCGGTGGCTGGTCGTCAAACTGCTGGCCGGAGATATGCTCTGGCCCGGCGCCACGACAGGCCACGAGGGTAATGTTATCTGAAGGAATGCCAAACGCTTTGAGTTGCCGCGCATAAGCTTCGGGTGAGCGCCGGCACTCCGTTGTTGTGTCGTCGTAATTTCCCAGCCCTGCCCCGCTGGCGACTGAATCACCCATGCCGACGACGTAGGTGTGCTTTGCTTGCTCGGGCGAGATGTTTGGGTGGCTGGACGCTGATAGCGCTAATGAAGCGAGGGCCACTATCGTAGCGACCCCCCGTTTGGCTAATGTTTCTAATCTTTCTCTCATGATGTCGTGTCTGGCGGAAGGGGAGGGATTCGAACCCTCGGTACGTGTTAGCGCACGCCGGTTTTCAAGACCGGTACCTTCAACCACTCGGTCACCCTTCCAATTAATCGTAGCGACTGGATTCTGGCGGAGAGAGAGGGATTCGAACCCTCGATGAGTTGCCCCATACCGCTTTTCGAGAGCGGCCAGTTCAACCACTCCTGCACCTCTCCAAATTAAAATGGTACACCCGGCACGATTCGAACGTACGACCTTTGGCTCCGCAAGCCAACGCTCTATCCAGCTGAGCTACGGGTGCATACAGCCTTTCGGAAATCCGATTGGCTATAACAAAAATATAAAGAACTTTCAATGCCAGCGGCAATGAACTTTTGTATTCTAGCACACCTGTTAACTCGGGGCAAGCTATAGCCTGATGATCCGAATGAGCTTCTCCAGTGCATCCGGCGCGATTTCTTGCATCGGCAGCCGCGCCCCTAGCATGTCAACGATCGCTTCACCCTCGGCCTCAGAAAAATAGATGGTCAGTGCTGGCGAGAATCGCTTGACGGGCAGTAACATTGCCGAGTGTTGATCGCCGTCTTGACTTAGCCCAAAGGCCCGAAACTCACTAAAATCATACAAACGGTCGGCGACGTAAACCCCCTTGGGGCTGATGGCGTAATTAATCATCACTGACGGTCGTGACCGAAGTAATATGAGTGCCGCCGCCATAATCGGTAGCAAAATTGTGAATGTCCAGCTATTAAAAACAAAAATCGCCAGCGCCATCAGAGCGAGCACCACGAAACCAACAGCGATATACCAGCCCGTTGTGCGGTGGATTTGCATACCCTCAGGGGCTTGCCAGGCGATAGGCTGCGACAAATCAGTTGTCGGCTGGGCCGCATCTTGTTGAGTATTTTCGGTATCGGTTACATGTGGCTGCTCTTCCATATGTCTAGTATACCACGAGCGGTATGATCTGCTATACGTCGGTAGAGTTACCACCGAGACCAATTACGGTATTGAGGACAAATTGAATGATGGCGTAAGCAAATAGGGCGATCAGCAGACCAATGACCGCATAGAGAATGGTGTTCTTTGCCGAGGTGACCGCGTCTTTGTTACCACTAGAAACAACGTAGCGAAAACCACCAAAGATCAGCATTACCACAGCGAGAATACCGATGAAATAGAGCATGATGTTGATAATTTTTTTCACCAACGAGCTGTCACCGTTAGTTAAGTTGGTTGGCACGCCGTCGCCACGCGCGTCATTGATGCCACGAGTGACGCCGCCCTCGCCGAGCGCGAACGCTGGAGTGCTCAAAACTACCGTGCCGACACCGATGGTCAACATGATACTAACGATACTTGCGAAAAACCTCTTCATGCGCGTTATTATCCTCTTTCTTGGGTTTATTGTCAAGTTTTGCGGCCCGCCTGTCAGCCGCGGGGCTAGCCAAGCCACTACTTCTATGATACACTATTTTTGGCTCATGGAGGAGTACCCAAGTGGCTGAAGGGGACGGTTTGCTAAATCGTTAGTACGGGGAGACCTGTAGCGGGAGTTCGAATCTCCCCTCCTCCGCCAGAGTTATGCCGCTCTCGTCTCGGTTTATCCGGGACTTATTTTATTTTGTCAGTATGCGGAATGGGTGTCGATCGGGAATTCTGGACAGACAGCACCATCTAAATCAGGAAATATTATTGACAAATTAAAAACCTTATGCTATTATCCTAACATTGCTATGGTTAGATCCATAGAGATAAACATAAAAAGAATATGAAATATTTATCACACATTCTCACTACTGCCACCATGGCACTCGGCCTATCGACCAGCCTCGGCGTGTTTTTGCATGACACGAATGTTGACAAAGCGGTTATTTCTGCGTGGCGGGCTATGAAAGATACATATCAGGTCGATGATGACCACCACAGCAAGCCGCATTCCTCACCGCATACTCACTCTGACCATCATGACTTTTCGGGGGCACTAAAAGACGGGCAAACCCACCCGCGGACGACACCGCGCAGCGCTGATCGTAAACACCTACACACCAAGCTTGTCAGCCGCGGTGGTGATAGTGACATTGACGGGCATCGACTGATGGTCGATCCGATTAGCGTGAGCTGATGACTTCGAGTTCGCTGATAAAGCGCTGGATGAGCTTTTCTTGCTCAGCTAGCTGTTGGCGAGTTTCCTCAACGAGATAAGCTGGTGCCTTTTCGACATAGGTTGAGTTATCTAGTCGTGCCTGGAGGTTTGACAGGGCTCGTCGCGCTTCGTTTAGCCGCACTTCCAGATCGGTCTGGTGCTGATAGAGCGTCTTCTCGTCAATATCCAGCCACGCTTCTCTGTTTGCTGCCGCGAGCCTAAGGCCCCGCGGCTGGTCGGTGTGTGCAATTGACTCCAGACGCATGAGGTGTTTTATGGTGTCTTGATTATCAGCGATGAGGCTGTCATTACCGTATAACAAGCGGTATTTCTTGTTGCCCGGCAGCTCAGCGATTACCCAGCGGCCTTCGGCGACCAGCGTCTTCAGCTGCTCAAACTGCTCAGCAGCGATAGGGTCGAACTTTTCTGGGGTCGGCCAGTGGTCGCGCATTAAAATGCCGTCGGTGTAATTAAGCGTCTGCCAAATCGTCTCGGTGACGAATGGCGCGAATGGATGAGCGATTTTCAGGCTAGTTGCCAGCGCCCATGACAGTAATGGGCGGTTGATAGCGGTTTTTGACGATTCGATATACCAATCGGCTAGGTCGTCCCAAATAGCGTGATAGACTGTGTCCGCGGCTTCAGAAAAGCGGTATTGCTCCAAGCGGACGGCGATGTTATTGGCGGCGTCGTTCAGCTGGCGGATAATCCAGTGGTCGGCTGGCGTCTGCAGCTCCAGGTCAACGATTTGGTGTTCGTCGCCGATTTGCGCCTCGACGAAGCGTGCGATATTCCACAGCTTATTACAGAAATTACGAGCAGCGATGACCGCGCCCTTGTTGAAGGCTTGGTGCTGGGCCGGCGCGCGGCCAGCGATGATGCCCATGCGAGTGGCGTCCGAGCCAAATTCTGAGACTAATTCCATTGGATTGATGACATTGCCCTTGGATTTGGACATTTTTTGATTGTGCTCATCATTGACCATACCGTGCAGATAAACATCCTTGAACGGTAGTTTGCCGGTGCGGTACAGGCTGAGCATAATCATGCGCGCTACCCACGCTCGCATAATGTCCATGCCAGTTTCCATCAGGCTGGTTGGGAAATATTTGGCTAGTTCCCCGCCGTTTAGGTAATCGGTAACGATGTACGGCCACTGTCCAGACGAAAACCAGGTGTCAAAGGTGTCCTCTTCCCTGATATATGTTGTACCATTTACAACTATCTTTCGTTCGTCAGTGTGGATGTTGAATATCCAATCGCGCGGGTCGCTTTCATTGACGAATGCGGGAATCGGGATGCCCCACGGGATTTGCCGGGAGATATTCCAATCTTTCAATTGCTTGAGATAAGCGATGAGCTCTTTGCGCTTGGCAGCTGGATAAAAGGTAATCTCTTCCCTCTCTAAGGCTTCAATGGCTGGCTGAGCCAACGGCTGCATTTTAATAAACCACTGCTCCTTAACCATCGGCTCGATGACGCTGCCGCATTTGTAACAATGTCCGACGGCATGTTCAATGTCTGTTTCGCCGCGGCGCAGCTCCAATGATTCCAAGGCCGCCAACACGCGAGTGCGGGCTTCTGCCGGCGTCAGGCCTAGGAATTGTGGCGGTACGTTGACCATCTTGCCTTCTTGGCTGATGATTTGTTTGAGCGGCAGGTTGTGGCGCTGGGCCATCTCGAAGTCGTTCGGGTCGTGTGCCGGTGTAATTTTCACTGCGCCAGTGCCATAGTCCATATCGACGTACTCGTCAGCGATAATCGGGATTTCCTCGTCGGTGATTGGCAATAAAATTCGCGTGCCGATGAGATGTTTGTAACGCTCGTCATCCGGGTGAACGGCTACTGCTACGTCGCCCAACATAGTTTCTGGCCGCGTGGTGGCGACTACGATTTCGCCGATTTTATCCAGTGTCGGGTAAGCAATTTGCCACAACTTCCCTTTTTCATTTTTATGCTCAACTTCAATGTCGGCGAAGCTGGTTTGGTGTTTGGTGCAATAATTAACGATCCGCTCACCGCGGTAAACTAGTCCGTCATCCCACATCTTTTTGAACGTCTCGTACACTGTAGCGATGACTTTATCGTCCAGCGTAAAGGTCAAATGCTGCCAAGAGGCGCTGACGCCTAGAGCTCGCAGCTGCAATTCCATGTTGCCGCGTTTTTCTTCCACAAACTTCCAAACCTGGTCGTATAGTTGTTCACGTGAAAAGTCAAAGCGGCTTTTTCCCCGTTTGGCTAGCTCTTTTTCATAAACTACCCACGTCTCAAAGCCAGCATGGTCTGCCCCAGGAATAAATACTGCATCATCGCCTTTCATGCGGTGATAGCGAATCATAATATCCTTCAAATTCATGTCCAGGGCATGGCCAATGTGCAAGTTACCATTGGCGTTGGGCGGCGGCATGACGATGGAGTACGGTCTGCCGGTGCCAGTCGGCTCTAATGCGCCGCTGGTTTCCCACATGGCATAAATGTTTGGTTCGTAATCGTTTGGGGTGTATTGTTTGGCTAGTTGCATGAATAATTCCTACTTTTCACGTGAAAAGCGAGCATCGCTACCGTCAAGATTTTTCACGTGAAAACTCAGACAATAGGCGTAAGATATCTCTCCACGCGGTTATATTACCAAGCCAATTATACCACAGAAAAAGGGGCGGCAAAACCGCGGACGATGCCTGGCTGGGGGTGTTAACGCAGCGCTTGGTAGGCGCGGTACAGCCAGTAGCGACTGCGCTGTAATGGCAAATCCCAAGCGCCAGCAAAGGTGATGTCGTGTCCGCCAAATGAGCGTTTGAATTTGGTGAAGCCAGCCCATGGATGGTTTTTGTCGGCGCCGTCGGGGGCAATGCCGTAGAGGTCGGCTTTGGTTAATCCGCGCTGCTGAGCGTCAATGATTGCCTCGGCCAGCAGGGCAGTGCCAGCGTTAAGTTTGCGGTGAGCTGGGTCTGACGAGGCGCCAGCGTGGGCGTAATATAGCGTGTCGCTGCTGTGGTAAAACAGGGCAGCGGCGATGGGCTGATCATCAAGCGCGGCGTAGTACAGCGTGGCGGCGCCGAGTGGGAAGAGGGTGGTTGCTTGCTGTCGAAAATAACTATCAGGGTGCGGCGTAATGCCGCGCTGCCGGGCGACTTGGTGGACAAATTTCAGTAAGATATCAATGTCGTGCGGGTCGGTCGAGCGGTGGACGGCGACACCTTTTTTATGATAATTGCGGTACACATTACGAACTGGCTGCGCCATATGGGCGATCAGCTGGTCTTGCGGCTGGGTCAGGTCGATGACGTGCGAATGCTCGGGCTGGAGTTTTTGGTAGGTGACCTTTTTCCAGCCGTGAGATTTGAGATGCGTGGTAAAGTTAGGGTTGGTTGGCTCAACGCGCAGGAAGGTAGCGCGGTGTGTTTTGCCAAGTTGAGTTAAGGAATTAAGGGCTGCCGCTAGCGAATGTTCATCATCGGCAGCCGGGCCGTACGGGCAATACAGGCGGGAATTGCCGGTGCTGCGCTCCAAAACAGCCAGATATTCCCAACCCGGGCCGCTATCGCGAAAGGTGGTGCGGCCGAGTGACTCTTGAAAGGCTTGCCAGGCGGTTGATTGTAAAAAATGTTGGTTCATGTTGTAATCCTCACAACGTTAGCTTGCTGTCATTGATAAACTTGGCTGGACTTCCAGGTCGTACGGGTCGGCGGGCTGGTCGATGTGGGCGCGGAAATAGCCGAGCGCGGCGATCATGGCAGCGTTGTCGGTGCAGAGCTGGATCGGTGCATACTCGATGGTGATGGGCAAGGCCCGGCGCAGCTGGCGGCGTAATTCTTGGTTGGCGGCGACGCCGCCGGCGATGACGACGGAAGCGGGCTGGAAATTGTCATAGGCTTTTTTAGTCTTATCGACCAGGGTTTTAACGGCGGTGTATTGGAAACTGGCTGCCATATTATGCCTCAGTTTATCGTTTACCAGCCTTGGAAGCTCGTGCGACGGAAAGGTGAAGTCTTTGCCCACCTCGCGCTGAACGGTCCTCAGAACGGCTGTCTTGAGGCCAGAGAAGGAAAAATCGTACTCGCCATCAAGCTTGGCGATGGGCAGGTGAAAAGCGTGGGGATCGCCGAGCTCGGCTGCTTTGGCGATGGCAGGGCCGCCAGGGTAGGGCAGGCCAATGATTTTAGCGGCCTTGTCGAACGCCTCGCCGACGGCGTCGTCCTGGGTTTGGCCGATTAGTTGGTAGTCGCCGTGATTTTGGAATAGGACAAGCTGCGAGTGTCCGCCAGAGACGATGAGGGCGAGGAGGGGGAAGGTGGGTTGATGGTGTGGTAAAGACAGCGCCAAATCGCTAGAATTAACAACGGCTTCCGCACGCCGAGATGCTTTCTCGTCAGATTCTTTGGCGACTGCGGGACTCGCTTTGCTCAAACAGTCCTCGTCTCGCAAGGAATCTGACAAGCTCGCCTCTCGGGTTTGTGCAGATGTTGTTAATTCCAGCAATTTGGCATGTTTTGAGCCTCTCTTTTTCTGTTCGGTGATAAAATTAGCATACACATGCGCCTCGACATGGTGTATCTTGTAAAGCGGTTTATCGTGAATGATGGCGAGGGTGCGGGCAGCGAGCGTGCCGATGAGCAGCGAGCCGATCAGCCCGGGCGCGTAGGTGACGGCGATGGCGTCGATATCGTCCCAAGTGCAATCAGCGTCGGACAGGGCTTTTTTGATGACCGGGTTAATAACCTCCAGATGGCTGCGGGCGGCAATCTCCGGGATGACGCCGCCGTATTCGGCATGGATGTCGATTTGGGAATTGACCACATTAGAAAGCAAGCGTTCGCCGTCTTCAACGACCGCCGCCGCTGTTTCGTCGCAGCTGGACTCGATTCCCAAAATCCTCATTTGCTTTTATTATAGCAAATATAAGTGGTAAAATAGGGATATGAAAGCCACATTGGTGAAATTTGTGAGGAAGGTGCTGCCGGGCGGGATGCTGCGGCGGTTAGAAAATGGGTATCGGCGGTTGCGTGTCAAGCTGGTTAGCGCGCGGTATGGTAATCCGTCAAAGCACCTCAGGGTGATCGCGGTGACGGGGACAAATGGCAAGACGACAACGTCGTGCTATATCAATGAGATTTTGAAAGAAGCTCATTTCACGACCGCGATGTTTACCACAGCGGTGATCGAGGTGGCGGGTGAGCGAAAACTTAACGACCTCAATGCCACGGTGGCGAGTACGGCGCGGATGCAGCGGTTTTTCCGCGACGCCAGGCGGGCGAACGCTGACTACGTGGTGCTGGAGGTGACGAGTCATGCGCTGGATCAGCACAAGCTGGACGGCGTGCCGATCGAGGCGGCAGTGATGACGAATCTGACGCAGGATCACCTCGACTATCACAAGACAATGGAAGAGTACGCAGCGGCCAAGAGCAAACTATTTCAGCTGCGCCCACGGTTTATCGTGCTCAACCGCGATGATGAGTGGTATGACTATTTCAATCAGTTTGTCGCCAGCGAGCAAAAGATGACGTACGGTCGAAGCGCGGAGGCTGAGGCAAAAATTACCCACGTCAAGTTATACCGCAAGGGCACCGAGGCTGATGTGGTGCTGGATCATCAGACACACTTGGAGCTAGCGACGAATCTGCCGGGCGAGTTCAACGTGATGAATATGACGGCCGCGACGACGCTGGCGTATTTATTGGGCGTCAAGCTGGAGGACATCCAGGAAGGCGTAGCCAATGTCGAAGCGGTGCCAGGGCGGTTTGAGCGAGCGGTTGAGGGGCTAGGCTATGACGTGATCGTTGATTATGCTCATACGCCGGATGCGCTGGAAAAACTGTTGGCGGCGGCCCGCGGCATCACCAAGCAGCGGGTGATCTTGGTGTTCGGGGCGTGTGGTGATCGTGATCAGGGCAAGCGGCCGATTATGGGCGAGATCGCGGCGCGTGGGGCGGATCGGATTTTCCTGACTGACGAGGAGAGCTATAACGAAGATCCGGAGCAAATTCGACGGATGTTGATGGAGGGAATTGAGCGCGGTCGCGGCGACGCGAAAACGACGGAGATTGCCGACCGGCGCCAGGCAATTGAGCGGGCGCTTGGCTGTGCCAAGAAGGGCGATATGGTGCTGATCACCGGCATGGGCCACGAGCAATATCGGATCGTCAATGGTCAGCGGCTGCCGTGGAATGATGGCCAGGTGGTACGCGAGATCGTTGGTCAGGAACGGGCGGCGTGAGGTATGCGACTACTATTGGTAACCAGAGGGATTCCCGGCTCTGGTAAGTCGACGTTTCTTGCGGAGCAGGGGCTTGATAATTATACGTTGTCGCCGGACGTGATACGGCTGATGCTGGCGTCACCGCAGCTGATGATTGACGGGCAAACGACTATGCCGTCGCGTCAGGATGCAATGGTGTGGCGGCTACTACACGAGATGCTGGAGCAGCGTATGACGCGGGGTGAGACGACGGTGGTTGATGCAACGCACACGACACCGAATTATTTCAAGACGTATGGCGAGCTGTGTCGGAAATATCGCTACCGGCTGGTGGTGATTGATTTTGCCGATGTGCCGCTGGCGGTATGTCAGCAGCGTAATAAAGAGCGGCCGAGGCATAAGGTGGTGCCGAGTAGTGTGCTTGAGCGTATGCATCGGCGGCTGCAGCAGAGTTCGCTGCCGAAATGGGTGACGGTGGTACGGACAGCCGAGGAGGTGAATCAACTGCTTACTAATCGGCCGGAGAACGTTGATAGGTATCGGGCGATTCATCATATCGGCGATGTGCAGGGGTGTTTTACGCCGCTCAAGGAATATTTCGAGCGGTATCCGCTTCGGGATGATGAACTGTATATTTTTGTCGGCGACCTATTAGATCGCGGCACGGAGAATGATGCGGTGATGCGATTTGTTTGTGACGAGTTGCTTGACCGACCAAACGTGCGGTTCGTCGAGGGCAATCACGAGCTATATCTCTGGCAGTGGGCAACCGATCAGCCGGTTGCGGCGCGGGTATTTAGCGAACAAACGCAGCCGCAGCTGGAGGTGGCAGGCATTGATAAGCGCAAGGTAGCGCGGCTGATGCGGCGGATGGATCAATATATTTTGTACCAATTTCGAGGTCAAACCGTCTTGGTGACGCATGGCGGGCTCAGTACGCTGCCGGAGCGGTTACCATTGGTGGCGGCCAACCAGCTGATCCACGGCGTGGGGGCCTATGACGAGGCTGGGGCGGTGGATGATGCATTTATGGCGCAGACTGATGACGCGACGTTTCAGGTTCATGGACATCGCAACAGGCAAAATTATCCTACGCGCTACAACGAACGGTGCTACAATTTGGAGGGAAAGGTTGAGTTTGGCGGCGAGTTGCGAACAGTGCGGCTGGACGAGAACGGCATGACGCCGATCGCTATTCAAAACCAACGAGCAGCAGCGCGGCTGTATCCGGAAAACGCAGCGTTCCTAAGCCAGCTGCGACAGAATCGCTACATTCGTGAATCGATCCTGCCGGGTGATATCAGCTCGTTTAATTTCAAGCCCGAGGCATTTTATCGCCAAGCATGGACGACGCAGACGATGCGGGCGCGCGGACTGTTTCTCAATACGCTGACGAACGAGATCGTGATTCGGGCCTATGATAAGTTTTTTAACATTGGCGAGCGGCGCGATACTGAACTAGCGGCGCTGGAGCAGACGATGACCTTTCCGGTGCGGGCGTGGGTGAAGGAGAATGGCTTTTTAGGATTAGTCGGGTATGATTCGGCGGCGGGCGGGCTGGTGATTGCGTCAAAGTCGACGACCGAGGGTGACTATGCGGCGGCTTTTCGACGTGAGTTTTTAGAGCAATTTCGAGACCAGCTACCGTATATTACTGATTATCTGCGCCGTCATAACGCGTGTCTATTGTTTGAGGTGGTGTTGCCGCGATTTGATCCGCATATTATCGCGTATGAGTCAGATAAGTTAGTACTGCTCGATATCGTCAAGCGGCAGGTTGCATACGAGGTGGTCGACCGGCAGGAGCGGGAGCGATTTGCGCGCGAGATCGGGGTGAACAACAAGCGTCTGGCAGCGGAGTTCTCATCGTGGAGCGAGTTCGCGGCGTGGCTTGATCAGCTTCAAGGTATGGCGTATCAGTGGCGGGGCGAGTGGATTGAGGGTTTTGTAATTGAAGATGCTGGTGGCCATCAGGTTAAGGTCAAGCTTGATTATTATACCTTTTGGCGGCAGATGCGAACAGCGCTGGAGGCACTGCAGGCTGGTCGGCAGCCATCAACGAGGCCCGACTGCCCTGACCCGGCGCTGGCAGTACGGGTAATTGAATATATGCGGCAGCTGCCTGCCGAGGAATTGGCGCGGCTGGACATCATCGCGCTGCGGCGACGGTTTGAGTAGGCGAGTGGCTGGTTTCTTGTTGCGCGCGGGGCGGTCTGGTACAATTTTGACATAAGCATAACGGAGGGGGCGCTTATGTGGAAGCTTATTATTAGTGTTATTGGGGCTGCGTTAGCGGTGTGCAGCGCGGTGCCAGCGACGGCTGGGGCAGCTTCTGAGTATGATGATATCATCAACAAGGTTTCAACGAAAACATTGATCCATCACATCGATAATTATTCGGGTAAAACCTGCGGAAGTCCCGATGACGATTACGCGAAGAAGTGGCTGTTTGCCTTTAAGCAAAAGAGATATTATTCAGGTGACCCCAGAGACCACCAGGCGGCGGTAGAAAGTTTAGAACGCGCTATGTCGTCGCCAAAGGGTGCGTACGCGGTTGTTTATGAGCAGAACAATAAACATAACGACACGTCAAACCCGTATTTCATAAAAGTTTTTTGGACAGAGGACGGTAAGGATGATTATACGTATCGTTTTTATAAAAATCATCAAATAAGCGGGATTTATCTTACGAGGAAGGAGGGTAGTCAGTCGAAACTTTATGTGGCTACCGTTGCCAGCCCTAAGTTGATTTTAGGAGGTGGTAATGGTAGTAATTGTGACCCTGAATACTTGTGGGGATATAAACATTCGCAGGCTTTTGTATCTGATCTGAATATATCCGCAGAATCAAATAAAAAACTCTTCACGTCTACGTTTTCTGTTGACTATCCAAGTGGCTATGCAGGCCCCAAATTTCCGGACAATCGCTCAGCGATCGGATGGTGGCCAGACTCGTCTCAATATGATGATTTTACTGATAAGATAACGACAAAGGATTTGGTGAGTTACGTAAATCGTAATAAGAAATTTTGTGCACCGGCCGACCATTCAAATAGTTGGTTTATGGCATTGAGACAAGCAAACATTTCTATGGCGAAAGGCCATTTCTATCATAAGGACTATATGACGAGCCTTGAGCGGGCGATGGCAACTGGTGCGTACGCTGTTGCCTATAGCGCTGAGCCTAGCGGCCCTCGGTATATAATTGTATATTGGTCGGAAAATAGAAAAGATTTCCATATTAAGTTTTATGGTGACGCCCCGTATCGAACAGCTACCATCACGCATAAATGGGGAAGTAATGCTAAACTATACGGTATGTTTGCCGGTAATGTCAAACCTTTCTGGGATCAGGGTGGTTGTGAGGTTGAGTTTTTACAAGGGAATTATAGTAACAACGCTGTACCCATTGCCCAGTTCAACGAGTCGTATATGCCGTGGTACGGCGGCAATAATATGAAAATCTTCACTTCAACCTTCGACGTCGAGTATCCAGATGGCTACAGGGGTAAGCCGATTCCTGGTGATCGACGCAATATTACGTATCTCGCTCTCGGCGATTCCTTCTCCAGCGGCGAGGGTGATACTGATAAAAATCCGGCGACTGGTCAGAAGTATTATCGCCAGTGGACGGATGTGAATGAAGATAAGGCGAAGGGCGCGCCAAGGGAAAAGTGCCATGTCAGCACGCGTTCGTATCCGTACAAGCTAGCGAACTGGATGGGGCTGGGTAGCGGCCCGTCGGCGGCGTGGGCGTCGGTTGCGTGTAGTGGGGCGACGGTGTACGACATGAATTGGGACAATTCGGGCGGCTACGAGGGGCAGGGCAGCCCGCTCGGACGGCTGCATGGTTATGATAATAAAGGAACGTTGCAGAAGATGGCACTCAACGAGATGATCCCAGGGCGCGTCAAGCAAATCGAGTTCGTAAAGAAATACCAACCAAAGGTGATCACGCTGACGGCGGGAGGGAATGATGTGGGGTTTGGAAATAAACTTGACGCGTGCGTTCCTCCTAGTAAGGAAGGCACTTGTGTTTATGCCAAGGCAGAACACCGTCGCAAGCTTAAAAATGAAATCATAGATCAGTTTGATAAGTTAAAGTCATTCTACAGGGAGCTAAAGGAGGCCTCTAGCAATAGCAAAATTTATGTATTGGGATATCCACAATTCGTAAATGGCGCTCCTGATGCACCATGTTTTGGGCGAGGCCTTCTCTTTTTAGACGCAAGGGAGCGTGAGATGATTACAAATTCCGTGACCTACCTCAATAATACGATTAAACAGGCCGCTAAAGCAGCCGGTGTCAAATACGTTGATATAGAAAATGCTTTTGGAAACCACTGGTTGTGTGGAGATAGAGAAAATCACGTTAATCCGTTACTGCTAAACGAGATAGCAACCAGTAAAATACCAGGACAGACAAATGTTGAGCTGTGGGAAAGCTTCCATCCAAACGCCAAGGGCCATGCCGATATTGCTCGTGCTTTTAGGAAAGAGCTAGGTGGCGTTAATCCTGCGGACTATAAAATCTGTAAAAATGACGCAACAACTTGTCCTGACAACTCTGCAACAAAGGATAATATACCAACACCGCCCTATTTTAACGTTGCTAATGAACAGGAAGACATAAAGTTTACTTATTATAAACTATCTAACGGGACAGCAACAAAAGTTCAAGAAAAATATATAGAGATCAAAACATCTAGACGCCCGTATAAGCCATGGAAAAAGGTATACGTAAAGATTTACTCTGAGCCAAGAGATTTGGGTGAGATTGAAGCTGATAAGAATGGTGAAATTAATGGATCTGTGGCGCTGCCTGAGGATTTGCCCGCTGGATATCATACGCTAGTGGTGTCTGGCGAAGCACCAGATGGCAAGAAGCAAGAGCTATACCAAACCATTCTCATCAAAGGTCCAAACCCAGATGATATTGACGAAAACGGTACACCAGATAAAAATCAACCATGTGGAGCCTTTTTGAAAGCTTCGGGAAAAGATGAAGACCTTGACGGCATTGACGACGCCTGCGACCCTGAAGTTACCGACCCGATTCTCTATACAGCTCGCAACGGCAAGTCGTCGCTTGGCGAAGATGAGGATCGGATTTATCTCTTTCGCAATACGCGAGCAGCTAACTCGACTGGTATCGCGAACGATTATGTTGACAAGTCGAAAAACCAGAATAACGCTGATGCGCTGGTTGGACATACTTTAAGCGAAGAGACGCGTGGATTGGCGTTTGAGAAACTGGTCATTATGAAAGAAGATGATGGCGATATCAAAAAAGGAACGCCAATTATTCTCGCCAAAGACATAAACGAAAAGTGCTACGCCCTAAAACCAGAAGATTACCTATCGCCAGCATTAAAACCCGGATCAAAAGATTATAAGCTACGAGGATTGATAAAGTTAAACAAACTACCGAAGGGGGTGAGTTGTGAAAAAGAATAAAGCGCTGCAGAATACCACTTTAGTAATTCTAATGTCAATCGGTGTTGCAGTATTATTTACCGAATACATACACATAGGAGTGTTTGTTTTGACTTTGGCAGGAATACTTAGCTCAATCCTCATCTTTAGAGAAAGGAGGGGCAGACGTAGCTTTTTGTCTTATGTGTCAGCTGCCACATATCTATACGTGGTTATTAGTTTTTGTATTAGCAGTTTTGATGGCTTTGGTAGGAGTCTAAACAATTTCGTTAACTGGGTGCTTTATGCGGTGGTTATAGGAACTTTGTCTGTAATACTGACAGGATTGCAATTATTTAAGGTAAATCGTTAGTCTAATGCCCTACCTATCGCCATCAAAAACCAAGATTAAATAAACTACCGAAGGGGGTGAGTTGTGAGAAATAAATTTAGGTGCAATGATTTGGTAGCTACTTAGTCGTGGTGATAGGTTGATTAACTAGTGTAGCCGATTTATCATAAAGGGTGGTAGGTTATGAAGGATAATGTAGCGACGACGGATAAGCCATACTTAAGCGATACAGTAGTAGTTTTGCTGGTAGTCGCACCGATAGCTTTGTGCGTGCTGCTCTTTATTGTGGCGAGGTGGGATACGTGGTGGATTCGTGAATATCATGTCATCGAGATAGCGGCAATGGCGCTGCCGATGCTATTGTCGGCGGCGGGAGTGTGGATGGTGGTGTGGCTGCGGGGTGTATATAAACTCTGTGCGCTGAGCAGCCTCGCGGTAGCGGCGTTGTTCTGGCTGGCGTTCCTCTATAAGCTATCGCAGTGATTTTTTACGACTCTGGCGGTACTTGGTGCGGCGATTGATAGTCATAAGAGATGTTCCGCAGATGAAAAGCGGCGGCATACAGAACAGGTATACGAATTCCCCGAGTCCATCAGCCAGAAAGCAGTTACCTGTAGAAAATCCGCTGCCGCAGTGCCCGGGAATACCCCACCCGCCGATTGTCACATCGAGAAGCAGTATCAGTATTGCGAGGTAAAACAGGATGCCTGTTATAACCAGTGGCCAGCGATTGTGCAGGGCCTGATGGTGGGCGGTGATTGACCGGTCCGTTATCCCTATCATGAGCAAGGTGATAAGCATAGCTATAATGAACCAGGCGGAGTCATTTAGATGATAGTCATAATAATAGTCAGGCGGACCAAATTGGTCGGAGTTGAGCTTGTGTAAGTGGTCATTATGGGCAGTTGCAAGCACAAAAACGAGAACCGTCAGGCCGTAAATAAGCCAGCGCACAATGCGGGTGGCAATTGATTTTTTTGATGGAGCATTTTCGGTCATCAATGGTCACTTTCAAAAAACTGCCGTTTCTTTTCGAGCCACTCGTCTGATTGGCGGACGAGCTTTTGGCTATCCGCGGGGTTTTTAAGAAGCGGCTTGATGGCTTCTTCGAGGTAGATGCCACCCTGGGAGCCCTTGAAGAGGAAGGTGGTGTCTTTATTGGCCAGGCGAGCGAGGAGCTTGGCAGCCTCGGTGGCCTTGGCGAACGAGGTAACGGTGCAGCCATGTTGCTGAGCAACTGGAGCGAGGAATTGCTCGGCCAAGTGGCCAACGGTGATGACGTGATCAAGCTGCTTTGGGTCGCATAGCGCGCCAACGGCGGCGTGTTCGGCAGCCGCGGTCTCGCCCAGCTCGTTCATGTCGCCAAGGACGGCGATTTTGGTTTTGGCGGGCAGCTGGTAAAGCGTCGCTAGGGCAGACTTTACGGCGAGGGGACTAGAATTATACGAGTCGTCGATGATGGTTGCGTCGTTGATGCCGGGCAAGATATTCATGCGGCCGCTGACTGGCGTGAAATTCTCGAGCGTAGTCATCACACACTCAATGTCAAGTCCAAGCTCTAACGCCACCGCCGCTGCGCCGCCGGCAACGCGGAGTTGATGCACGCCGACAACAGGGATGATGAATGGACGCGAGGTTTGGTCGGCGTGGATGAGCTGGCAGCGGAAGCCTTTGCCGCTGGTAAATTTGCCGATAGCCATCTGGTAGTCGGCGCCCGGCTCGGTGCCATAGGAGATGATTTGGCCGCAATCGGCGAAGTCCACGAACTCGGGGCGAATATCGTCGCGGTTGTAGATCACTTTTTCGCTATATTCAGCGAGCGCAAATTCCTCGCGGGCGACGGTTTCTAGTGAGCCGAAAAACTCCATGTGCTCGGGTGCAATGGCGGTGACGATGGTGATGTCAGGGCGAATATAGCGACCAAACGCAGCCATTTCGCCGGGGTGATCAATGCCGAATTCTTGGACGATAACGTCGAGGTCGTGCTGGCGGCGGGCGGCACGGCGGGCTCGGCCCAAGACCGCTAACCAATTCCATACCGAGCGGGGGTTCTGTGGTGAATCGACACCGAGAATTTCCAGCGGTGCGCTAAACTCGGCATTGAAGTTGCCGCGATTGGCGCGGACTTTATAGCTGGAGTTCAGGACGCTGACGAGGGTTGATTTGGTAGTAGTTTTGCCGACACTGCCGACGACGGCAACGAGCTTGATGTGCGGATTATGCAGGAAGAATGTAGTGACAGAGCGGGCGAGAATGCGCGAGATGAGGGTTTTGAAGAGTCTCATGAGTATAGTATAGCACTTTTCAGTGGGTATAGTGAATCAGGGACTTGATTTTTTATCAAGTTTATGCTAATATTCACCGTATGGGTAGTAAAGAAAAATTAACAAGTCACACTGATTCTATTACAACCGGCCTAGAAGATAATGAAGCGGTCTTAAGCTATCTCGATGGGGGGGTACTTGAACAGCAAGGAACTTGGGATGCTCCTATTGGTAGCGAACTCAATGGTCGGTGGAGCAGAGAGTGGATACTGTCATGCTATCTTGACCTTACAGATGCAATGATTCAGCGTTTTGGAGGCTATAAAGGCGAGCAGCCAGACTTTGTGCCAGATGAGGTGTTGTTTTTAGATAAGTCTGCTAGACCTGTTGCGTGGCTTGTCGATTCATTATGGGAGGTAATGGCCGACGAGGGAGCAAAAAAGCCTCATCTTGATTTTATTCATATTGATCGTAAAGAATGGTGGGCACGTGTCGGTCGTCCGCTAGTTCGTGAAGAAAATCGTGACCCACTTGAGTTTAATGTCAATGAAATTTCTGACGAAACCATTAGTGCCATTCGCGCCAAGTTTGTAGTTGGTGATCTGACGCCTGATAACTATAAGACCGAGGTATGGAAATTACCTACTACACTTGATGGTAAAAAAGTGTTAATCGTAGATGAGATTAAAAGTAGCGGTGCAACAGCTTATATGACTCAGCAGTTACTGTCTCGCGCAGTCCCAGATGCTGAGTTTACAAATGAGTATTTTTGGTCTGTGCCATATAGTGAGGGAAAATCTATAGAGATTGATAACAAAGATGGCACAAGATCGGTGCAGCGTCAGATGCACAATACACCGGTTTGGTACGATAAAACCTCACCGGCCGGAAGGGAGGTTTCAGACCCTTCTTTGGGAGTAATGGATAGGCTGTATCATGAAAATCCTACGCAAGAAAACCTGAGAAGGCGGATAGCGTGGTTTATTGAGAGTGTAACACCAGAAGATGTCGGCGCTGATGTCGATGAGAGGACGAAGCGGCTGAAGAGGGATATAGCCACGCTAAGCTATTTGAGCATCAATGATTTTATGATGACGCGCAGTGATACGAGAGCGAAGAGAAAAGCAGAATATCTAAAGAGCAAACAGGGGGCATCCTCCGGAAATAAGAACAGTAATCTGCTACTGCGTAAGCATAATAAGGGTATTAGAAAGGCTCAGAAAATAAGAACCGTTTAAGCCTGTAGTTGTCTTAATTCTCCTACTATATCGTTGTGTGTGTCATCATATATTGTTAGAGAGAAGGGTGCTAACTTAATTTCATGACCAGAGTCACTGCTGTCATCTTCTGGAAATATTGCGACTCCCTCATAGTGTATGGTTTGCTCAAGTCGCATTGAACTAGTAACTTCGAGGGCTACATCGCCTAGTCGAGTTTTAACACGGGTAGGCAAGTCATGTTCGTTGTGCTCTATCACGCGGAGCACCTCCTGTACGTACCTAGAAGCTTTTCTACCGTCTGGAGTTGTTGTTTTTTCTAAACACATCTTGTGAATTCTAACATAATATATCTATAAAGTCAACAGCATGCCCTTACATGTCTTATAAGATCAAGTCTTGTCGACATTGGGGTTAAATAGATAAGACTTTTATCGTTTCCGAGCGGTAGCACTTGCCTGGTTTTGGGCATTGATGACGACATCTGCAAGTGATTTGAGCTGATTAAGATGTAACCATAAGAGGTTTGGTGGAAATGAATATTCTACCATTCCGTCTGGATTCCGTATCAATACAGGTCTTATGTCATGCGGAGTTCTTTCTTCTAGGTCTGCGAGAAACGTTATAGTATCGGGGTTGCCACTGTCTATTTTGTCCTTAAAATATTCCAATACAGCCCAATAAGGAGCAACTAATTCATCTGCATCTTTTCTGCCACATTCAGATAATACTTGATAACGTTGTTGAGTTGCTTCTATTGCGCACATGAGCCAGCCCGCGGCAAGTTGGTGTTGTCTTTTTGTTACCTCTGGTGTTTCATATATTTGGTGTGCTTCAGTTGTAGCAACATACTTCATGATTTTTATCATATCAATTTTTATATAAAATGTCAAATATTCTTGTAGGTGTTTAAATTCTTTGTAATCAAAGCCAATCCCGATACGCTGTATTAGGGCGGCATCGTGATATTAGCCACTGTGACGAAGGAGCAATATAGAGCCTTTGGATTTTATGGGGGTGCTGGTTCTATCTTCTAGCACTCGCCCTTGACGAGTGCTAATTTGGTGCGGTACAATGGGTGTATTGTTAACGAAATGGAGGATGATATGGATACACCTATCAAGCCTCTCGGCGACCGCGTGGTAGCGGTGCGTGAGGAGGCGAAGACGCAGACGGCTAGCGGATTATATTTGCCGGATAGTTCGAAGGAGAAGCCAGTGGTGGCCGAGGTTAAAGCGGTCGGCGGCGATGTCAAGAATGTGAAAGTGGGTGACAAGATTGTTTATAAGGAATATTCGACCACGGATTTGAAGATTGACGGTACGGAATATTTGATCGTCCGCGAGGAAGATATTTTAGCAACGGTTGTTTGAGAAAAGAGGAGTTTTTATTATGGCAAAAAAAGTTTTTTACGATGATGATGCGCGCGCTCGCGTGTTGGGCGGTGCCGAGGCGCTGTATAACGCAGTCAAGGTGACGTATGGGCCAAAGGGCCGCAATGTGGTGATCGCCAAGGGGTTTGGCGGGCCAACCGTGACGCACGACGGCGTGACGGTAGCGGAAGGCATTGAACTGCCAGAGAACGATGATGAGACGCTGGGTTACAAGGTTGGTGCTGATTTGATTAAGCAAGCGGCTAAGAACCTGAACAAGCAAGCTGGCGACGGTACCACGACCGTAACAGTGCTAACCTATTCGATTTTGAAGGAAGCCAACCGGCTGATTGCGGCGGGCCACAACCCGATGGAGCTGCGCAAAGGCATCGAGCAGGCTGGCGCGGAAATCGTCAAAGAGCTGAACAAATTAGCTGAGCCAATTGAGGGCAAGTCTGAGCGCGTGGCGGAAGTGGCAACCATTTCGGCGGGTGACGCGGAAATTGGTAAATTGATCGCTGGTGTCATCGAGAAAGTTGGCAAAGACGGCGTAGTGACAGTCGAGGCTGGCCAAGGTTTGGAGTTGGAAGCCGAGGTCGTTGAAGGCTTTAGTCTAGACAAGGGCTGGGTCAGTCCGTTCTTTGTCACCGACACTGGTCGGCAAGAGGCGGTTTATGAAAAGCCAGCGATTTTGATTACCGATAAGAAGATTTCTAGCGTGCAAGAATTCCTGCCAATGTTGGAGAAATTGGCACAAAGCGGCAAGAAGGACGTGGTGCTGATCGCTGATGAAGTCGAAGGTGAAGCGCTGAGCATTTTGGTGCTGAATAAGCTCAAGGGTGTATTTAATACCGTGGCGGTCAAGGCACCAAGCTTTGGCGATCGCCGCAAGGAGATTTTGCGCGACATCGCAGTCTTGACTGGCGCAACGGTGATTTCTGAGGATCACGGTTTGACCTTTGAGAACGCTGGCCTAGAGGTGTTGGGTTCAGCGCGCAAGGTGATTGTTGGTAAAGATGAAACCACCATCGTTGAGGGTGCGGGCAAGCCGTCAGCAGTGAAGGAGCAGATCGCTCAGATCAAGGCACTATCCGACAACGCCTCCAGCGAATATGAAAAAGAACAATTTGATAAGCGGGCAGCGGCCTTGAGCGGCAAGGTGGCTGTCATCAAAGTCGGCGGCGCGACTGAGACAGAGATTGACGAAAAGAAGTTCCGGGTGGACGACGCGGTGGCAGCGACTAAGGCAGCCTTGGCCGAGGGTATCGTCGCTGGTGGTGGCGTGACGCTGGTAAACTTGGCTGGTGGCTTGAAGGTGAGCGGTGCAGACAGCATCGCGGCTGGTCGGCAGATTCTGAAGGACGCCCTGAAGCAGCCGTTCCTGCAGATCATGCGTAACGCTGGCTTGAACGCCGACGCGCTGCTGGCGCAAGTCGAGGCGGGCAAGGCTGGATTTGGCGTTAATGTCATGAAACCTGAAAATGAATTGGTGGATGTTAAAAAAGCTGGCGTCATCGACCCAGCGCGCGTCACCAAGGAAGCAGTGCAGAACGCGGTATCCATCGCCTCAACCGCAGCAACCATGGGCGCACTGGTTGTCGACGTGCCAGAGCCAGAAGCTCCAGCTGCACCTGGCGGTATGCCGGGTATGGGGATGATGTAGTATTCCTATATCTCATTGAGAACGGAACTCCTCGTTGGAAACGGCGGGGAGTTTTAGGGCGCTAATTATTTATTCCTTGGGTGAAGGACGGCCTGAGCTATTGGTGAGTCGATATCCGTGGGAACTTGCTTGACAAAATTGATGATTTCATCTCCGAGATTCTTGCTACTGGCGAGCCATTGACCACCGGCGTAGGTGTGTCGCACTGTACTAATACCTGGTAGCTGATAGGCCCTTTATTTGGTACTTTTGACATGTGATATTGTATGAGGATATTATCTTGCTGGTCCGGAACAGTATTCATAACCAAATTTAAAGAATGGCCATAGTCTCGCACAACAATATGTAGAATATTTCCTGCTAATACAATATCCACTGCGATTGGAGCCTTGTGTCTCCAGCCCTCTCTTGCGTAGTCGTCTCCGAGTCGCCATGCCTCTAAAAATTTTTGGTATATATCTTCTGCTATTTCACTTCTCCTGCCGAGGCCGCGAATATAATGTCCCTCATTATTACCACCTGACCACGATTCTAGAGTACCTCTTAACTCATCGTTATTCATGACATATGAATGGGCTAGGTGCAGCAGTTCGTTAAAAGAGCGACTATCGTGAATAAGCTCCCGTATGCTTTGGATATTGGCATCACTCATGTCCATAAAACTATATATGGTATCGGCAACTCGACGTACATGGTCAGCACTCATGGCGGCGACATCGTTAGCATAGGTTGATCGGAGGAGTTGCCAGTCTAGCCCCGCTTTTATCACGTCACTTTTAAGCCTTGAAGCAAGCTCGCTCACCTTGGCCCTCAAACTAGTAACTATGTCGTTACTCTCTGTTATGGGTAGGTGGTCAATACAAGAAAAGATTTCCTCAAAATTTTTTGTAAGCTTATCAGCCCCCTTTAGAAGGATGGTTCCATATTTATCTGCGCCATTCTCCATCAGCTCCATTGATGGATCATTGGCTAAATCAGCCAGCTGCTCCTTGATGGTAATATCAAGATCCAATATTTTGGTAAGAATAAGAGTATTACTGCCAAGCTGCTCTGGGTTGTCTGTCGGGTCTACGTCGATTGATATGCCAGCATCACTGAGCGTCTGTGTGCCTAGTCTGCGATTCGCTTGTTCACCAGATGATCCTAGGTTCGTTCTTTGGTGATTAAACCCTTTTGAGATATTGCCTATTTTTGACGGTGACATGTTTTAAAATTCTTCCAGAGTAATTCTCTGGTTAGTAAGTATGATATTACGATAGCATAAGTAATATAAAAAGTCAATTAACAGATATCTGAATTACCTCGTACGTGTCGTTTATGACTATTCCACGGCTCCAAACAGCGCCTGTACGGCCTTTTCGCCCAACTGGTAATTCTGCACAAATGCCCACAGCTGGTTGCCGTAGTCAAAGTGCCACCATTCATGGGGATTGACCGTAAACCCATAGGCAGTCAGCAGATTATACAGAAAGCGACGATTTCGCCGAGCGGTTATATCCTCGTCCGCCAGTGGCGTTGCTTGCTCAAAATAATCAGGATTATTGCGCTGCCCGGTGTCGCCATCTACATGACCCATGTCAATAAAGCTGTCTGCTACAAAGTCTGGTGTCCAGGGGCTCGGCTTGATGCGTAAGCGGATGTCAATCGCTCCGCCTGTTGCGTGCGGTGATGGATTATCGGTAGTCGAAGGTTTGGCTATGATCTCGTCGCGCCGTTTATGGATATCATCTTCCTGGAGGTCAGAGTTATGGCGTCGAATGCTATTTGGTATGAGTTGGTGATATAGTGATGACTGCATGTCAGTGGAGCGTAGCCCCTCCTCAACATATACCTCCACGGCACTACCAAAAAATTTGGTAACTTCGGGGCTCGCGAGAAAGGTGTTAATGTCTGCCAGTTTTCTCGCAACCGATTCTCGGACATAGATCGATTTGTTGACGCCAGGAACACGTGCGCCGGTCGTGGCGTTGCGCCGAGAATAATAAGATTGGCCGGCAATACCATGGCTGGCTAGGTCAACCAACGGTTCTTGACGCAGTTCATGAAGTAAGCCACTGCTCGCTGCAAATGGAATATCGCGATAGCCGATACACATTTTGGCGTCGCGTAGTTCGGTCATGTCTGGGATGGCGGTTTCGGCGTATTGCTGTGTACGGCGCTGGTTCTCAATACGGGTCTCGGCCTTGACTAAAAGATTGACGTAATAGGCGTATACTTTGACAATTTCATCAATGACTTGCTCGGGCTGCTGGATAGAACCATCCGCGAGGCGATCAGTTTTTTGTGGACCAAATGCAATAACATCCGTGCTGTGTTCGAGTAGAAAGGTATCGAGTCCTGCTAGTTCCTGATATGGTATCCAAGTATCGTGCGAGACGATTGCTACCTTGCCGCCCTCGTCGAGCAGAGGAAAGGCGGCCCTAAAGGTTTCTTGGGTATTGGCACGACGCGGCTTACTGCCATCGGGCATGGTACGGTTACTGTCAATTGGAGCCGACAAGACGCTGAGACTGATAATTTGCGTGCCGTGTGGTGTCGATATTCTCGCCCATCCCTGATGTACTTTGGCCAAATCATTACTTTCGTATGGAGTTGGTAGAGTGCTTTCTTCCCAAGACAAGAAATGTCCCCCAAAAGGGATGTTGCAGCGCCAAGACATAGTTCAAATTCAGTTGCGTCGCTTTTAAAACCCTGTGCTTCGGCTCGCTTGCGCTCTGCTTCAGTGGTTGGGCGGTCACAGGTAGTGAGGATAATTTCTGAGGTGTTGATTTTACCTTCTTGTATCGCCGTGAGGGCACCGAGTAGGCGGATACCATTAGTGGCACCAGCTCCACCTGGTACAATGATTGCAGATACATCACCGATAGGCTGCATGTCGCGGGGTAGAGCAACATCGAGTTGTCTACCACTATGTTCTAGCTTTTTGTCAAGTTCTTTGTGAAGAAAGCCCAGCTTGAGAGCTGCATTGCGGATGGCTGTATGATCAGCGGAGGTTTTAGCAATATCTGAAAAATCTTTGACGCCACCGCCGCGCAGCCCGAGCATGTCACGAACAAAGGGGGCGTCGTAACTTGGCATGTCATACAGGCCTGATAATTGGTCTGGGGATTGCTGGTTGAGGAGGCCATGGAGTGTTTCTTCATAGAGCTGGAGTTTTGCCGCAGCGACATCCCGCACAGTTTCTGGACTGACGCTTGATGTTTCAGAAATAGGACAATACCTGTCGCCACGCTCCGACGTAACTAAAGACATGTCTGAATTTTACAATAAAACTAATAAATTAGCAAATTATACACGAATGATGAGTCTCAGCTTTGCGACAAGAAATCAATTTCCTTGATAATATCAAGCAGCGCCTGGGCTTTGCGGGTTTCGTCAGGGATGGCGACGGCAGCTTCGTGTGCCGGGGCGATTAGCGAGGTGTCGTCAGTCGAGCGCAGTAGCAGGAGGTAGGTGTCGAACTTTTCCTCGGGCGAGACGTTGAGTTTGCCGACCAGTGGCCGAAGCTCGCTGAGGGCATTTTGCTTGATATCATCAAGCGACATATCGGTCGGCGTGGCATATGACCGACTAGTGCTGTCGGTGGTTGGCCGCGGTGCTGGTGCGGCTGGCCCGGATGCGGCGCTGGTTTGTGGCTTGGTCGGGCGACTGGTCGTGTCAGCGTTCTGAGCGCCGGTTTCTTCAAATCGTAAATTGTCATCACTGCCACCAGAGACGCCCGCCAGCACGCTAGCTAGATCTTGATCGCTGTTGACTTGTCCGCTGTCTTGAATTGTCATACCCCACCTCTTTTCACATTACGATTATGCTTGCTTTCTATGCTATACTGTAACACAGGAAAAGGAGGAATTTCAAGATGCTTGACGACAAAAATCTTTTAGCGCAGCGCGACCCGGGTAATACACGAACGAGTGCAGTGGCAGTGACGACACAGACGGACTTTGCGGCCGAAGTAGAGTCACCGGCGATCCCTGGTGAAGTAACCAGTGTGGTGCTGGCTGGCATGGGCGGCTCGGCGCTGGCGGCAGATATGGTCAAGGTGCTGACGGCTGATCAGATTATGGTGCCGCTTGAAGTGACAAAGGGTTATCAGTTGCCGAATTTTGTGAATGAAAAAACACTGGTTATTGCTATCAGCCACTCGGGCAACACCGAGGAGACGATGAGCTGTTATCAGCAGGCTCGTGAGCGTGGCTGTCAGTTGGCGGTGATGGCGACGGGTGGGAAATTGTTTGCGGCGGCCGAGGCGGACAACGTGCCGCGGGTGCGTGTCCCGTCGGGTGGCCAGCCGCGGATGTCAACGATTTATCATTTGCGCGGGCTGCTAAAGCTGCTCAGCCAGTTTGAAGTGATCGACGATAGCCTGTACCACGCGGTCGCAGCCAGTGGTGTGTGGCTGAAAGACCAACTGAGCCAGTGGGCCGAGGAGGTACCGACGGCAGATAATTATGCTAAGCAACTGGCGCTCAAACTGATTGGCTCGACTCAGGTGTTTTATGCGGGCGAATTGACATGGCCGTTAGCGTATAAGTGGAAGATTAGCTTTAACGAGTCGGCGAAAAACGTGGCGTTTTGGAACCAATATCCGGAGTTCAGCCACAATGAGTTCATCGGCTGGTCATCACATCCAGTCGATAAGCCGTATAAGGTCGTGGATTTTCGGAGCAGCCTTGAGCGTTCGCGAATTCGGGAGCGGATGGAGCTGACCGATCGGTTGCTATCGGGTATGCGCCCGAAGGCCGAAGTAGTCGAGCTACAGGGCGAGACGCTGCTTGAGCAGCTGCTGTGGGGGCTGGCGCTGGGTGAGATTGTCAGTATTTACGCGGGCATTCTCAACGGGGTCAATCCAGAGCCAGTGGCGCTGGTTGAGCAGTTAAAGAAAGAATTGTCGTAATCAATTTGATCTAGAACATGAAAAGCGACGCCCGAGGGAGATGGGGCGTCGCTTTTTATTTTAGAACCAGGTGGATTTATTAGTGGCGCAAGCTCTCAATCGGATCTTTACCGGCAGCGCGGCTGGCTGGATAGATGCCAAAGAGCATACCGATGATCAAGGCTCCACCGATGGTCAGGGCGGCTGCTTGCCATTCGAGAACTGGGGTGAATGGCAGATACATACCAAGGAGGAATGACGCGCCGAGACCGATAACGTAGCCGAGAACACCGCCAAATAGACCGATGATGGCTGATTCGATGAGGAATTGGGCGACAATGGTGCGGTTGGTGGCACCAACGGCCTTGCGGATACCGACTTCGCGCTGGCGTTCGGCAACCGAAACTAGCATGATGTTGGTGATGCCGATACCGCCAACTAGCAGCGAGATGCCGGCGATGACCGCCATGGCTGTTGAGAGCGCGTTCACTAGGTGTGAATTTGGTGCGGTGATGGCCTGGCCGACCAGGGTGTGGTAGTCGGTATCGCCCTGATGCTGCTGGGCGAGGACCTTTTTGGCGGCATCAATTTTAGTTTGCAGCGCCGTACCGTTGTCAGCAGTGATGAGGATTTGCTGGATTTGGGCGGTGTTTTGTGTGAACTTTTTACTAACGGCTAGTGGCAGGATAATGGAGCGATTAAAATCAACGCCAAGGTAACTAGGCGCAGTTTCCGGCTCGTCGAGGACGCCGACGACTGTGAGTGTTTCGCCGCGGAGCTTGAGGACGCTGCCGAGGGATTTTTCAGTGCCGAATAGATCAATTGACAGCTGCTTACCGATCACGACACCGTTAGCTTCGTCGATGAACTGCCCCTCGCGCAACTTGAGGCCGGCGAGTTTCGCCAGTTCGCCTGAGCTACCGATAACGGTGATGCGTTCTAGTTTGGTCTTGCCGTCTGGTGTCGATAGATTGGCATGAAATGTTGCTAGCGGTGCGGCGCTATTGTCAGTCGCCTTGGTAATCTCCCGGGCGTCCTGCTCGGTCAAGGTGTTCACCATCTGGGCGGCGTGTCCGGAGCTGAGTGACAGCAATGAATCTGGCCGCGCCTCGCTACCAGATCGAATTAACGCTGTGGTGTCAGAGATCTTGGCAGACTGATCACCAAACAGGCGGCTCGTACCAGTCAGCAGTGATAGGATAATGGTGATGCTGGCGATGCCGACCATGATGCCAAAAATCGACAAGTAGGTGCGGACTTTATTTGATTTGAGCGACTCAGTAGCGTTCTCGAAGTGATTATTGAGGAGCATTTTCATGACTTTTTCGTAGCTTTCCGTTCTTTTTTGGCTGGTTTCTTCGTTGATTTGGCGGCAGCGGTTTTTGTATCGTCAGACTTATCGGACTTAGGGATGGGTTTCTTTTCGGTCGGTACGCTAGAACTTTTCGCAGTATCAGAGTCAGCTGATTTTTTATTCTGTTCGGTATCAGTCTTAATGGTCTTTGCGGTTGTTTTGGTTGAAGTAGTGCCAAGCGGCCGCTTTGGCGGGAGGTCATCCGGGGATTTCACTGGGTCAGCAGGTTTGTCAGGAGTGGTAGAGGGGGCTGCTTCTTTGGTTGTCGGTTTCTCAGGAGTAGTTTTCGTTGACTCAGTTTTCTCGTCTGGCTCAGCTTTTTCAGCTTTGGTAGTTGCGGTGTGTGTCGGCGTTGAACTCACTGGGGTTGCTGGCTGGTCATCGCCACCCAGCTTTTGCTTAAAGATCTTCTTGATGTGGTGCGTATCGGTATCAATGCGCCCATCAAGCATAGAAATCACGCGGCTGGCATAGGACAGCAGCTCTGGATTGTGCGTCACCATGATAATCGTGTTGCCTCGGCGGTGAATGTCGGACAGTTCCTCCATGATGATGTGGCTAGACTTGGAATCGAGGTTGCCGGTCGGCTCGTCGGCCAGGATGATTGACGGACTGTTGACCAGTGCTCGGGCGATTGCCACGCGCTGAACCTGGCCGCCGGATAGCTGATGTGGCAGATAATATTCGCGCTCGCCCAGATGGAAGTTGCGTAAAATCCGGCTGGCTTCTTGGAGGCGCTTGGTTTTGCTGATGCCTTTGTAGGTGAGCGGCAGGGCAACATTATCAATCACCGTCAGGCGCGGGATGAGATTGAAATGTTGAAAAATAAAGCCAATATCGCGCGAACGAATCGTGGCGTGATGTACCGCTGTCAGATCCTCGACTGATTTATTGTCAAGGTAATATTCGCCCTCTGACGGGTGGTCGAGCAATCCGAGGATGTTGAGTAGGGTCGTCTTGCCGCAACCGGATGGGCCAACGATGGCGATAAACTCGCCCTTTTTGACCTCGAGATTGACATTGTCCAGCGCCACCTGCTCGGCGTCACCGAAGCCAAATCGTTTCGTTACATTAGTAAGTTTAATTCGCGTTGAAGGATCGTTCATCATTGCCTTTATTATAGACAAAAAGCCGCTCCGGTTGCAACCGCTAGCGGACTTTCTGTTATAATATGCATCATGGAAGGATGCAGGAGTGGTTGAACTGGCACGCCTGGAAAGTGTGTAGGCTCTTCACGGGGCCTCCGGGGTTCGAATCCCCGTCCTTCCGCCAGAGTTGGGATACGTGAGATCTTGATGGTGCTGGGAGTGTATGGGTTAATTGTGTTATCATTAACATGTAGCGATCAAGCAAAATATTGGGATTATAAACGCGTAAAGGAGGTGCTGCAATGAACGAAGTATACCGGGTAGGCGACGATACCGTATTCATTCCGGGCCGTGAAGCGCAAGAGCTGGCCGAGGCGTACGGCATAACTGATCCAGAGCGCCAAGAAAGAGCCATTCAAGGGGTGGTGCACGCTCTTCGCAAGTACATTTCGGGTCAAGGTATCGTTGAGAGTCGATCTGGGCAGGTTTCTCTCACTGATCTCGAAGATTTTATTGCTTCAGGAGGACGACAGGAAATGTTATGTAGCCAATGCAAGAGGCCGCTGGGCGAGACAGCCCTAAGGAGTGAGACGACACGCGGGGCGAGAGCTCCTAGGCGGAAAAATCCCCCCGTTGGCTTGAAGCCATCCCGGCTTATAAATAAAGCGGCGCATACTGGACAGGGGGCTGAAAAGCAGGGTAGGGCTGTCAAGTCTGAGTATGTTCAAGTTGGCTTGACTCTCCCTGAAGATCTCGTCACTACCAAGCGGCTCCCAGACCAGCTAAGAATCCTCCTCACGGACCCGCAGGAATTTCTCGGCCGGGACTAAACAAACTCTTCTCTTACGGAGCTCCCAGAATATTAAGTGTAATTATTATATGATCACAATAAGATGAATTGTAAGAGTTCACCCATGCTCGAAGCTTTCTACCACCGTCATCGCCGCCTCGTCAAGTGCGCCATTGCCACCGCAGTTGTTGTGCTCATTTATATTGGGGCAGGCTTTCTCATTACGCTGCACCCTAATTACAAAGTTTATGAGCCACGCGAAGTATTCCTCAGTCGCTTTGATATGTCAACGGTCAAAGCCGCCCGCGTTATCCACTCAGAGCACCCATTTCTATATATAACCCGCGGCGAGCATCCGTACGGCTCGCTATTTGGTGTCATTACCGATGACTCCATTCGTCAGCGCCTGCTGACCATCCAGCCCTTCGCCAACTGCGCTCAGCCATATCGCTGCACGGATTGGAAATCGTACAAAGAAATCGGCGTGGAGCTACCATTTGTCGGCATGCGTAACGAAGTGGCCGGTTCAGCACGACCGACGTTTGATGCTGCGACCAGCAGCGATGCTAAATGCATCCTCCGCTATGCTCCCGGCCACCAACCACTAAGCGCCACTTCTAGCAGCGAGGCCTTCTGCTTCCTGCCACGAAGCGGAGAGTTTGTGTATGATTTTATGGATACTGCTCATACAAGACGTCGATATTAGCCGGTGACCATCCATAACCACGGACGATATCCTCGTCGATATGCCTCAAGGGGTGACCACTAACGGTTGCCTCCGTGGCTCGTCGGCAGAGAATAATCAGTTAGCGAGCTGTTTTCATTGTAAAATTAACAAAACCTCTTGTCGCGCCACATCTAGTGCTTTATCATAGTATACATACACTAAATGTGTAGAGGGTACTAAACAAAAAGCAAATAGACGAGAGGTGTCAGTCGCCACCGCAGAGAGGTCGGCGGTAGTTTTGCTGATCATCAAGGAGGGAAATAGGTGCAACAAATTAACGTCGTCAAACGCGATGGGACGAAAGAGCCGTTTGATGCAAATAAAATTAACGCGGCGATTTTGAAGGCTTGCGACGGGCTGCCAGATCAGGTTTCTAAGGTGGTGCAGGTGGCAACCGAGCTGCAGCTGACGCTATTTGACGGGATTACCACCGAGCAGCTCGACCAGGCCGTCATCCAGACGACACTACAGAATGTTAAGGATGATCCAGATTATGATAAAATCGCAGCCCGCTTGCTACTAAAGACTATCTATAAGAGCATTTTGGGCGATTACGAGACGGCCGACGAATTAAAAAAATTGCACGCGCGGGAGTTTCCGAAGTTTGTTAAAGCGGCGGTCAAAGATGGTTTGCTTGATGAGCGGATGGGTGATGGTCGGTTTGATCTAAAGAAGCTTGGCGAAGCACTTGATCCTGCTAAAGATGACCTCAGTAAATATCTCGGCGTGATTACCAACCGTAACCGCTACGCTCTACGTAAGCACGGCAGTGAGCCAATTGAACCGCCGCAGTTTACCCACATGCGTATCGCTATGGGGCTAAGCTACAACGAAGAAGATCCTACAGCCGCAGCAATTTCGTTCTATCATCATATGAGCAATCTGGAGTATGTGCCAGGCGGCTCGACTCGGGTTAATGCTGGCTGCGCCTTCCCGCAGCTTAGTAACTGTTTCTTGTTGGAAGTACAGGATGACATGGAGTCAATTGCTAAATCGATTCGCGATACCATGTGGATCGCCAAAGGTACGGGCGGCATCGGCATTAGCTTTACTAAGCTGCGATCATCGGGCAGTCCGGTCAAGACAACCAATACAACGAGTACGGGACCAATCCCGTTTATCAAGATGATCGACACGGCGCTATTTGCAGTATCACGCAAGGGTAAAAAGATGGGCGCGGCGGCGGTGTATATGGAAAATTGGCACATTGATTTCAAGGAGTTCATCGACCTACGTTCCAACTCCGGCGACCCATATATGCGTACACGCTTTGCCAACACTGCGGTATTTATCTCTGATGAATTTATGAAGCGAGTGCAGAAAGACCAAGATTGGTATCTGTTTGATCCAGCAGAAACGTCGGATCTGCCCGAGCTATATGGTGAGGAGTTCTCAGCTTGCTACAAAGAGTATGTCAAGCTAGCGGAGGCTGGTAAGCTGCGCGTCTTTGACAAAGTACCAGCCCGTCAGCAGTTCAAGCAAATCCTGACCAGCCTGCAGGCCACCAGTCACCCATGGCTGACGTGGAAAGACACCATTAACGTCCGCGCCCTGAACAACAATACCGGTACGATTCACCTGTCTAATCTCTGCACGGAAATTACCCTGCCACAGGATGAGAAAAATATCGCTACCTGCAACCTCATCAGTATTAATCTGTCGGCGTTCTTGCGCGAGGATAAGACATGGGACTGGGAACGGCTGCAAGAGGTGGCACGGGCAGCAACGCGCCAGCTCGATAACCTGGTGGATATCACCCAGACGCCAATTCCAGAGGCGATGCACTCAAATCAGCAGACGCGGGCAATTGGTATCGGCGTTATGGGCTTTACCGATGTGCTGGAAAAGCTCGGCTACTGCTATGAGTCGAACGAAGCCTATGAGTTAATCGATCAGTTGACGGAGTTTATCAGCTATCATGCCATCGACCAATCGGCGGATTTGGCAGCCAAGCTCGGTAGTTATCCAACATATAGTGGTAGTGGCTGGAGTAAAGGTATTCTGCCGATTGACACGCTGGAGACGCTGTCTACCGACCGTAAGGTTAAGGTGAAAATTGATAATAAAACCCGGCTAGATTGGGATAAATTACGTAAGAAAGTTAAAAAGGGCATGCGTAATGCCACGCTGATGGCTATCGCCCCGACCGCTAACATCGGTCATGTGGCAGGAACGACGCCGGGGATTGATCCGCAGTTTGCCCAGATTTTTAGCCGCTCAACGTTGAACGGTAAGTTTTTGGAGGTGAACAATAACCTGGTGCGCGATCTCAAAACGCTGAACTTGTGGGATGACATTAAGGAAGAGGTTTTTGCTAATCAGGGTGATATTCAACACATTGACGCCATTCCGCAGAAACTGAAAGATGTTTATAAAACCAGCTTCCAATTGAGCCCGTATGCGTTCATTGAGGTGGCAGCCCGGGCACAGAAGTGGGTGGATCAGGCGATTAGCCGTAATATGTACCTGGAAACTCGTGACATTGATGAGTATGTGGAAATTTATTCTGAAGCGTGGCGACGTGGCCTAAAAACCACCTACTACTTGCACGTTAAGCCGCGTCATCAATCAGAGCAGACCACGGTGTCGGTGGAAAAATTAGCAGAACAGAAGATTCGAACTGGCGCTAAAACGCGCGGGTTTGGATTTGCCAAAGTTAATAAATAAAATAAAGGAGGAACGATATGGAATATCAAGATACATTACCGGGAATTGATCGGTTAACTGAGGAGGCGGCGCAGCGAGCCATTGGGCAGGAAGCACTATTTGTCGTCACAATAGAGGAGGGTAACTAAATGGGAATCTTAGGTTCAGGCCTACGCGACGGTTTATCGCTGCACCCAATCCGCTACCAGTGGGCATATGACCTATACAATCAAGCGGTGGCTAACACCTGGTTCCCCAACGAGGTTCAGTTGGTCCAGGATTTGGCGGACTTTGAAAAACTCAGTGATGAGGAAAAGCATGCGCTCAAAACGGTGATTAGCTACCTTAACCCAAACGAGCTACTGATTAACAAGTCGCTGGCGTTTGGTATTTACCCATACGTTAACGCCGCTGAAGCGCAGCTCTATCTGTCAAAACAGATGTGGGAAGAGGCTAACCACTTCATGACGTTTGAATACATTATCGAGACGTTTCCGTTTGATCGCGAGGAAATTTACGTGGCGGGCTTTGGCAAAAAATCGCTGGCCGACAAGGCAGATTTCCAGAATAAGCACTTGGAGGTGATGCTGGATCCAAATTTGGATATCTACACACTGGAGGGTAAAAAAGACTTTGTTCGTTCGCTGGTAGCCTATAACATTGTGCTCGAAGGCATCTGGTTCTACTCGGGCTTTATGGTTGGTATGAGCTTCCGTCAGCGTAATTTATTGCGTAATGTCGGTACGTTGCTAGACTGGATCACCAAGGATGAGAATTTGCACTTAACCTTTGGTATCAACTTGCTGCTCACCATCTTGGACGAAAACCCAGAATTGCAAACGCAGGAATTTGCCGAGGAAATTCGTGGGCTCATCCTGCAGGCGGTTGAGCTAGAAAAAGAGTACAACAAGGATATGTTGCCAAAGGGAATCTTGGGTCTAAACGCTGATTATGTCAATCAGTACGTCATGCATATGACTGACCGCCGCTTGGTTGAACTTGGATTTGAGCCGGAGTACAACGTAGCCAACCCAGCCAAATGGATGGCTACGGCAAATGACACTTTGGAGTTGGTTAATTTCTTTGAAAGCACTAACACTAGCTATGAAGTAAATACCACGAAATAACTACTATGGACAAAATTACAACAGATATTTTAGACACCGTGGAAGTTGGCGCCTTGGCCACCGCCAATCGCGACAGAACACCATTAGTGACGCCGCTTCACTTTGTGCGTTATAAAAATAACAACATTATTTGGATTTCTGACCGGCAATCTCGTCACGCCGTCAATGCCTACCGCAGCGGTGTTGTAGAATTTGTCGTTTGGAATGATCAAAAAAGTGCTGTCTTTTTGACAACAAAGGTAAGAGAATTACCAGAGGAAGAAGAGGCGGCGGCTTTGGAGGTCTATGCCAACAAACTGGGAGACTTTATGCCGCGCGTCGAACATAGGCAAATTTACATCATGCCAATCGGCAATCTTGATGAAAAAACTACAACAGGAAATTGGCTGCACTATGTTGCATAAACGCTACATATAGCGTATTATAAGCATAAGCGATACTAAATACATAGAAAGACAGGAACATGAACGCAAGTCAAATTATTTCTGACGACATGACATTGGAAGAAAAATTGAATGCCATTGATGCGGCGATGCAGGCAGCGCAGGCGGTAGCTGACGAGCAGGCCAAGGCGAATGGCAGTGTCGCTGCGCCCATTGATCCGGCAAGTCTGACGATTTGCGATGGCTGCGAATAGAAATAAAAGGGCGTCAATTCGGCGCCTCTTTTAATTAGAATAATGGAGAAGCAATGACGAGGAAGTTTATTTTCGTAACAGGCGGCGTGCTGTCGGGCGTTGGCAAGGGTATCACGGCAGCAAGTATCGGCGCAGTGCTGCAGGCCAAGGGCATCGCCGTGTCGGTACAAAAGTGCGATCCGTATCTGAATGTTGATGCTGGACTATTGAACCCGAAAGAGCATGGCGAGTGTTTTGTGACTAAAGATGGTGCCGAGACTGATTTGGATTTGGGCCACTACGAGCGATTTTTAGATTTAGAATTGACGCGGAAAAACACTACGCTGTCGGGCCGATTGCTGCGCGATTTGATCGCCGATGAGCGGGCTGGTAAGTTTGGTGGCCAGACGGTACAGATGGTGCCGCATTTGACTAATTCTATCAAGGCGGCTATCCGCGAGGCGGCCGAGGGCGACGTCCACATCGTGGAAATTGGTGGCACAGTTGGCGACTACGAGGGCCTGAGTTTTATTGAGTCAATTCGCGGTTTTGCGCTGGATGTGGGGCGGGAAAATTGCCTGTTCGTGCACGTGGTGTACGTGCCGTTTTTGGAAGCGTCGCACGAGTATAAGACCAAGCCGGCTCAGAATGCGCTGGCAGATCTTCGCGGTTTTGGCATTATGCCGGATGTGGTGGCAGTCCGGACGGAGGGCCATGACAAGCCGCCGCGCAGTATCGGCGAAAAAATTGCCATTTCGTCTGGCGTGCGCCAGGAGGGAATTATTATGATGCCAAATGTTGATACGGTATATGAAGTGCCATTGACGGTGTATCGCGATCTGGGCAAGTTATTGGGCGAATTTACCGACAATTCAGTGGAGCCAAATTTACAGCGATGGAAACGTCTAGCTCAGCGCGATACTACTGAATATACCAAGCGGGTAACCGTCGGCTTGGTGGCTAAATACATTGATAATTCTGATACTTACTTGTCGGTGACTGAGGCGCTAAAGTCTGCCGCTTGGGCGAACAAAAGCGAGATTTCTATCAAGTGGATTAATGCTGAGACGGCGAACGAAGCTGATTTCGCCAGTGTTGACGCTATCGTGGTGCCGGGTGGTTTCGGTACGCGCGGCGTGGAGGGGAAGATTAAAGCAGCTGAATATTGTATAAAAAACAACAAGCCGTATCTAGGAATTTGCCTGGGTTTGCAGGCGGCGGTTATTGCGGCGGCGCGCTTGGGCGGCGTGGCGAATGCTAACAGTGAAGAGTTTGGCGCTGAGCCTGGCGCGAATGTGGTGTACATCATGGACGGACAGCAGGGCAAGCAGTCGACCGGCGGCACGATGCGCCTCGGCGATTATCCGGCGGTGCTGAAATCTGGTTCGCTCGTTGCTAAGATGTACGGCAAGACAGAGGTAACTGAGCGCCATCGCCACCGCTACGAAGTGAATCAAGATTTTGTTCAAGCGATTGAACGGGGCGGTCTAGTGATTTCTGGCACGTCGCCGAACGGCCAGCTGGTGGAATTTATTGAAGCGCCGCATCATCGGTATTTCGTGGCTACGCAAGCTCATCCTGAATTTAAGTCGCGCCCGTTCCGCCCGCATCCGCTATTTGACGGGCTGATTCGAGCTGCCTTGACAAAGTAAAAAACTTATGCTAACATACAGCCAGATAGTACCTAAAATAAAAAGGAATAAAAATGGCTGAAGAAACAATTGAAATGCAGGATCCGCTTGATAAGACGACGCTGAGTCATGACGATGCCTCGGCGCTTGGGTATGTTTTGCGTCACGTCAAGGGCTCGAGTCCGAGTTCGGTGACGCTGCTGCAGCTGGAAGAAATGGGTCAGGAGTAAAACTGCTTGTTGTCTGCTATACTGGAAGGTATGGAACAGATTATTTCTCAGGCGGTGAAGCAACTTTTTGATCAAGATGTATCGGTGCAATTGACGCGCCCCGACCCAAAGTTTGGCGATTTTGCGACGAACGTGGCGCTGCAGCTGGCGAAGCCGCTGGGTAAGAATCCGCGCGAGATTGCTGAGGCGATTGCTGAGGAGCTGCGTGGTCGTGAGGAGTTGGGCGAGGTGAGCGTGGCTGGGCCGGGCTTCATCAACGTGAAATTAAGCGATCAAGCGGTGTTGGAGTTGCTGAAAGTGCGACCAGCGACCAACCGTTCAGGTCAAACAGTGGTCATTGAAACTAATTGTCCAAATCCATTTAAGGCCATGCATATCGGCCACGCGCTGAATGCGATTTTGGCGGACACCATGGCGAATTTACTGGCGGTGGATGGTGCGTCGGTACACCGGGTGAGTTACCACGGCGACGTCGGCACGCATGTCGGTAAGAGCATGTGGGCGATTCTTCGCGAGATTGATGGCGATGTTGGCAAGTTAGACGCTATTCCGGCTGATAAGCGCAACGAGTTTATGAGCCGTATGTACGTTGAAGGGGCGCGGGCAGCTAAAGAATCACCAGAGGCACGGGCAGAAATCGACGAGCTGGCCAAGCAATCGTTTGTACTGGATGATCCGCTATATAAGCAGGTGTATGAGATTTGTAAAGCCTGGAGCTTTGATGAAATTGATGCCAATGTGGCGCGGCTGGGCAATGTGCCAATTGAGCGGCGCTACGTCGAGAGCGAAACCGAAGTGCCAGGCAAGGCCTTGATCAAAGAAAAAACCCCAGAAGTCTTTACCAAATCAGATGGTGCGTACATCTTCAAAGGTAGCCAATACGGTGCGTTTGATAATGTGTTCATCGGTTCGCACGGCAACGGATTATATGGTGCGCACGACATGGGGCTAATTCAGCTGAAGCGCCAAGATTATCCAAACCTAGACCTATCGATTACGGTCAACGGCGAAGAGCAGGCGGCGTATTTCCGCGGGGTGATCGCGGCTAGTGAATTGGCCATTCCAGAATTGAAAGGTAAGTTGTTTAATTATGCAACTGGCCTGGTTAAATTAACGACCGGCAAGATGAGCTCGCGCACTGGCGAGGTGATTACTATTGACTGGCTGTTTAACGAGTTCAAGAAAGCCATCAAGCAAGCTGGCGGCGAGCCGACCGACGCGGTGGTGGCGGGCGCGCTGCGCTATCAATTTTTGAAGGTGAAAATTGGTAGCGACGTGGTATTTGATATCAATGATGCGGTCAGTCTCACCGGTAATACTGGTAGCTACCTGCAATATGCACACGCTCGGGCGCGAGGAATTTTGGCAAAATCTGAGCAAGCAGTTGCATTTCCGACAGAATTGTTCGACGAAGATCGGCTGCTCGTCAGGAAAATGAGTGAATACGCCGAGGCGGTTAACCGCGCTACCGAAAGTTTGGAGCCGCATCATGTCTGCGCCTATTTGTTTGAGCTGGCGCAGGAGTTCAACCGTTACTATGAGAAAAATCAAGTTGTCGGCAGCGACAAAGAAGCGCACCGTGTCGGCTTGGTGGCGGTGTATGCTGACATCTTGAAGGCGGGACTCACCATTCTTGGTATCGTTGCCCCTGATAAATTGTAAAATATTAGTAAATATTATATGATACAGCAGAGATGGAAGAGCATCTTTCTGCTAATTTGATGACGCCTAAACGGCAATTAGTTAAGGCTGAGCCAGGACTACGACGTGAACTTTTATTAGACTCGCAGCAGCTGAAGTTGATTCGTGCGGTGTATGAACAGTCTCCGCAGACGTATGATGCTGCAACGAAGGCGGCAGTTAATATAGCACAGGTGGTGCGACAAACGGTGGATTTTGCTCCGACTTCGGCTGATTCACCGCTACTCAATGCAGTCAAAGTTGCCAGTCGTGAGGCTACAAACTGTTTTGGCCATGCCATTATTGCGTCAGAGTGTCTGGAGCAGCTCGGCATTGAGCATTGCATCAGCTACGCGAATCAGCATGCCATGGTGACACTATTTGATCGGGGCAGTGAGCGAGCTTTTTTGCTCGATGTGGCGACGGAGGAGCTATGTTGTGATATGACCGGCGTGCTTGGCAGCGGTGCGCCCAACCCGCTTGACCAGCTAGCGATGGGTGAGTTGCGGGCGGTGAATACATTTTTTTCAGGGGAACTCTTGAAACGACTACCACCGTCGATCGATAGGCAAAAGTTTATGAGCTCAAGGCCATGGCTATCATTTGATGCTATCGATGCGGCACAATCTCATGAACATAAGCCTCGAAATCGGATATTACAATTCTTAACATTACCCTCAGTACCGGGGCGTATGTTGTTGATTCAGCAGTACAATGCTGCCCGACAAGTGGGGTCGGGTGATATCGAAACAGCGAGTAAAGAGCTGTCGGAATTATCAGGGTTATATCTTGATGTTGACTCGCGAAATGGCCTGAAGGAAGTCGATGAGTTGTGCCGTCGGCTAATATTGGCAGGAAAATATGACGAAGTAATCGATTTGGCGGCTATGGTGGACGAGAGCCTGGTCCCAGACGACAAATCGAAAAATAAGTTATTTTTGCCAGATATCATGCGAAAAATTGCTAGACAGACAGAAAACAAGGAACTTGCCTGGCGGGCTATTAAACTATACGAGGAAAATCCACCAAATAGCCTGCGCAACGGTAAACTCGCTGCAGCCAGAAAACTTTTAGATAATTTGTAAAGTTTTATGCTACAATCAAGATATTACTTAACGCAAAGGAGTTTTTATGGCAGAGAAAAAAATAGCCAAGAAGGCGACTACTAAACAGACGACCGCTAAGAAATCAATTGTGAAAAAACCAAGCGTGGCAGCACTGAAAGAAAAGGCGGCAGCAGTCAAAGGTCATGGTGGCGGTTTTATGACATTTATTCGCGAGCAGGGCGTGGTTGGCCTGGCTGTCGGTCTGGCGATCGGTACAGCGGCTGGCGATACCGTGAAAAAGTTGGTGACGGCGTTCATCGACCCGCTGGTGCAGCTGATTGTCGGCTCGCAGGAAGGCCTGCAGGCAGCATCATTCTCTGTTGAGATTGCTGGTCGCAAGGGTGAATTCCTGTACGGTGCGTTTGTTAGCTCGCTGATCACTTTGTTAGCGGTGGCGTTTGTGGTGTATGCGATTATTCACTTTTTGAAGCTGGATAAATTAGACAAGAAAAAAGACTGACTGGGCCTTAAAAACAGATCCGCCGGATAAATACGGCGGATTTTTTATGTAAAACGATTTATGCTGGACCGTACTCAGGGCTAGGAAATCAGCGTGCCGACTGATTCGCCGTTGGCAGCTCGGGCAATATTGCCGTCGGTGAGTAAGTCGCAGATAATAACCGGGATGTGTTCATCCATAGCCAGACCGATGGCGGCTTTGTCCATGACGGCGATATCGGGGTTAGTGAGGGCGTCCTGGTATGATAGCTGATCAAGTTTAACAGCGTCTGGAAATCTCACCGGATCCTTATCATATACGCCGTCGACTTTCGTTGTTTTGATCACCATGTCGCACTGCATCTCTAGGGCGAGGTTGAGAGCGGCGGTGTCGGTGGTCAGGAAGGGCCGGCCAGTGCCACAGGCAACGATGACCACCCGGCCTTTTTGAATGTGGCTGAGCGCCCGGCGGAAAGTGTAGTGGTCGATAAATTGATTAATTTCTACAGTGGACAGGGCGCGGGTTGGCAAGCCAGCGTCGTTGAAGACATCAGCCAGGGCGATGGCGTTCATCAGGGTAGAGAGCATGCCGATATTATGGGCTGAAACAGGCTGAATGCCGTGGCCGACGATTTGGTTGCCGCGGACATAATTGCCGCCGCCAACCATGATGACGACTTCGGCGCCAGTTTTTAGCGCTGGTTTGATTTGTTCGGCGATCCAGCGGGCGCGAGCGGGGTCGAAGCCGCTGGCGAACTCGCCCTGAAGCTGCTCGCCGGATAATTTGAGGAGAATGCGTTTGGTCATGGTTTTAGTGTAGCATGCTGCAAGGAAGTGGTAAAATAGAAACATGAAAGCCAGTTTTAAGCCGAAAAAGATTTTATGGATGGATTTGGAGATGACCGGGCTGGATCCGGTGCATGATGAGATTTTGGAGGTGGCGGCGATCGTCACGGATTGGGATTTTACGGAGATTGCGACGTATGAGGGAGTGGTGTGTCATGATTCAGAGAAGCTAGGTAAATTGCTAGATCGAAATGCTAGCTTTTGGAACGAGCATCCAGCGGCACGCCGCGGTTTGGAGGAACAAAACGCCTCTGGCAAACCGCTGGCCGAAGTGGAGCGCGATTTGTTGGCGTTTTGCGATGAATATTTTGCGGACGAGCCGCGGATTTTACTGGGCGGCAATTCAATTCACCAAGACCGGCGGTTTATTGACGGGTGGTGGCCTACGTTGTCAAAAAGGCTACACTATCGGATGTTGGACGTTAGTGCCTGGAAAGTGGTGTTTGAAGGTAAATACGGCAAGAAATTTGCCAAACCAGAGGACCATCGGGCGCTGGAAGATATTCGCGGCAGCATTATGGAATTACAATATTATTTGAAGAAGGTGAAAAGCTAGGCTTACCAGCTGGCATATTTATGGTCGTTGAATTATTTGACAAAAGCAGGCTTCTCTGATACTCTCTTGGTAAAAGGAGTTGACGAAAATGTGTGCAATGAGTTCTGAGTTACATCAATATGTGACCGGGCTAACGAATGAGATTTCGCGCGGTCATTTTGATGAGGCTGTGCGGCTTGGCGATAAAGCGCTGGCAACGGAGGAGTTGCATGGTGAGGGCAACGAGTCACTGCTGGGGGAGGTGTATCGCAATATGGCCGCCGCGAGTGATCGTTTGGGCCGAACTGACGCGGCGCTTAAATATATCGATCAGGCATATGACATCCACGATATGGCAACTAACAAGGACCCCGAGATTGAGACGCTACGAGAGCGGTCGGCCACGGCATCATATGTTGGTATATTTGCATTAAAGGCGTATCTATTGGCAGATAGCAGGGATGAAGCGTTGGCAGACAAGGCGCGACTCATGACGCGGCAAGCTGCGCTGGACATGGCACAAGTAAACCAGCTTTCTAAAGAAGAGAACGCTGACCAGTACGAGATAAATATGGCATCTCGCTGGGGTATGACTGAAAGTCTAGTGGGTGACAGACGGCGAGGCTTGGCGTTGGCGGGCCGGGCAATCCGATTAGCGTGGCAATCGGAGCGGGATCAGCAAAAGGGCTTGACGGGCCGAGATGTCCTCAGGGCACGAACACGAGCGGTGCTTCGCGGTATGGCGGCCGTAGCGGTGAATGCCGCAAGTCGATTTGGCGCGACGCGGGGTATTGCTGAGAAAATTGCTCTTAAGACATTGTGATTGTATACTGAGAGCATGACTCATAAACAATTTGAAGAGTTTATCCTCAGTTTGCCCGGTGTGTGGCTGGATTATCCGTTTGGCGAGGATATCGCGGTGTATAAATTTGGCAAGAGCAATAACGGCGCAGGGAAGATGGTGGCGCTGGTAGCGGAGGGATCAAAGCCACTCAGGGTAAGTCTAAAGTGCGATCCGCTGTTGGCTGAGAATTTGCGGGAGAAATACGAGACGGTGCTGCCGGGCTATCATCTGAACAAGAAACACTGGAACACTATCATTTGCTCGGGGCAACTGAGTGATGAGGAAATTTTTGATTTGGCGCGACTGAGTTATCGGTTGGTGGCGGAGTGAGTAAAGCTTATGATTTTCCCGAATCACCGGTGATCGCCATGAGCTGCTTGCGTACGTTGGTGAGGTCGGAAATAGTTTTTTCGAGAAAGTCAATTGTGCTTTTGCTGCGCGAACCCTCTTTGATACGATTCATCATCAGCAGCGTGTCGGCCAGTTCGGTATTCATGGTGTAAGCGTAGGTGTTGTCGAGGTCGGCATTGAGATAGGCCTCCTCAAATTTTTCCTCGAGTTTTGTCGGTGGGTCGAGCGCGGTGATGTTTTTGAGGTCTTTTTTGACGTCGATGTTCTGGGTGGCGGCTGGTGTCTCTATAGACTTATTAGCAGTGGTGAGAACGGCAGTGAGCGAGCTATTGGCGTCTTGGAGTTGGCTGGATTTGAGGCGGGAAGTAAATTTCTCGGAGACAGTTTGGAGTTTTTGCAAGCGGGCAACGAGATTGGTTAATGAGGGGCCGCGGGAAGCGTTTTGGGCGGCATTAATAATAAAGACCAGACCGAGCAGCCCGATGATACCGAGAACGAGCAAGATAATCTTTGACTTTTTATCAAAGCCTTGCGGCGCTGGCGGTGCAGAAATTTGATTGAGATAATCAATACCGGTTGGCACGTCATAGTCATTGTGTGGCTGCATACACCCATTAAAGCATAAACAACAACAGAGGTAAAGAGTGATATAATAAAAACCATGAATGATGCCAAGGAAGAAGTGCGGGCGCGGCTGAATATCGATGATGTAATCGGTGAATATGTTCAGCTGAAGCGGGCGGGTCGTAATCTGAAAGGGCTCAGTCCATTCACTGATGAGCGGACGCCGAGTTTTATGGTCAGTCCGGAGAAGCAGATTTGGCATGATTTTTCTTCGGGCAAGGGCGGCGATATTTTTACATTCGTGATGCTGGTGGAGGGGATGGATTTTCGTCAGGCGCTGGAGCATTTGGCGCGCAAGGTGGGCGTGGATTTGAGTTTGTTTTCTCATGGTGATGGGCGCACGGCCAAGCGGCGGGTCCGGGCTAGGGAAGCGCTGAAATTGGCCGCGAATTTTTATCAGCAAAATTTGGTAAAAAATCCGGCAGCGCTAGAATATGCGGTGAAAAAACGGCGGCTGAATCGGCAGACGATCGGTGATTTTATCGTCGGTTATGCGCCGGATCAGGGCGATGCGCTGACCAAAGCGCTGGAGAAGCGGGGGTTTTCGCGCCGGGAACTGGCTGATGCGGGGCTGGTGAATCGGTTTGGCGGCGACTTGTTTCGGGGGCGGATGATGGTGGCCTTGAGCGACGGCAGCGGCGAGGTGGTTGGCTTTACGGGGCGAATTATTCGCGACGATCCGCGTGCGCCGAAATATTTGAATACGCCACAGACATTGCTATTTGATAAATCGCGCCACATTTTTGGGCTGTATCAGGCGAAAGAGGCGATTCGTAGGAGTGATGCGGCGGTGATTGTCGAGGGGAATTTGGATGTGGTTAGCAGCCATCAAGCTGGCATTAAAAACGTGGTGGCGACGGCGGGGACAGCGATGACACTGCAACATCTGAAGGCGCTGAGCCGGCTGGCGGGGCGGATTCGTGTGGCGTTTGATGGCGACCGGGCGGGCGTGAGTGCAACGGAGCGGGCGATCAATTTGGCGCAAGAAATTGGCGTGGAACTAGAGGTGGTGAGTCTGCCGGATGACGTAAAAGATCCGGACGAATTGATCCAAAAGGATGCGTCGTTATGGAAAGCGGCGGTTGAGCGGGCGCAGCCAGCTGTGGATTGGGTGATCGCTCGGCACGCCGAAATGGAAGATTTGAAAACGGCGGAGGGGAAGCGGCGATTTTCGACAACTGCGCTGAGAATCGTACGCAGTCTGAAAGATCCGGTAGAGCAGGAGCATTATTTATCGGTGATTTCTAAAGAAACTGGTGCTAGTCTCGCGGCCTTGCGAGCAAAGCTGGGTGCTGAGAGACTGGCGCCGCCCGCTCAGCTCAAAAAACCAAAGATTGAAAAGGTGACTCCCAGCAAACCTCGTGACGAATTAGCGGACATCATCGTCGGTCTAGCGCTCAGTCAGCCGTCGACCCGGCGCTGGGTCGGGGCGCTCGAGGTGGCAAGCTTGGACGAGCCAGCTCGAGCAGTGGTGGCGGCGCTGCAAGCTGAGCCGCTACTTGACATAGAAAAATTGCCACGTCCCTTGCAAAAATTTGAGCAGTATGTGAAAATAGTACAGTTAAAAAGTGAACGCCGCTACATGGACTGGGAACCAGAAGCTCTGGACAGTGAAATGGCGCGTTTGGTAAAGCAATTGATACGTAAACACCGCGACACAAAAAAACAACAATTATTAGAAGATTTGCGTGAGGCTGAGGAGCTCAGCGATGAGGCGCGGGCGCGCACCTTGCGGCAGCAGCTAAACACACTGATTAAGGAGAATGCGTGAACAACGACCAGCAATACACCCCGACCAATGACGATCCACTCGAGCCAGATTTGACGGCGGTACATGATGACGAGGAGATAGAAGATCTAGAGGCGCTGAGCGCTGGTCAGTATCTGGATGACATTTCGGACGATTCGGTGCGGCTGTATCTGCGTGAGATTGGTAAAATCCCGCTGTTAAGTTCGGACGAGGAAATGGAGCTGGCGCGGCGGATCATCGAGGGCGACAAGAAAGCCAAGGACAAGATGGCTGAGGCCAACATGCGTTTGGTGGTGTCAATTGCCAAGCGGTATTCGGGCCGTGGGTTGGATTTTTTGGACTTGATCCAGGAAGGTAATACTGGCTTGCTGCGCGCCGTGGAGAAATTCGATCCGGACAAGGGCTTTAAGTTTTCGACCTATGCGACGTGGTGGATTCGTCAGGCGATTACCCGGGCGATCGCTGATCAGGCGCGGACGATTCGCATCCCCGTGCATATGATCGAGACGATTAACAAGCTGGTACGGACGCAGCGACGACTTACTCAGGAGCTGAACCGTGAGCCAACAATGGAAGAATTGTCCAAGGAAATGGACATGGAGCCGGAAAAGATTGAGTACATCAACAAAATTCGGCAAGAGACGTCGAGTTTGGATGCTGGCATCGGGCGTGATGGCGACGAGGAAGATTCGGTGCTGGGTGATTTCATCGAGGATGAAGATACGATTTCACCAGAAGAATCAGCGACCAATCAGCTGCTGAAAGAAAAGGTCGCCGAGGTGCTGTCGAGCCTGTCTGATCGTGAGCAAAAAATTGTGCGCATGCGGTTCGGGCTGGACAATGGCGGCAAAAGCCATACGCTCGAGGAAGTCGGCCAACAATTTGCCGTGACGCGTGAACGAATTCGTCAGATTGAAGCGAAGGCTTTGGCAAAACTAAGGAAGCACAAAGACGCTAAGAAGTTGTATGAATATTTGAGCTAGGTGTTACTTATCACCGACTTCTTTTGCGGGAGTTACCTCATCCAGCTCATGTTTCTTAGCTCGTAAAGCCTGATTTCTTTTGACGTCGCGTGGATCCACCCCTTCAGGCGGCTCCTCCATAAGAGCTTTATACCTGTCGAACTCTGCTATGCGAGCCAGCTCCTCATCAGTCAACCGTGCTGCTTGCGTTCCCTTCTCACCGAGTTTGAGTGCGGTGGTATTATCTGGCTTGTCTACTTCCGCCCGACTTGACTCGCCTTCTGGCTGCTCTACGGGTGATGTTTGTTGTGGTAGTTTGTCAGTGTTATCGTGTTCCATGGTTGTAAATATAGCATATAATTTACTTTTTTGCAACCATATGCAGTAAGATGGTTTATGGATGATGATAATTTAACACTGCTCAGGTGCCTTGCAAAAATGTTCGTGGTGAGTGATAGCTTCCAGCTGCGCATATAGTTCGTCCAGTCCGCGGTCGTTCATCACAAAATAATCAGCAATGGCAATTGGTCCGCCTTTTTCTAGATTCTCAATTTCTGACCAATCGCGTTGGTCAACTTCGCGTGGTTGCATTGGCCGCTCAGGGCGTTTGGCCATGCGTTGATAGCGCAGGTGTTTTGGTGTGACGACGGCGATGACGGACATTTGGCCAGGGAATTCGTGCTTGAGAATTTTATATTCGCTCCAAGTGTACAGCCCGTCCAGGACGATAAGTTTTTGGCCAGCGTCAATCAAGTCATGCGCCGATTTGACGACGCGTTTGACCACGAAATCTTTGCCTTCGCGACGGCGGATTTCCTCGCGGAATTTTTGCTGATTGTCCCACGTTGGTTCGATGCCTGCCTCGTCCATGGCTTTGTAGATAACGCCGCCGAAATAAATTTTTGGGAAGCCCTTTTTCGTCAAATACTCGACAGCTGAACTTTTGCCGCTACCAGCCAGACCGACCAGGGCGATGATTTTTGCGTGTGGTTGTGTCATGTTGTTAGTATAGCAAACCTGATATACTGAGTACATGAAGCGTTTGGCGGTCATCGATGGAAAATCAGTGTTTTACCGAGGGTATTATGCCATGCCGGGGCTGAGTACGGCGGACGGTACGCCGACGGGCGGAGTGTACGGGTTTGTGAGTTTGGCGATTGAGCTGATCAAGAAATTGGAGCCGGATTATGTAGCGGTGGCGTGGGATAAGCGCGGCACCAATATCCGCAAGCGGCGGGAATTATATCCAGAGTACAAGGCCGGTCGCAAGCCAGCACCTGATGATTTCTATCAGCAAATTCCGATTTTGATGGAGCTTTTGAATGCGTTTGGCTGGCCGCTGTATGAACTGGATGATTATGAGGCGGACGATATCATGGGTGCGTTTGCCAGGCAAGCGGAAGCGCGCGGCGTGCAAACGTGTCTGCTGACGTCGGATTTGGATGCGCTGCAATTGGTGTCGCCCCTCACTAAAGTGTATGCCATGAAAAACGGTCTAAGGAACATAGAGGAATTTACGGCGGAATATTTTGAACAAAAATATGGTATTCGGACGGACCAGTTTTTGGATTTGAAGGCGCTGAAGGGTGATTCTAGCGACAATTTACCGGGCGTGCCGGGTGTTGGTGAAAAAACGGCGGTGAAATTATTACAAGCATATGACACACTGGACGGAGTGTATGCGCATGTGGATGAGCAAACGGGTGCTCTACGGACAAAGTTAGAGAGCGGTCGCGACTCGGCATATTTGACCAAGCAAGTGGCAGAAATCTGGACGGACGCGCCGGTGGAGCTGGACTGGGGCGTAGCGGATGTTAACGACTGTGACTTCGCGCGGGTGGCGGAGATTTTGCGGAAACTGGAGTTTCATTCGCTGATTGGGCGGCTGCCAAAGACGATGCAGGCGGTGGATGAGGCAGTGGAGACGGCGGAGCTGGATTTACTGCGTGTTGACAATTTGCCGGCTGAGCCGCTGTTTGAAACAGAAAACATTATTTATATTGATCCATCGGAGCCGGACACGGTGTATATTAATTCCAAACCTGACGTGGTGTGGCGAGCGAAGATTAGTGAAATTGGCTGGTCGGTTTGGCAGCTGTTGGCACAGGGCGTGGTGATTGCGGCGGACATCAAGGGGTTGTATCACGCGCTGGATGTTCACGGTGTGGCGGTGCGTTTTCGTGAGGTCTGGGATGTTGGTCAGGCGACGTTTTTGATTGATCCGCTCAGGCGTGACCGTAGTTTGATGGCGCTGGCGGGCGATTTTTCTGAGGATAATTCTCCAGAGCGGCAGCTGGCGCGGCTTCGTCAGATTTACCGCCAGCAGCAGGATTATATGGCGATGCATCAGCAGATTAACAGGGTGCTCCGCGAGTTTGATTTTCCGGTGATTTGGCCGCTGTTTCAGATGGAAAAGCGTGGTATGAAGCTGGACACGGCACTCCTTGAACAGATGGGCGAGGAGTTGAGGGTGGAGGTGAGCCAGCTTGAACAACAAATGTATGCGATGGCCGGGCGTGAGTTCAATGCCGCCAGCCCGGCGCAGCTGTCTGAGGTGTTATTTACCAAGTTGCAGCTGCCGACGACTGGCATTAAAAAAGGCAAAACTGGCTATTCGACGGGACAGAAAGAGCTGGATAAACTGCGCGGGCGACACCCGATCATTGAGCTGATTGAGCGGTATCGGGAACTGACTAAATTAATCAGTACCTACATTGAAGCGCTGCCGAAATTGGTGGCCGAGGATGGACGGATTCACACCACCTTCAACCAAGATGTCACCAGTACCGGGCGGCTGAGCAGCACCAATCCTAACCTGCAGAACATTCCCGTGCGGACGGAATTGGGTCGGAAAATTCGCCAGGCGTTTGTGCCGAGCCAGGGTAAGGTATTTGTTGGCGCGGATTATTCACAATTTGAGCTGCGGCTGGCGGCAGTGTTGGCGGGTGATGAACAGTTAATTAACGATTTTAACAGCGATGTTGATATTCATACCAAGACGGCGGCCGAGACCTACGGCGTGCCGATGGAACAGGTGACGAAAGCACAGCGGCGAGCGGCCAAGGTGATTAACTTTGGCGTGCTGTACGGCATGAGTCCGCACGGCTTGGCGGCAGCTACCGGCATGACCTTTACTGAGGCGAAGCGGTTTATTGAACACTATTTTGCGGTGCGCCAGCCAATCCGCCAATATCTGGATACAATTTTAGTTCAAGCGCGTGAACAAGGATTTGTCGAGACTTATTTTGGCCGGCGGCGGCCAACGCCCGACGTTAAGTCGAGCAATTTTATGGTGCGTTCAGCGGCCGAGCGGGCAGCGATGAACATGCCAATCCAGGGCACGGAAGCGGATTTGATGAAACTGGCGATGATTCGGTTGGAGGACAAGTTGGCTGGACTGGCTGAACCGGTCCTGCAAGTTCACGACTCAATTTTAGTGGAGTGCCGGGCAACAGACGCCGAGCGAGTCGGTGAAATGATGCGCGCGGAAATGGAAGGCATTTGTCCGGAACTGCCGATTGCGCTAAAAGTGGACGTCGGCGTGGGGTTGCACTGGGACGAGGTGTAGCCGGGGCGGTGAGTGCAAAACTGACAGAATATGGTATAATCAACCCATGAGGCGTACGTATAATTCTTTTAATTCCTTTTCCCGGTTTGTGCCGATTTTACTAGTCATTATCATCACCATCGTGACCATTGTTGCGATTATCAGCATCAGCCGGTCAATATTTGGTGGCAATGAGCAAAAACAGCAGCAGGAGACGACCGAGCAGAAAAAAAGCGACTTGCTACAAACCGACGAGAGCCGAGCGGTCAGGCTGACAGTGCGTGGCCCGATTGTCGCTAATGAGAAATTCCGTTCGTATCAAATAACTATTGCGCCGTCGTCGCGGGTGATGACGACGTATGAAGGCTATGTCGAGAAGCAGCTGAACACCAAGCAGCTGAATAATAACGCCAAGGCCTATGAAGAGTTGGTGTACGCACTGGATAAGCGCAAGATGATGGAGGGCCGGCAACTGAGCGATGAGCAAAATGACCTGCGCGGTATTTGTGCGACAGGCAAGGTGTATAAATTTGAATTGTTGATGAATGGAACATCGATCAAGGCGCTGTGGACGTCGGATTGTAGTGGTTCTAAAGGCTCGGCGGTTGCCAATGTCGAGGAAATTGTCGATATGTTTATCAAGCAAATCCCTGACGGTAGCAAAATGGCCACCTCTATCGGGCTGTACCAGCGGGATACGCTGTTCAAGTTTTAGGAGCGTCTTATGCCGGAACTTCCCGAAGTCGAGACGGTTCGCCGCGGATTGGCGGAGCTACTGCCAGGCCGAGTGGTGGCACGAACGGTGGTGTTTGATTCGCCAAAAAGCTTTCCGAATGCGCCGGCTGATGTTGAACAATTTTTATATGGTGCGCGCGTGACGGCGGTGCGGCGGCGGGCAAAGGTGCTGATGATTGATTTGGATACGCATTATTCGCTGGTGGTGCATTTGAAGATGACGGGGCAGCTAGTTTTTCGCCAAAGCTCTCGTCATAGCGCTCGGGTATCCCCAAAAAAATCTCGGGGCCCACGTAAAGTTGCCCACAATTTTTCTGCGGATACCGCTCGCGAGATCGACGATTTTGCTGGCGGCCATCCAAACGACAGCTTAATCGGCGAGCTGCCGGATCGGTCGACGCGGGTACAGATTGATTTTGTGGACGGGTCGCGGCTGTTTTTTAATGATCAGCGCAAATTCGGCTGGATGAAATTATTACCGACTGATGAAGTGAAAAATTTGCCGTTCATGCAAAAAGTCGGCCCAGAACCGCTTGATCCCGATACGCGCGCCGAGGATTTCATCCAGCGGATTCGTCGCCGTCAAAACTTGATGATCAAGCCAGCTTTTCTTGACCAGGCAGTGATCGCCGGGGTTGGTAATATTTATGCTGACGAAGCACTGTGGGCGGCACGTATTCATCCGCAAACGCGGGTGAAAAATGTCAGTGATCAGCAGCTGAACACATTATTTAATGAGTTGCGGCAAATCTTGCAACTGAGTATTGATCAGGGCGGCTCGACTGATAAAAATTACGTTGATGCCGAGGGCCGAAAAGGGAATTATCTGACATTTGCTCATGTGTTTCGTCGCGAAGGCCAAGCCTGTTATTGTCATCCTGACCAAGAGGTCATTAAGCTAAAAGTCGGCGGTCGTGGTACGCATGTGTGTCCGGTGTGCCAGGTGGAAGTTATATGATCCATCTCTTTCACGGCGACAACGAATTTGAGAAACGGGCGGCGCTTGCGGCGCTGGTTGGTGATATGGAGGTGGTGCGGCGCGATGGTGAAGAACTGACGACTGCTGAGGTCTGTGAGGTAGTGATGGGGCAGAGTTTGTTCACCACTGAGCAGGCGGTGGTCATTGCTGATGCGAGTCAGAATGTGGCGCTGTGGCGTGAGTTGCCGGAGCTACTCAGCGATACGGCGGCCACGGTTGTCCTTCTGGAGGCAAAGCTTGATAAGCGTACAAAAACGTATAAGTGGCTGCAAAACCATGCCGAGGTAAGGGAATGCGCTCATTTCACTGAACGCCAAAAGCCGCAGCTGAGTGCGTGGTGTGTTGAGCGGGCCAAGGTGCATGGGGCAGTGTTGACAGCGGCGCAGGCGACGGCACTGATCGATCGGTTGGGGTTTGATCAGCTACGGCTTGATTTGGTGTTGCAGCAGCTGGCATTGGCGGGTGAATTGAATGATGAGCTGATTAATGCACTGGTGCCGCTGGCTCCGGCTGAAAGTGCGTTTGAGTTGTTTGCGGCAATGCTGGATGGCGACCGGGGAAAAGTGCGCGCGATCATTGCCTATCTCGAGGCGGAGAGCGGCGATGATGGGGCGTACCAGACGCTGGGGCTACTGGTTTCACAATTGGTGCAGCTGAACGCGTTGGTGCTATCTGGTGGTGACACGGGGGCGGTGGCTCGTGATTTTGCGGCCCATCCGTATACACTGCGAAAGGTAGCGCCGTATGCAGCGCGGACGACACCAGCGCAGCTCGCGGTAATTAACTCTGCCTTGGCGCAGGCTGATGAACAGATGAAAACGACTCGTGTGTCGCCGTGGCTGTTGGTCGAGGCAGCGCTGGTTGATGTGACTAGGAGAGATCGCTAAGCCAGCAAACTGTTTATACACTTGACAAAATAAGTATGATATAGTACAATGCAAACCACTATTAGTTTACTAGAAAGGTAAAAAGGAATTAGCCATGGTATTCAAAGATACGGAGCTTGATACGCAGGGGTCTGATAAACAACAGTCTTTAGACGAACGGCAAAGGCAGTGGATGGAGCTGGGGCTCGAGGAAAAAATGGCTAAAAAAGAAACAGAGATTAGCCGAGAAGCTATTGACAATGAGCCTGTGTTAGTGATCGCCGAGATGGCAAAGTATGTTGGCGAAGAGTGTCCTCATCTCGTTCAGGTATTTGAGGAGACTAAACGTATGCGACCATCTGACAAACACCTGAGCTCATTAGCGGCAAATATAGATATAAGGTTAAATGAAACAAGACCCGAAGAATTGTATGAGATTGCCGGGGAGATCAAGGATAACTATGATACATGGGCAGAGGGAAGGGCTGCACCGCCAATTGGCTCAAGAGGTCCACGTGGTGACGGTTATAAAACTCAGTATTTGTATGAAAGTATGATGGGGAACGGGCTTCCTAAGGAATTTTTTGACAAAATGGCCGTGGCATCCGTTCATTTTAATTATGTTTATCACCCAGACTCTCCGCAGAGTCAGATATATCAACAAATGCGACTTAACTCAGGGCGAGTGTCTGACATTGATGAGCTACAGGAGCAAACACTGAGAATTGCTGACGAAGGTCTTTATGATGCAGTAAAGCTGGTTATAGGAAAAAAGAGCATGTAATTCGTGGAGTTTTTTGTGAGACGGACAATTATTACCCACAGCTCGTAACTCGGATGATAACAACGCTCGAGGTAGATAAGGGCTTGCCACAAGGGGTTCTGTTGGAGCGAGTTAATATGGATGACTTGTTCCATAGAATAAAGGAGGATCTTGGCCCGCGAACAAGCACTAGACTTTCTCGGTACTAGGGCTCACAAATTGTAAAATACTCCCGCCAACTGACGGGAGTATTATTGATGCAACCATGAATGGCTATTTAGCTTCTTTGGCTGCTGGCTTTTTTGTAGCTGATTTTTTGGTAGCGGTTGGTTTCGCGGTGGTTTTTGCCGGAGCTTTGGTGGCGGGTTTTTTGGTCGCTTCAAGCTTCACGCCGGCTTTTTTCGCAACAGCCGAGAGAGCGCTCTTGCGCCGAGCGGCAGTATTTTTCTTGAGCAGGTTCTTCTTGACAGCGGTGTCAAGTTCACTGTGAGCAGCGGCCAGCGTTGCGGCACTTGGCTCAGCCATGAATGCCTTGACGGCTGACTTGATGTCGCGCTTGATGCCGATATTGCGCTCGCGGCGCTTTAGGGTTTGTTTGGCCCGTTTGATGGCGGATTTGATGATTGGCATAGATTTCCTTTACCTCTATAAATTTGTTTCGCTAATCAAGGATGGATTATACAGAAAAACCCAATAAAAGTAAAGAGTGGCTCGCATTGACGATAATCTATTGACTTTCCTGAAATGCTTATGTATAATGTGATTCAACGGTATAAACAAAAATAAACAGGGACACAACAATGGCGAGCCAGTCACAAAAGCAGCAGATCATTCAGAGCATCAAAGATGTGACTAATATCTTGGTGACGGTGAGCGCTGATCCATCGGTGGACGAGCTATCGGCAGCGTTGGGGCTGACAATTTTCCTAAATAAACTGGGCAAGCACGCCACGGCTGTTTTTAGTGGCAAAGTCCCGCCGGCGATTTCGTTCCTCGAGCCTGACGAGACGTTTGAAGCCACGGCGGACAGCCTGCGTGATTTTATCATCGCGCTTGATAAGGAAAAAGCCGACCATCTGCGCTACAAGGTGGTTGATGATGCAGTAAAGATTTTTATCACGCCGTATCGGGCGACAATTACCGAAGCTGATTTAGAGTTCTCGCAGGGCGATTATAACATTGAACTGGTGCTCGCATTGAACGTTGAGAGTCAGGACCATCTCGACAAGGCGCTGACGGCTCATGGCAAGATTTTGCATGATGCAGTGGTATCGACGGTGACCGCCGGTATGGTAAGGAGCAGTCTCGGGACGGTTGATTGGCATGACGATAAGGCGTCAGGCGTCAGCGAGATGCTGGTTGACCTGATTGATGAGTTACGAACACCGAAAGTGACCATGGATGAGCAGATCGCAACGGCGTTGCTGACAGGTGTTGTGGCGGCGACGGAGCGGTTCAGTAATAACCTAACCTCGTCGCGGGTGATGACGTTGGCGGCGGAGCTGATGGCGGTTGGTGCAAACCAGCAATTGATTGCTACCAGGTTGGCTGAGGGACAGGCGATCAAAGCCGAGGAACACTCAGAGTCAGAGCAATCAAAGCAAGCGGCCGATGCAGCTGATGATGAGATGCACGATAATGACGGCCAGGATGGTGCTAATTTTAAGGTCGAGCGGGGAAAACGCTCAAAGCCGGCTGAGTCAAAAAGAGATGATGGTGCGTTGTCAATTAGTCATGAGCGGCGGGGTAGCCTTGATGATGTGGCCAAGCAGACTCGGGCCGAAGAGCAGGATGCAGCGGCCCGCGCGGCCACGGCGCAGCTTGATCGCCTTCGGGCGGCGTCAGTGACGAGCGGGCGGAGCAGTGCGACATCGACATCGCAACCAATCAGTGCGTCAGTGTCGGCTGAGCCAGAAACGGCCACGCCACTACTAGGTGGAACGTTGAACGCAACGACGGAGCGGGCGGCTGAGGATAAGCGCCGCGATCTTGATACTGATCAAAACAAGACTATCTTGCATCACGGTACCTATGTCGGTGCGTCGCGGCCGGCCCTCGGCGAATCGCCGTTGAATGCCGCCATGGGGAAGTCTGATGAACCGCCGAGCGTTGACCCGTTTGCGACCACCAATAAAGACGAAGCGGTCATTGCCGCGCTAAAAGAGGAGACGCAGGCACTGGCTGACAAGCAGACTCAATCTACCGCGCCGCCATCGCTGCCAGATTCTGAGCGCGACGCTCGCGCGGCAATTACCGAGGCGCTGGCTGCTGCACCGCCGCTTGAACCCGCAGCTTCGCCCGCTCCGGTGGTTTCATCTTCGCCGCTACCGACAGTGTCGTCTGCTCCGGCTACGCTCGCTGACATTGAGTCTAATGTGATGCATGGCTTGCCACCGCTGCCTGATTTCTCTGACTTTTCAGGATCAGGTTTGCCACCGCTGCCACCAGCTCCGGTCGGTGCTGCCGATGGTGGACTGCCAGCGTTGAACACATCGCCTTCAGCGCCATCCGCCCCGGCGCCGCCGCGCACCTTTAATCCGTCCCAGTTCCAGATCCCGGGGCAAAAATAGCCCATGGACGAGGTGCTGCTCATTGATAAGCCGGCTGGCATGACGAGTTTTGGGGTAGTAGCGCGGTTGCGGCGAGTGCTCAGCCAGGCGGCGGGCAAGAAAGTGAAAGTTGGCCATACTGGTACGCTTGATCCGTTCGCTACGGGACTGATGATTATCGTGACGGGCAAGAAGTGCCGCGAGGCTGATACCTTTACGAAGCTTGATAAGTGGTATGAAGCGGAGCTGATACTTGGCGAGGTATCGACGACTGGTGACCCCGAGGGTGAGCTAACTCACGTATCGGCGCGGCAGCCGTCTCGCAGTGAGGTCGAAGCGGTGCTCGGTGCATTTGTGGGTGAAATTAAACAGCGCCCACCGATATTTAGCGCCATTAAGATCAATGGCCGCCGGGCCTATCAGCTGGCACGTCAGGGTCAGCCGGTCGATATGCCGGAGCGCACCGTGTCGATTTACACCTTGGAGCTTGTCACCTATGAGTATCCTCGTCTGGTGATTCGAGCGCATGTTTCGAGCGGTACGTACATTCGGAGCCTAGCGGTTGATATTGGTCAGAAGCTGGGAACAGGGGCCTACTGCCACCAGCTGCGCCGCCAGGCTATCGCTGAATATGACGTCGCTCAGGCAAAACCATTAGCGGATTTTGGGATTTCGTCTTGAAGTGCTATTATCAAGACATGGGTAGGCAGACAGGTTTTACAATCGTTGAACTATTAATTGTGATGGTCGTGATCGCGATTTTGGCGACCATCGGTATTGTGGCGTATTCGGGCGTGCGCCAGGACGCTACCGATACCAAGATCCGTTCCATTGTCAAGATCGCTGGGGACGCGTTGCAGATATATGATACACAGAAACGAACGCTGCCGTCAGGACAGGGGACGTTCAACAACGCTAATAGCGTTGACTCACTTGTACCACAGTATATCCAGCCGGGGTATCGCGAGGGTGTCAGCAGCAAGAACGCGTCTGGTCCGGATGATATTTTTGTCTGGTATCCGTGCAAAGATACCTCTGGTAAGATAACAGGTATTGCGGTATTTGCGGCCCTTAATTCTGCCAAGCCGCAGGAGTCGGCTCAAGTTAACGCGGTCAAGGCGACCTGCAACATTCCGGGTGCAGCTGTGCCGACTACCGGTAATCCAGCGTATAATTATGTGCAGACATTTTAGTAAATGCAGCTGATTTGCGTTTTTAGCGTAGCATTGGTATAATGACGAGGCTATGATTAGCAAAGACGATAAAGCGAAAGCAATTGCTTTGACTCAGGTCAACAAGGACGACGTTGGCAGCCCGCAGGCGCAGGTGTCGATCTTGACGGCTCGTATCAAAGAGGTCACCAAGCACCTGAAGGCGAATAAGCACGACTTCATGGCGCGCCGTGGCTTAATCCAGATGGTTGGCAAGCGCAAGCGCCTGCTCAGATACCTGGAGCGAACTGATTTTGAGAGTTATAAAGCGGTTGTGGCTGCCCTGGGTCTGCGTAAATAGTCGCGCCGGGTAGTTGTACGGATATCCACCTTGATATATCACGAGGTGGGTATTTTGATTTAACGTGGCGTAGCTACAAAAACCGTCCGGCCGTCAGCTGCGCCGCCGAGGGTGCATGAATAGAGGGTGAGCTGTGGTTTGTCGGTTCGGTTTTCGATGTGAACGGCATCTGGCTTGACATCAAATAGCCGGGATATGACGTAGGTGTAGCGCTTGCCGCGGTAGTCAATGATTATTTCATCGCCAATGCGCAGCTTGTCAATGTTGTAGAATGGTGATTTTTGGATGGTTTGCTGCGGTGTCAGGCCCATGATAAATCGGTGGGCCGACAAGACAAAATTACCGCCATCAACTGGATTGCCATTCTCTGGTTGGCGCCACCAGGCACCCCGCTCCATAGTTTCGGCGCCGCCAGTAGCGTACGGCACGTTAATGTCAATTTTGGGGATGTAGAGACGGTCCTCGGTGATCTTGGTTTCTGGCGTAGCGGCGAGAAGCTGGGTGGTTTCGTTGCGCGTTGGGTTAATGAGCTGGGCGTGAAAGAATGGGCTAAATGCCGTGATGAGCGTGTAGCCACCACCAGCGAGCATGATAATAGCCAGACTCATACTGAGCCATCGGCGGCGGTTTTTGGCGTGGGTTATCTGCTTCACTTGTTAATTGTAGCATGGGCGGGGTCAGCCTAGCAGCATGGGCCGTTGTTTTATCGGGGTGAGCCGATCTGTTCGATGGGGCGCTGATTGACTTTTTATAGTTTTTATGCTAAATTACAGATTATGAGTGAATATGCTCCGCAGGCTGATAAATTACCGCCAGATGTGGCTAAACAAGCGGCAAGGATTAGTGAAGTTGTGGCTGCTGTTAGGGAGCGGATTGGTCCGTCCGGTGAATGGTTGAGTGATGACTTAGTGCATATCGAGGGGCAGTTGGACCCAGAGTTACGCGCTTATGATCATAACCCAAGATTTACAGATATGGATGATTTTTGGGAAAACGGCATGGATCCGTCGCGAGCAAATTCGTCACAAGACGACTCTGATACGTCTGAAAAACTACCGAGTAAATTTGTTAATAATTTTTGGCAGTACTTCTTTCCGGATAAAATGTTTGAGAAGGATGAGCTGTTGGGCTCGGTTGTGCTAAGCAAACCACCGCGACAACGGTTGAAGCTGGCGGGAGGAGAGCTCCTCACATCGGTTCAGTAGTTGTTTGGGATGTTATTTGAGAATACCAATATTGATAGCCACAAACTTGTTACCCTGGAGTCAGCAGCCGGTGAAGAGCACCTTGCCAATCTTAAGGAGGCAATGTTTATACTCTATGAGCTGGCACTGCGTACGGTTACTCAACAAAATGTTATTGAGGCTGAGTGCTCAAGTGCGCACGAGTATTTGTGCAAATAGGAGTTCGGTATGGTAAGAAACATAAATGCAGAGCCATCAAGGATAAGTCGGCGCGGTCTGTTGTTTGGTGCGGCTGGAGCAGTGGCGGCTACGGCTGGTGGGCTGCTTATGAACCGTGGCGATGAAAGTCAACGGATACTATCGGTAGAGACGAATGCCTCGAAGCTTGACCTTGAAGGGGCGTATGAGATATATGGTCAAGCCCGTGACATGTTTCGGCGATGTATTGAGGGTGCGCCTGTGTTTACGAGCGAAATGCCGCCGATATTACCACCACCCGCATCGGTATCTGTCTCTCGAGGCGGAGGTAAGCGCGGTTTTATGACGGGGAGTGCGCTACTGCGTAAGGCCGGTCATTCTGAGCGAGCAGTGATAGGCACGGGAGTCTCTTCGGATTTGGGTGATGATAGTAGGGTGCGCGTAGCCGTCGCGTTTGAATTGTTGTCAGGTAAGCCCGAAGCTAAGATCGCTGAGCTGATGGCGGTTTGGGGAGTATCGAGGCGAGGGTTACCGACAGAACGTGCCTTTCGGGATATACTGTATGAAATTGATCCGGAAGAGCTGATGCTATCCTTTGTGCCAGTATCTCAGAGGCAACCGACAGCGCCAACTAGTGAGCAGCCGTATGAGTGGACTGCTATGCTGCCGGGAATGGAGAGTTTTAATGTGATACAACAAGTCATTGGTGCGGCTGGCGGTAGCTCACCGGAAGTGTTATTACCAACGCCAAAGGTTTTGGACCGAGTAAGTGAGCAGCTCGCTGCGGTTCGGGATGCGTTTGGTCGGGCCGGCTTCCTATAAAGCATGCGGCCCTGTGATATAATAGAAAGTGCGAATATAACCCGCAGACGGTGATGGATGTGTGGTGTGTTGATAGTAAACCAGCATGCATACACCTGTTACTGTCTTTGCGAGAAAGAGAGGATCTATGGCAATTATTAACCCGAGTGGCAAGGAGATTTTTAGCGTTACCACCGAGCTGTGCGGCCGGCCGTTGAGCATTGAGGTCAACCGCGTTGGTTTTCGGACGACTGGTAGTGTGCTGGTTCGCTACGGCGATACGGTGGTCTTGGGCAGTGCCCAGGTGGGCAGCCGGCCGGTGCAGCTGGATTATTTCCCGCTGTCGATTGATTATGAAGAACGATTTTATGCGGCAGGCAAAATTTCTGGCTCGCGGTTTATCAAGCGCGAGGGCCGGCCTAGCGACGAGGCGGTGCTGATCGGTCGGTTGATTGACCGCCCGATTCGGCCGCTGTTCCCGAAAGGATATCGCCAAGAAGTACAAGTGGTGGCGACGGTGCTGAGCATGGATCCGGATTTCCGCCCGGATGTGGTGGCGATGATTGCGGCGTCGAGCGCCTTGATGCTGACCGGTACGCCGTTTGACGGGCCGGTGGCGGGCTTGCGGGTGGGCCGCGTGAATGGCGAGTTTAAGGCCTTTTTGACGCCCGAGGAGCGTGAGCAATCTGATTTGGACCTAGTAGTGGCTGGTATCGAGAGCGGTATCACCATGGTGGAAGCTGGCGCCAAGGAAGTATCAGAAGAGGTGATCGTCGATGCAATGGCTTGGGCGCACCAGATGATGCAGCCAGCGATTGCTTTGCAGCGAGAGTTGGCGGCCAAAGTGGCGCCAGCTGCGCAAGAATATGAATTGGTTTTGCCGGACGAAACAATTCAGCAGACGGCTGATGCGTGGGTTGATGGCAAGCTGGGCGAGAAAATTCGCCGGCCGTATCCGGAGCGCAACGAAGTGGTTAACGAGATTCGCTGGGCCTTCCACGAAGCGATGGCCGAAAAGCTGGGTTTGAGTGCTGAGGAGTACGACGAAGTGCGCGACGAATACGATGAAGCATTTACCTTGGCGCTACATAAAGACGTACGCCGCGGTATCGTCGAGGATAATATGCGTCCAGATGGCCGCAAACTAACTGAAATTCGCCCGCTCAGCTCAGAGGTTGGCTTACTGCCGCGAGCGCACGGCTCGAGCCTGTTTACCCGCGGCGTGACGCAGGGTATGAACATCGTCACCTTGGCGCCGCTGAGTTACGCGCAGCTGGTTGATACTATGGAGGTTAACGACGGCGAACGGCGCTATATGCACCATTACAATGCGCCGGGCTATACGGTTGGCGAGGTTAAGCGGATGGGCAGTCCGGGTCGGCGCGAAATTGGCCATGGCTACTTGGCGGAACGAGCCTTGACGCCAGTGCTGCCGAGTGAAGAAGACTTCCCATACGCTATTCGTAGCGTTACCGAAATTATGAGTCAGAACGGTTCGACGTCGATGGCAGCGACCTGTTCGAGCTGTCTGGCGCTGATGGATGCTGGCGTGCCTCTCTCGGCGCCGGTTAGCGGCATCGCTATGGGTCTGATGATGGATGGTGATACGCCGTACGTACTGAGCGATATTGCCGATGCCGAGGACTTTGCTGGCGATATGGATTTCAAGGTGACCGGTACAGCCAAGGGCATCACGGCGCTGCAGATGGATATGAAAGTGCATGGTTTGCCGGTGACAGTGCTGCGCCAAGCGATTGAACAGAGTAAGGCTGGTCGGGCATTTATCCTTGATCATATGTTGAGTATTTTGCCAGCGCCGCGGGAGACGCTCAGCCCGTACGCGCCGCGGATTGAAAAGCTAAAAATTGATCCAGATAAAATTGGCGCCGTCATTGGCAAGGGCGGCGAGGTGATTAACAAGATTACCAGCGAGACTGGTGCTGAGGTTGATATCAAGGAAGACGGCTTGATTACCATCGCCAGCCCGAACGGCGAATCGATTGAGAAGGCGCTCAACTGGATTAAAAGCCTGGTCGAAGAGCCAGAAGTCGGCAAAATTTACGAAGGCACGGTGGTCAGTATCAAAGATTTCGGGGCGTTCGTGAATATCCTGCCGGGAGTTGACGGGATGGTGCATATTTCGAAGCTGGCCGATCACCGCGTAGCTAAGGTGACGGACGTGGTCAAGGAAGGACAAACCGTTCGCGTGAAAATCACCGGTATTGATGAACGCGGTAAAATTAACTTGACGATGATCGGGTTGTAACTTTTGCTTTTTAGCAAAATACGATACAATGAGAATGTAAGAGTAATTGAGGGGGATTATGGACGACAAGAATAATAAGAACGTACCACAACCGACAGCAACATCGCCCGTGGCGACCGAGCAGACTGCTCCGGCGCCCTCGCAGCCAGTACCACCGGTGCCGCAACCACAGCAGCCACTGCAGCAAGGTGTACCGATGCAGCCCAAGAAAGGGTTGAGCAAGGGCGCGCTATGGGGTATCATTGGCGGTTCAATAGGTTTGATAGTTATCGTGGTTGGCATTGTGCTGGCTGTTATATTCCTTGGTGGGCCATCAAAAGCCGACTACCAAGAAGCTGCTAAGACACTGAAGGAGTTTGACGGTAACAGCCTCAACTCGGCACTCAAGTCGTCGAATGCTGATAACGCAAAGAAGCTGATTGAAGAGGCGGTGGGACGTGCTGATTTGATGATGAAGAAGCTTGATTCATCGAAGATTATGCGCGACGAGGAGACTAAAAAATCCTTTGGCGAGTACAAGACTGCCTATGAGAAGGTGCGCCCAAATATGCTTGCCATCGCCAATCTGATAGGAGATATGAAAGATTTCTCCAAGAAGTGTTCACCGAGCTATTTTAGCTATATCGGTAAGCCAGCAGATGAAGTTAGGAAGCTCTACGATGAAAAAATGAGCGGCTGCTATCAGCTACTTGATAATATTACCAAATCAGAGCAAAAAGAAGTGCAGGACTTTGGTAAGCAGATGAAAGAGTATTACAAGGCGTTAGGTGATTTCTTTGTAGCACGTGCCAATAAAGATTACAGTGTTCAGGCACCGCGCCTGTCGTCAGGCAGGTCAAACCCGCTATCCAATTTTGCCAAGAAAATCCAAGAATCAAATTTGCAGAAGCACGAGAAAGACTTCGTCAATCTGGTGAAAGAAAAAGCTGAAAAGTAATTTTCGCTTCAGTATCAAGCAAAACACCTCGCATAGTGACGAGGTGTTTTGTATAATAGAAATATGGATGAGGCAGCGCAACTGGAGGTTTTGGCGGCAGAGATTATCGCTGGTGATATTTGTCATGACTTAGCGCTGCAGGCGACGCAGCTGGTGATGGGTGACGGTCGAGCTGACGCAGACATTGTATTTATCGGTGAAGCGCCGGGAAAAAATGAAGACCTTCAGGGCAAACCATTCGTTGGGGCAGCTGGTACATTTCTTGACGAGATGTTAGCCGCAGCCCAGTTACGTCGTCAAGATGTCTATATCACCAATATCGTTAAGTATCGCCCGCCAAACAACCGTGATCCGCTACCAGAAGAGAAGCGCGCTTTTTGGCCGTATTTGATGCGCCAATTGCAAATTATTCAGCCAAAGGTAGTCATCACATTGGGTCGGCATAGCGGCACGGCATTCATTCCCGACTTGGCGATTTCGCGTGATCATGGTAATCCGCGCTGGGCACAATTCAACGGTTTGAAGTTCTTGGTGATTCCGCTGTATCATCCGGCAGCAGCGCTGTATAACGGGGCATTGCGGCAGACGTTAATTGATGATTTTGTGCGGGCGGCGCAATTGGCAACCCAGGCGAGCGCCTGAGCTATTTTTGACAAGAACTGGCGCCCCGTGCTATAATGGACGCAATTGTTAGGGGATAGATTTGTCGTACGTTGCCCCCGTGTCTATCGCCTGTCATTCTAATTTTGCAAGGTATTTATTTTTATAAAAGGAGAACAATACGCATGGGCCAGAGACGACTTGCGACGCCGAAGGGCGATGATCAGTCAAAACGACCAGCTACAAAAAAAAGTAACACGGCGGTGATGAATAGTACCACCACTCGCAAGGGCGAAGTGTTTCGGGCGCAGCGGCGCACGAGTGAGAATGTCAATCTCAGGGCGTCGCAGCACGTAATCAATATCCCGGTAAACAAATCAGTTTACAATGGCTATGGTGGCGAGCAATTTAGCGCCAAAATGCAGCCAAGGCGCACTCGCGGCGGCAAGCCAAAACTACGGATCATCCCAATCGGTGGTGTCGGCGAAATGGGCATCGGTAAAAACATGAACGCCATTGAGTATGACGATGAGATTATCATTGTGGATATGGGCTTTTTGTTTCCGGGCAGCGATTATCCAGGCATCAACTATATTACGCCGGATATCACCTGGCTCGAGGAAAATAAGCATAAAATCAAGGCGCATGTGTTTACTCACGGGCACCTTGATCACATCGGTTCCTTCCGGCACTTTATCCACCGGATTCCAGCACCGGTCTATGCGTCGAAATTTACCATCGGCATGCTGGACAAGTCGATGGCTGATGCCGATACTGATTTTCAGCCGGACTTTCGGGTAATGGACCCATTGAGCCACGAAGTTGTTCAAGTGTCGAAGCATTTTTCGGTAGAATTGGTGCGGGTGAATCACTCGATTCCAGATTCAACGGCGGTGGTGATCCGGACGCCGCTGGGTGTGGTGATTGACTCTGGTGACTGGCGGTTTGAGGAAAGTCCGGTTGACGGCCAAAAGTTTGATCTTGAGCGTATGACAGAAATCGCCGCCAAAGAGGGCGTGTTGATGTTCATGAATGAATCGACTAACTGTGAGTCGGCTGGTACGCATACCCATACTGAGTTTGATATTCAATATTCTATCGGCCAGGTGATGGATAAATTCAGTAACAGCCGAGTGATTTTAAGCTGTTTCTCTTCGCAGGTGCACCGCTTGCAATTAATTTTGGAAGAAGCGCATAAGCACGGGCGCAAGGTAGCATTTGCCGGCTTTTCGATGATTCAGAACTTGGAAGTGGCGCTGCGTTCAGGCACCATTAAGATCCCGAAAAATACCGTCATGAAGATGGAGGACATCATCAAGCTGCCGGATAGCCAGATTACTGTGGTTTGTACTGGCTCGCAGGGTGAGTTTAATGCCGTGCTGAGCCGTATGGCGACTGGCGCGCATAAATACATGAAGATTAAAGGCTCTGACGTAGTGGTGTTTAGCTCCAATCCGATTCCGGGCAATGAGAAAAACGTGGTGCGAACGGTTGATGGCTTGATGCGTGAAGGATCTGATGTGATTCAGAATGGCAAGACGCACTTGACGGGAATCGGGCCGCTACACTTGTCGGGCCATGGCTATTATGATGACCACATTAAGCTGATTAACGCGCTTAACCCAACATACTACATGCCAATTCACGGCGAGTTCCATATGCTGGTGCATAATGCTCGGTTAGCAGAGAAAGAGTGCGGTATTCCTAGGAAGAATATCTTTGTGTGTGATGCTGGCGATATTATTGAAATTGATATTGAACGCCAAGCTAAGAAAGCTGGTCGGATTCAAGTTGGTGGTGTGATGTATGATGATACGGGCGCTATCGTCTCTGAAGTAGTATTGAAAGACCGCATTCATATGTCTCAGGAAGGTATGTTTGTGGTGGTGTTAACGGTACAGCGCGGCACAGGGCGGTTATTAACTAGCCCGGACATTATTTCCCGCGGTTTCATCTATCTGCGTGATTCTGAGGAATTGATGAATATGATTCGCCAGTACTTGAAACAGAAGGCAGCACGTAGTTTTGCTGGCAAGTACGACCTTGATGTGGTAAAGAAAGAAATTAAGGATGAAATTACCCATATATTATATGACCAGACTAGGCGGACGCCGATCGTTATCCCGGTAATTAACGAGGTTGGCGGTCTGAAAACGGTAAAATCGACTGCTGCTTCGAATACTTCTATCGCAAAGACACCGGTGCGCAGCAAAAAACCTACCATCGCTTCAGCGGCGGAACCGAAAATGACTCTGCCAACTATGCCGCGCCGCCGCTTCCCGCGCCGCCAGGTGCCAGACACCGAGGCGAATGATACCAAGGCTCGAGAGGTCGGCCGAGTGCGCGCATACTAGTCCACGCTTGCTATTTGTTGTAAAATATGCTACAATGTGAATGTCGGTAAAGTGATATAATAAAAATAGTTATGCCAAAAAAACGAAAATCTACCCGTAAGAAATCAGTTTCCACAGCTCCAAAGCATGATGTGCCGAGCGGCTTTTGGGCGCAAGTCGGCGCGGTACTGCTCGTCGTGTTATCGCTTCTATTGGTGGTGGCGTGGTTTGGTGTTGGTGGTCCGGTGCTGGGGTGGCTACACAAAGCGACTCTGAGTATGCTTGGGTATGCGATGTATGGGCTACCGATCTTGCTGATATATATTGCTGTGGAGATTTTCCGCGCGGAGAATAATCGGTTGTCGCTGGCGATGAAATTAGCAGCCATCCTCGAAGTAGTGTGGCTGTCAGGGCTGTTTGGGCTAGTAAAAACACCAGCTCGGCCGGAGGCTGGTGGGTTCATCGGCGATACGGCTAATCGAGCGATGAGTGCCATGGTCGACCCGGGCATCGCTGCTTTGATATATGTGGTGCTCATCATCATCACGGCGCTATTTATTACCCAGACGTCGCCGTTCACGGTGATCAAGAAAGTAGCCGAAGCGTTCAAGCGTGACCATTCCGAGGAGGATAACAATGCGGCGGTGATGAAAAAGGTGGCTCGTGAAGATGCAGCCAGTGCCAAATCATCGAGCGACATCAAGTTGAATGCCGGCGTCCCGACCGTTGATCCCGTCACGCCAAAAGACAGAAGGACGTCACCGCTGAGCAGTCTGCGCGGTAGCGTGGCGCGGGATAAGGCAGCTGAGGAGCAAGCAGCACTAGTGGCGGCACACGACCCGAACTGGCAGGCGCCGAGCCTTGATTTGCTAGAGAAAAAGCAAAGTCCAGCTGACGCTGGTGATATTCGGCAAAACGCACAGATTATTCACGATACCCTGGCAGAGTTCAATATTGATGTGGAGATGGAAGACGCAAATATTGGGCCGAAAGTGACGCAGTATACCTTGCGACCGCCGAGTGGTGTGAAGTTGACACGCATCACGGCGCTGGAGACGAATATTGCTTTGAATTTGGCGGCGCAGAGCTTGCGGATTGAAGCGCCGATTCCTGGGCAAAAAGCCGTTGGTATTGAGGTGCCAAACCGACGAGCGGCTGATGTGCGGCTGTATGGTGTGTTGGACTCTAAGCAGTGGAAGAATGCCCGCGAACCATTGAGTTTTGCCATCGGTAAGGATATCTCTGGCGAAGCAGTGGTTGGCGAGCTCAACAAAATGCCACACATGTTGATTGCTGGTCAGACTGGTTCTGGTAAGTCGGTGATGATTAATACCTTGCTGACCAGTTTGCTATATCGCAACAGTCCGAGCGACATGAAATTGATTTTGGTTGACCCAAAGCAGGTGGAAATGGCACCGTACGAAGACATCCCACATTTGCTGACTCCGGTGATTACTGAGCCAGAAAAGACTATTTCGGCCTTGAAATGGGCGGTCAATGAGATGGAGCGGCGCTATAAGCTGTTGGCGGCCGAGAAGATTCGCGATATCAAGGGGTATAATCAGCGCCTCGCCACGCGAGCTAAAAAAATCCCGGTAGCGGACGCCGATGGCAACATTCAACAGCACGAAGACGGGGCGATGCCGTACATCGTTATTGTAATTGATGAGCTAGCCGATTTGATGATGGCGGCAGCACGCGACGTCGAGGCGCTGATCGTTCGCTTGGCGCAGAAAGCGCGGGCGGTGGGTATCCACCTGGTCTTGGCAACGCAGCGGCCGAGCGTTGACGTGATTACTGGTTTGATCAAGGCGAACGTGCCGGCGCGTATCGGCTTTACCGTGGCGTCGCAAGTTGACTCGCGGACCATTCTTGATCAAATTGGCGCCGAGAAACTACTTGGCCAGGGTGATATGCTGCTGTATACGCCGAGCATGAGTAAGCCAAAACGTATCCAGGGCGCATGGGTGACCGATGACGAGGTCAATAAAATTACTGACCATTTGCGGATGCAGTCGGCGCCGCAGTACAATGATGAGGTGGTAGCGCAGCCAGTACAACTAAATGGCAAGGGCGGCCTGGCAGTTGACTTTAGCAGTGGTGGTGAAGACGAAGCATTTATGGACGCGGTGCGAGTGGTGATTGAGGGCGGCAAGGCCTCTACCAGCTATCTGCAGCGGCGGCTACGGATTGGCTACGGCAAGGCAGCGCGACTGATTGAAGAGATGGAAGAGCGTGGCATTGTTGGCCCGGCGAACGGCTCGAAAGCTCGTGATGTTTTGGTTTCAAGTGTCGACGAGCTAGGGCAATAGCTAGCTTGACATAATTATTTTATAGGTTATAATATTCTAAGTGAGAAATTGATTTGTATGTGGAAGGATGGCTACATGGCGCACATAAGTTGTAGAAATAATAGAGAATTATCCCCTAATAGTAAAGGCGACAAGTTAAGGAATCCTCTTGTGCTGGGGGTTGCTGCAGTCACGTTAGCCGTATCGGGTATACTTGGGTATAGTCTTGGCCGGTCACACGATGTTCCGCCCGCACCATCAGTAGAAAATACCGATGGTGGAACATCCAAAGAGTCCAATGATAGTTCGAGAGTGGAAGAAATTACACTTACGCTACCAGACACCGAAGGCCGTCGAGAGGCAGAGGTCTTTTTAAAGGATCCCAATATAGTCCAGTCTGCGCGCGATGTTGCTGGACGAGTGCTTACTGCTGCAGGGAAGTCGGTTGATAGTAATGCTGCTCGACTCGTTCGCCAAGATTATTATGATGATCACAATAGGCCTAAACAGCAGTCAATAACAATTACAGATGATAAGGGACACGTGGTATCGGTTGATGTTGCTCAAGGCGACAAAAGGTTTGGTGGAAGTGAGATCGCAGTAGAAGTTGCCACTGATATGATTGAGGTCGGCGCAAAGAGTAGACAGACGGATCGGATAACGTGGCGGTTGGATTTTTTGTCTCCAGAACCTGTGGCACATCAGCATATCGAATCCCCAGAAGCACTACTACCGGCTCTAGAAGGCGTGTTACCGACGAAAGTGGAATGGTCGCACAGACAGACTGCTGATGGTTGGTCGGAGACTAAGGAAATTACAATCGTTTCACCAAAGTCTGTCTCGCCATCGAGACCAGATTATGAAAGCATAGCGGCGGTACCGGCTAAGGGAGAGATTAATGGTCGGGCCGTGGAGAGTGCTAAGGTATATGATGCGGCAAAAAGCCTATTTGATCGGCTCGCGACCGATGGTGATATATCCGATATCTTGCCCTCTCAGTAAACTAACGTGCCGCCAGATATTCACCAAGTAGTGTTATTTTGTGGCCAGTTGAGGTAATTTTATTAATGGCGCGATGTAATGACGGGCCGGCAGCGTCAACGGTCATAAAGAATTTATAGTTCCACGGCTGGCCGACGATGGGCTGGGATTGTAGGCTGGTGAGGTTAATGGACTGATCGGCGAATGTGCGGAGTATTTCAAGGAGGCTGCCTGGCTGATGGGCGGTGGTCACCACAAGCGTTGCTCGATCAGCGTCGGTCGCCGTGGTTATCTGGTCAAGGACCAGGAAACGCGTGATGTTGTCCTGAGCATCTTGGATGTGATGTTTGAGAATTGGCATATTGTATAGTTGGGCAGCGGTTTCGCTAGCAATGGCCGCTAGGTGTGGTGAACCCTGTTGCTTGATGAATTCGACAGCGCCAGCGGTATCAAAATGTTCAATTTGTGCGGCTTGTGGCAGGTGTTTTTGGAGAAATTGGCAGCACTGCGACAGAGCGACAGGATGTGAATAGACAGCGGTAATGTCTTCAAGTGTTGTCTCTGGATTGGTAATAAGAGCTTGTTGAATGGTGAGTGTCACTTCACCGACGATGGGAGCGCTACAAGATTCGATGTGACGGTAGGTTTCGTTGATGGTCCCGTAAATGGTATTTTCCACTGCCACGACAACGGCGTCGGCTTTATTGCGGGCATAGGCTTGAAAGACGTCGCCAAAGGTCATGCACGGAACAACGGTAGCGTCAGGTCCGTACCATTGTTTTGCTGCTTGTTCATGAAATGATCCAGCTTGTCCTTGAATGGCGATACGCATGAACTCTATTGTAGCATGGTCTGGCGGGGTGTATCACTGGACTTTTGCATCAGATTACCGTATAATACGAGAGAATAATAACCTAAGGTTATGTGCGATAACATAACCATCCGTAATGGATTCCAAAGGAGGAAACATGAATGAATACGAACTGACCGTTCTTATTCATCCAGATTTGGAAGCAAATTTGGACGCGGCGCTGGACAAGGTTCGAGCGTTGATCAAAGACAATGGTGGTGAAATCACCAAAGAAGACAACTGGGGCAAGAAAAAACTAGCCTATGCGATTCGCCGTGAAGACTTTGCGGTGTATGTTTACTTTGAGGTGAAGTTGCCAAGCAGTGCACCGCTCAAGATATCAAATGTTCTGAATATCACCGACGAGGTACTTCGTTATTTGTTGGTTAAGACCGACGAGAAGACACGCCAGGCGCTTGCTGAGCAGAAAGAGCGCGAAGCTAAGGTTGCTACCGAGGCGGCTGATAAAGAAGCCTAATATTCGACGCGATACATAATAAAAAAGGAGGGTCATCATGGCACGAAGTATCAACCAAGTTATTTTACTGGGACGGTTAACGCGCGATCCAGAGCAGCGGACAACGCCATCAGGTCGGACAGTTGTTAGCTTTAGTATCGCGGTTGATCGTGCCGGACAGGATGATCAAGCTGATTTTTTCGACGTTATCGCGTGGGAAAAATTGGGCGAACTGGTGATGCAGTACCTGTCAAAAGGCCGCCGCGTGTTGGTGCAGGGTCGGTTGCGACAGGACAGCTGGGATGATAAAGAAACCGGCAAGCGCCGCTCGCGTATTGAAGTGACGGCGACCGACGTAACATTCCTTGACGCCCCGAGCGGTGATAGCGCGAATACAACCGCATCACGTAATACTAATACCAAGCAGGCTGAGACCGTAGCGGATATTGATGATAAACCGATCGATCTTAGCGAGATACCGTTCTAAAGGAGAACAAAATGGCAAAACGATTAAAGAAAGATACCCCAACGGTTTTTGACTATAAGGATGTCAAAACATTAATGCGCTATGTTAATGCGTATGGTCAAATTGAGCCGATAGCGAAGACGGGTCTCAGTGTCAAGCAGCAGCGTAGCTTGGCAGTGGCGATCAAGCGTGCTCGGCACTTAGCACTGCTGCCGTTTGTGTCGCAAGGGCAATAAGTATACGTTGAGAGAACTCTCTAATCCCAAACGTATTTATAGATAGGAGAGAAAGTCGAGTGGTCTGTGCAGGGGTAAGGCACAGGCCACTGTTGCTTGTGGGCTGCTGTACAGTGCGTTTTTATTTTTGATGCAGGATAGTATTATAATGCCAAGCCCACTGTGGGATGTTTGAGTAAAAAATATGTTCAGCCGACAAGAAATACTCTGCCGTCCGAAAGAATGTTAGAATTAGGTACGGTAGCTTAAAAGTTATAGGAAAGGAAAAACAATATGTATCAGCCGACAGATCTTAAAAAGGGTACGGTTTGTCAGATTGACGGTAAGCCATATCGCGTTATTGAATATGGACAGAAGGTTATGGGGCGTGGAGGCTCTATTGTGAACGTTAAATTGAAAAACTTGCTGGACGGAAGTGTCATCCCGAAAACCTTTAAGGGTCAAGACAAAATTGAGCCAGCTGAGGTGACTAGCAAGACTGTTCAATATTTATATCATGACGGAGATATGTTCTGCTTCATGGATCCAGAAAGTTTTGAACAATTTGAACTGTCTAACGATGTGGTAGATGAGGCAAAAAATTATTTGAAAGAAGGTTGTGAGCTGAATCTCCAGGTGTTTGACGGGCGAGTGATTAATGTTGAATTACCAAAAAATCTTTATCTCGAAGTTACGTATACCGAAGATGTCGTGAAGGGCGATACAACTTCAAGCGTACTTAAGGATGCAACGCTTGAGACGGGCCTTGTTATTAAGGTACCAGCATTCATTAAACAGGGCGATATTGTCAGTGTTGACACAGCGACGGGTGAATATCGAGAGCGCAAAAAATAACAAAAGGGCCTTCTTGCCGGAAGCGTCGCCCAGGGTGTTCGGGCGACGCTTTTTGTTGTTATAAATACATCAAATAACGATAAAGAATAGAACAAGATTTTAGGTATTGATGCTAAAAATACAACGTAATGTATGTATAGCTGGTAGGGTGTTTTTGGTGATACATACGACAGTTGTTTTCATGAAAAATATGGGCCTATTTGCGATAATGGTGAGAGTCTTCTTAGCCACTACAGGGGTAAATATAACTATTGATGTATAAATTACACTGATGCGTAGTATACAACGTTGTATTTTAGTTAACGTAGAATTAACGATAGCGAAGATCGGCCTATAGGTAAAAATGAGAATAGCTATTGATGTATTTATAACAGCAGTTTCGCTATCGCAGTAGATCGTTAGTTATTGAGAAAAATATGTATTCAGGCTACAATGAGAAGTGACATGAAGCAGCGATTAGATAAAATGATACTAGAACGCGGGTTGGTTGAATCGCGTTCAGAAGCAGAGAATTGGATAGGCTTAGGGCAAGTCATGGTCAATGGTAGGGTGGCGACACGTCCCGGATGTTTCGTTAATGAGACAGCAGACATTACATTGCTGACTCGTGAGCGGTACGTTTCGCGTGCAGGCCTCAAGCTAGCGGGCGTGGCGGATAGTTTTCGGTTGGACTTTCAGGGGAAAACAGTGCTGGACATAGGGTCGAGTACCGGTGGATTTACTGATTTTGCGCTGCGTCATGGCGCCCGACGTGTGTATGCTGTTGATGTGGGCACGAATCAGTTGCACCATCGACTGCGTGACGATCGGCGCATAATATTACACGAAAAGACAGACATTCGTGACTTTGAGCTTGATTGTCCACCAGACATTATCGTGGGAGACGTGTCATTTATTAGTCTGCGCGACATTCTACCACACGTTGCAAAACGGCTGATGGGCAGTGCGACGGTGCTTGTAGCGATGGTAAAACCGCAGTTTGAGGCAGGGCGTCATTTGGTACAAAAGGGTGTTGTAAAAAATGCTGCTATACGACGAAAGATCCTGACCGATTTTGAGCAATGGGCAAAACAGTATTTTGTAGTTCTTGATAAAAAGGATAGCACCGTCGCTGGTAGTAAGGGTAACGTTGAGCGCTTTTATAAGTTACAACTGAAAAATAACAGAGGTAATAGTTGTAGTAAAAAGGGCATCGTTGTACTTAAATCAACGTAGTATAATATACAATAATGTTAGACATTGAACCGAAATTCGACAACATCGTTAGGCTGTATGATGTAATTTTTACCTTCAGTACGTATTTTACCCGCTTCACGGGCCTTAGCTTCTGAACCTGCGGCAACAAGGTCGTGGTAGCTAATGACTTGTGCAGCGATGAATCCGCGCTCAAAGTCTGAGTGGATGACGCCAGCAGCCTGTGGCGCCGTCCAGCCTTTATGTATTGTCCATGCTCTAACTTCCTTCTGACCTGCCGTGAGATAGCTTTGTAGACCAAGTGTGTCGTACGCGGCATGGATAAGCTGCGACAATCCGGTTTCGGAAGCCCCGTAGCTATCAAGTAGCTCCAAGGCGTCATTATTTGACAATTCTCTGAGCTCTTCTTCAAGCTTGGCACAAATAAATAATACTCGGGCTGGCGCGACGAGTTTGGCAAGTTTTTCCTGCAGGGCATGGTCGCCGAGTCCCGCCTCGTCAACATTAAATGTATAAATAATTGGCTTGGCGGTGAGTAAATGAAGATCATTAATTATCTCATATTTGATATTTTCTATGGATGCTATCGGCGTGCCTGAATTAAGTGATGTCAGGAGCGTTTCAAGGTATGTAGCCACCTGTCGTGCCTCCGGCTTGGCTTTGGCTTCTTTTTGGAGACGAGGCAGACGATGTTCTATGGTTTGGATGTCGGCAAGGATAAGTTCGGTATTGATGATGTCAATGTCGGCCTGAGGGTTAATCGGGGTATTGTCGTGTCGTAATATATCTGAGTTTTCAAAGGCGCGAACGATGTGGATAATGGCGTCGCATTCACGAATATTGTGCAGGAATTTATTGCCAAACCCTTCTCCTTTTGAGGCGCCAGCTACCAATCCAGCGATGTCGACGAACGTTACGGTCGCGGGGATAATTTTTTGCGTATCATACAGTTTTGCGAGTACATTGAGCCGCTCGTCGGGAACCGGTACAATGCCAGTATTTGGTTCAATGGTGGCAAACGGGTAATTAGCCGCTAGAATATTATTATTAGTAAGTGCATTAAATATGGTCGACTTACCAACATTTGGCAGGCCGACGATTCCGATTGATAGACTCATATCGTGTATTATAACAAATTACACAAACTTGCCTCAGTATATAATATGTATTAGAATAAGCAGTATGAATAAGGTTATTGTCTCGCGAATATTTATGATAGTGGGTATCGTGTTGAGTGTCGGGGCGATAGTCGCCGTTATCATGATGGTGATGGGGCGATTGCATGTTGGGCTAAAAGAGCCGAGTCAAGATATCGCGCCAACCGCTAAGATGATATGTGGCGAGGATATGATAAAAGAATATCGGTCAATTATCGCTGCGCCAAATGGGTATGGTCCGACAGCGCTTGAAGGGCTGGTGAAGAAGATCTCAGAACGTGGCGGCCCGGGTGACGATACGGTGTGTCACTATATTGTGCTTCACGATGCATCGCTACGGAATGATCGCCAGCGGATTGATCAGATTCATCAAGGGTTGATCAACTCGATGAAGATGCGTCAGGCGGTCGAGCCGTTTTATCGACTGGGTATTAATCAGGATACGGTAAAAGCACTAGTCGAAATCGGTAAGGCTGATGCGGGTGCGGGGAATAAGGATGGTACACCGGGTCAGGGTTAGGGTCGGACTACGGCTTGTTATTGGCTATATGCTGGCACTTGTGGTTGTCGCATCGACGTTGGCGATTATTGGTGCGGATAAAGCAGAGGCGGTGGACTGTAGCGGTTTGAGCGGCCGACGACGTTTGATGTGTATTAATGCACGCAATGATGGTGAACGGTTTGCGGTGCAATATATCTGTAAGGGCGGTGGAACGCGGTGCGGTGCGATGTGGATGTCGTCGCCTGGGACGTCATATACGAATGATGTTATTAACACCGTTAGCTGGAATGCGACGTCATTATCACTTGACTTGAGGGGGTCAGTGAATGGTAATGGTCAGTCGCGAGCACGGGTGTGGGCAATAAATGTAACGGTTAGTCAGAATGGTCGGACATTGCTATCTGGCGGTACGCTTGATCGTGGGACGCATCCATCGGGCGCGTACCACTGGGTTGATGGCGGTAGTAGCATTCGAGTAAATGGAATTGACATATCTGGCGTAATTGCACCAGGAAGCTCCGGCCGTATCATTTTGCAGGTGCGGCGCTGTTTCTATAGTAGTCCAGGCGGTAGCGGTGCTTGTGCGACACAAGATGTCGAGGTATGGATTAAGCGTGAGCAGGCGCCAAACCAATGGACCGTTGAAGGGCAATCGCGAGTGTCAATCAATGGTGGCAGTTTGGTGCAAAACGTGACCGCTGCGCCAGGACAGCGCGTACGATTTTTTCATTATCTACGGAATAATTCTTCGTACACGATTCCTCCCTATACTCTAAAGCGTATAGGCATTAACCAGGATGTTAATGGCACGACAACGCATCATGCGTGGGCGTCGCCGTATACGCGTAGCGCTAGCCCATGGAACACCTTTTATGCACCGAACGACGTTAAACCATATAACAGTGTCTTTGGAGCTGAGGGGATTGTGACGCAGGATGATGTCGGTAAAACAGTATGTCAAAAGATTTTATGGCTGCCGGGTGCGTGGAATACTGACGGCTGGGGGGTCTCATCGAATGCCTGTGCATCGGTGCCGTATGATTATGAGTTGCGGCCGGAGGTGCAGGCGCCAGATTATATTAATGAAGGAACGATTGAGGTGAGTGGCGTGACTGCGCGAATTAATCATACAGGATCGACACGGTCAAATCGGGCAAATTATGCTGTAGTGCGGTTTGTGTTAAGGGGCGGTGGAAATTATACCGTGCCAGGCGGTGAGGGGGTTGTCGTACCGTATGATAGACGTTCGCCGGGTAATTTAGTGGGTGATTGGGATTGTTATATCGCCAAGAACACGATTAAAAATAGTCGACCGGGTTTGCAGGTGGCAGATTGTACATCAAATAATTTGGCACGTAATGGCGCGGGAACAATTATCCAGCGAGGTGGGCTGGAAATTCCGCTTGGCAAGGATAATTTGAGTGGAGTGACAATGACGACTGGTGACCAGTTGTGCTATATGACTATTGTGAGTACATACAACCAACATGTGAATACCAGTACGTTTCGCTATGCGGTAGATTGTGCAAGAGTCGCTGGACGGCCAAAAGTTCAGTTCTGGGGGGCGGATGTGCGAGTTGGTGTCGGGATAGACGGTAGTGCGGGTAATAATAATGCGGAAGTCAGGACATCACTGACGAGGGTGAGGCGATAGATGGCGCTGCAGTTAAAAACCCAAAGGTGGTGGATCGGAGTCGGTGTTGTTGGGCTAGTGGTATTCGGAAGCCTTGGAGTGTATATCTGGCGTCATTATATCAGCGTGACGGCGCAAGTAGCACCTGACGTAACTCACGTCGAGAGGGCGGTGCTAGCAGCAAGTACGACAACGCCACCGGGCGGCAGTAGTTATGACCCAGCCACGTCGTATCACATGCCGTGGGAGAAATATCCGGTTGGCGAGAGAGAGCAGCTCGGCGGGACGCCAGAACGGATTAGTAGTTGGCCAACGGCCGGGGATGGTGGATCTGACTGTCGTGTGAACGCAAATGCTACGACAGTGGTCGATGGTATTGGCGGGACGTTTAATTATGGTGGGTTTACGATGATGCCATCACCGATGTCCGGTAATCGGACGGCTGGTCAGGATAAGTGTAGCGGATCAGTGTCAACATGGACGGTACCGGATGGTGAAAATAGCACGTCTTCGGCGACGCCAGCACCGAGTTGGTTTGATGATGTGGTGGCGGCTAATAGCGGTGGTCTAGCGGGTGGAGCATACGTTAATCCACGAGCTTATGGTGGCTGGGCGACGGATGCTAATGCCACGACGAAAGTGCCGTTTGGTGTGCCTGCCCAGCGATCGGGCGCGGCTGGGGCGGCCGAGTTTGCCGAATGCGGCGGGGTCATCAAAGAGTCAGGAACATCTACGTGGGCAACTGATGGAGCGTTTCGGCAGTCGATATATGATCAAGGTGGCCAGTCGAAGCCGCTCTGGGGCGCACGCTGCAAGGACGAGACAAAGCTGAAAGAGGCACTGACCCGGCGTCACAATGCGCCGCAAACTGATACCAATGGTGAAAATTACGTGAAGTCGTCTGGCGTAACACTATTTCGGCAGAAATTCCGGCTGACTAGCCAGCAGCTTGAAGAGATTCGTCAGCTGGATTTGTTGAACGATGGACGATCGGGACTATACTTGCGTTTGGCGGTTGATGATTATGCGGCGGTGTATATTAATGGCAAGCCAGTCTTTGCCAATCCGAAAGCGTCGTCTGGTGTCGAGATGAAGAGAATCATCGCGGATTATTTACGGGCTGGTGATAATGTGATTGCCCTAGAGGTGCAAGATGCGATTGCTCCAACTAGCCTCGCCAATGCTAATGCGGCTGCTCGGTGGCTGCTCGGTGTGTATGCGCCAAAGGGGTGGCAGCCAGTGCCGGGGGAGCCGCGGTTGTACGGATCGTGGGCGGAATATGCCATTAGTGCGCCTGGACAAATTATTTCTTCCTCGGGGGCAGGCTTGTCATCTACGCCGACAGGGCGAACGGGGGCGATTGAGGCACGGCAATATAATGATCTGACGTTTCAAAACACTAACACCCCGTTTGGTAATTTTCGCGACAAGATGCCGACCGTGCGAACACCTGATGCCTATTTTACGAACACGGGAAATTTGTCTGGGGCGGTGTCTATGAGCGACGTGGCTGGTGGCGTGTATCAGGCTGGCAACCTGACGATTACCGGTGGAGAAATTAAGCGTGGCCGGCAAATTGTTATCAAATCGAGCGGCGTGGTGACTATCAAGGGTGACGTAAAGCAGGAGGGCGGTAACTATTCGGCGGCTCGGGATCTGCCGCAGTTGATTATCAGCGCTCGGCATATTATCATTGAGCCGAATGTGACGCAGCTTGATGCTTGGCTGGTGGCCAAGAATGGTACAATTAACACCTGTGATACCATAGTTCGTGATGGTCGTCAGTGGCTGTCGGGGCTGGATGCGAAGACATGTGAAAAACAGTTGCGGATCAACGGTCCGATTATCGCGAAGCACCTCTTTTTGCGCCGTACCTTTACCAAGGGTGGCGATACCTCTGGCAATAATCCGGGCGAGCCGGCGGAAATATTGAATTTGCGTGCCGATGCATATTTATGGGGAAATGAGCGGTCGAAAGAATCGGGGGCTATCAAAACGATGCATCTAAAGGAATTGCCGCCGCGTTTTTAAGGGTTTTACATTTTAAAATGCTTATGTATAATAGAATAGTATGAAAATAGCAAAAGGGCTGGGCGACTTTTTCGGATTAGACATCGGGACGAATGCGGTGCGTGTAGTTCAGCTGGCGCGAACGAGCAACGGATGGAATCTGCTGCACTATGGTTATGCGCCTGTCGACCCGAAGGTTACAGGTAGTGATTCACCGGAAGCGCAGCGTAAGCTTGGTGAAGTGATCATGACCGCTGTCGGACAGAGCGGTATCAAGACGCAAAATGTAGCGATTGGGCTGCCGTCGAGCAAGACCTTTACGGCGATTATTGATGTGCCAAAAGTGTCAGACCAAGAGCTGAAGGCGACCATGAAATATCAGGTCGATCAGTACATTCCTATGGCGATTGAGGATGCCAAGGTTGACTGGGCGCTACTCGGCGACAGCTTGCGTGAGCAGGGCCAGTATGAGGTGTTATTGACGAGTGCAGCGATTAGTTATGTCGAGGAACGGCTTGAGTTGATTGAAGGTCTTGGCTTTAATGTGGTCGCTGAGGAACCGGATCCGATCGCGATGCTTCGGGCATTAGCGCCGACTGATGGAGCAACCGCAAAGCTAGTTTTGGATATGGGCGAACATTCGACTGACTTGGCAGTCATTTATGGCGATATGCCGCGGCTAGTGCGCACGGTGCCGAGCGGACTGCAAGCGTTGGTGCGGGCGGCAGTGCAAAATCTCAACGTACAGGATGATCAGGCTCGCCAGTTTATTATCAAGTTTGGCTTGGCACCTGACCGGCTTGAGGGGCAAGTTCTCAGGGCGATTGACGGCGTGCTGGATAATTTTGCGGCTGAGCTGACCAAATCAATCAAGTTCTTCCAGACGCGCTATCCGAGCATTTCCGTGTCAGGAATTCTGCTGTCGGGCTTTGGTGCGGCGATACCGATGATGGATAATTATATTGCTAGCAAGACCGGCATACCGGCGACTACGGCTGATCCGTGGCAGCATGTCAGTCTTGGGCAGGCCGATCAGCAAAAACTAGCACCAATTGCCTCGGAGTTTGCGACGGTCGTTGGTTTAGCGCAGCGGAGGAATGGATCGTGATTGAGATTAACTTGATTCCTGATGTCAAGCGCGAGTTGCTTCGGGCAAAAATGATGCGCAACGCTGTCACCGCGATGTCAATAACCGTTGGCATGATTGCGGTCGGAGTGGCAGTTGCGCTTGGCTTGATCTTTGGCGGTCAAGTAGCCCTGGAGGCGCTGCATGATGGGACAATTAAGAGCAAGACACGTGAGCTGACGTCGATTGAAGATCTCGATAAGTTGGTGACCATTCAGCATCAGCTGGCAACAATCAACAAACTATCAAGTGAGCGGCAGGCTGATTCGCGGCTATTTGACGTGATGACGGCGGTGAATCCAGTGGCGCCAAATAGTATTAAAATCGCAACACTAAAGCTCAAACCAGAGTCACGGACAATTACTATTGAGGGATCAGCCGAGAATGGCTATATCGCGCTGGAGATATTTAAGAAGACGATTACTAATACGACTGTGCAGACAACACAAAATGGGCAAGAGGTTAAACAACCGCTGGCTGAGAATCTACAGGCGGGTGAGGCTAGCTTTGGTGAAGATGCCAACGGTAAGAAGGTGTTGCGCTTCTCGTTCACGTTTACCTATCCGGCAGAATTGTTCTCGAAAACGAGCGGCTCAGTGGTGATTGCGACGCCAAACGGTAAAGTTGATGTGACTGATTCGCGGCTGGGGGTGCCAGAGAGCCTATTTGCCAAGAAGCCAAAAGACGCTTCAAATAAGGAGAAAAACTAATGCCTGAAAATAAAGACGTTGCCATCCGTAAGCGCCAGCAGATTGACTCCTCGAAAAAAACCATGTTTCTGTTCGTGGCGGGTGCGGCATTTGTGAGTGGCGTGGCAATTGTGGTGTCGTTCTTCCTCGTGCGGCAGATTTTGTTTCATGGCGCAGTGGTGCTCGCGAAGCAAGACACTATCAATACGCTGGAGAATAATAAAAAGGCGGCCGAGTCGCTCAAAGATAATGTGCGTTCACTAGAGGCGAATGAGGCGCTTAACTCAGTGAAGTTAAAGGATAGCAGTAGTCCATTGCAGACAATTCTTGATGCGCTGCCGGCTAGTGCGAATGCCGATGCGCTTGGTGCGTCCATCCAGAAGAAGTTTGTCAATGGCATCGCCGGTCTGTCGCTGGAAAGCATCTCAGTCCACTATACGGCAAATGAGTCGGGTGCGGAGCAAGAGGATGCTGGTGATGGTCGCTCGGCGGTGAGTTTCACCATGACAGTGAGCGGTACGTCGTCAAGCCTCAAGGAGCTGTTAACGCGCTTTGAAAAATCAATTCGGGTTATCAATATTACCGAGATTGAGATGCAGGCCAGCGAGGACGGCAAGATGACTATGGATATCTCTGGCAAGGCCTATTTTGAGCCGGCGCAAAAAGTTGGATTAGGAAAGAAGGTGATCAAGCCATGAAGAAGAGCGATATAGCGATGATCGTGTTGATAGCCAGCCTTGGCGTTGTGGTGGCATATTTCGTTGCCAGCAGCATTCCATTCTTGCGCGTACCATCATCGGGTGTGGAAGTGCAGACGATATCAAAGATTAGTCCAGATATTGAGCAGCCAGATAAGACAGTATTTAATCGTGAAGCTATTAACCCAACGGTGGAAGCAATTGTTGGCAAAGCGACTGGTAGTTAGCGCGGAGGTGATATGGCGCTACTGACGGATGATATGCAGGGAAAATTGATTGGCTTGCTGACGAGCGAGGGCTTGATTGAGCGGTCGGTTGTTAAGGAGGCGCAAAAGCGTGCCAGCGAGTCGGGTAAGCCGTTACTGTCACTATTGACCGAGGAGCACCTTTTGGAGAATGAATTATTGGTGCATGCGGTGGCGCAACTATCTGGTGTGCCGTATGTTAATCTCGCAAGCAGCGTGATTGAGCAGCACATCTTGAACCTACTGCCGGAGGATGTTGCCGAGCGATTTATGGCAGTACCACTGGCCGAGGTGCAGGGGCGCTTGGCGGTGGCGATGATTGATGCTAATAATGTCCAGGCGGTTGACTACCTAGCAAATCGTATTCAGCGGCCGCTGAAGGTATTTATGGCCTCCGAAGAAAGCATCCGTCATGTCCTTGGTCAGTACAGAACAGACTTATCATCGGTCAATGAAGCAGCGGAAGACTCGCAGCGCGAAGCACTGGATGAGTCATCGCAGAACATCGTGACGATCGTTCAAGATTCACCGATCTCGCGGGCGCTTAGTACGATCCTAGAGTATGCAGTAAAGAGCCATGCCTCGGACGTACACATTGAGCCATTAGAAAAGGCGTTGAAAATTCGCTGTCGTGTTGATGGCGTGTTGCGGGAAATTATGCAGCTACCAAAAAGTATCGAACCAGCGCTGGTCAGTCGCATTAAAATTCTATCAAATCTCAAAATTGATGAGCATCGAATTCCGCAGGATGGCCAGTTTGCGGTCAATGTGGCCGGCAAGGACGTTGACCTGCGTATCGCGATTTCGCCGGTGGTGTGGGGAGAGCAGGTGGTGATTCGTCTGCTTGATAAGACAGGTAACTCGTTTGATTTGACTGATATGGGGTATGCTGGGCGCGCACTGAGGGCCATCCAAAAAGGCATCAAGCGGCCGAGCGGAATGATTTTGACGTCTGGGCCGACCGGTTCAGGTAAGTCGACTAGTCTATATGCGCTGATCAAGGAAATCAAGGACGACTCGATCAATATTGTGACGCTGGAGGATCCGGTGGAGTACAAGATTGACGGCGTTAATCAGATCCAGGTGCATGCTGATGTTGGGCTGACCTTTGCATCGGGCTTACGGTCAATCCTCCGGCAGGATCCCGACGTGGTGATGGTCGGTGAAATCCGCGATACCGAGACAGCGAACTTGGCGGTGCAAGCGGCATTGACCGGACACTTAGTCTTCTCGACGCTGCATACCAATTCGGCGGCGGGTGTGCTGCCGCGGCTGCTGGATATGGGGATTGAACCGTTCTTGATCGCTAGTACCGTGAACACCATTATTGGTCAACGACTAGTCAGGCGGGTGGCGCCAAAGTATGATTCATATCAATCGTCACCACTTGAAACGGAGACTATTCAGTCAACGGTTGGCCACCTCCTGCCAAAAACCCAGGCTGACATATCGACTGTTTCGCAGGATTTGGGCTACAAGGCCTTGCCATTATCTGGTCAAGCCGCTTATACTTTAGTCAGGGGCCGCGATATGCCGCAGACGCCGCAAGGTTACTCAGGACGATGTGGTTTGTACGAGGTGATGGATGTCACTGAGGAGATTCAAAACTTGATCGTCAAGCGGGCGACGAGCGCCGAGATTCAGCGGCTTGCCATTCAGCAGGGCATGATAACGATGCGTCAAGACGGTTATCTCAAGGCGCTCAGTGGCGTGACAACATTAGAGGAAGTAAATCGGGTAGCAGCCGATACAGCATAAAAGAAAAGGGGGACGATTATGAACAATCAAGAATTACGCATCGAGATTTTACTAGAAGAGGTGGTTAAAAAGCGGGCCTCAGACCTTCACATTCAAGTGGGCTTGCCACCGATGCTGCGTATTGACGGAACGTTGGTCGCAGCAACGGGCACGCAGTCGCTTGATGAGGCGACCGTGGAGCGGCTGGTATTTCAGATTCTTGATGAGGATCAGCGGCAAATTTTGCTCAAAGATAAGGAGTTTGATTTTTCGTTTGCGTTCGGTACGCTGGGGCGATTTCGGGTGAATGCCTTTCATGAGAGGGGTAACTTGGCAGCGGCGCTACGCTTAATTCCCAACGAGATTAAGACTGCGCAGGAGCTGGGCATGCCGCCGATTGTCAATACATTTGCTGATTTCCCACGCGGGTTGGTGTTGGTGACGGGGCCGACCGGCTCTGGTAAATCGACGACGCTGGCGGCTCTGGTCGATAAAATTAATACCGAAAAGTCGCAGCATATCATCACTATTGAAGACCCGATCGAATTTACGCATAAGTCAAAAAAATCGGTGGTGGTGCAGCGCGAGGTTCATTATGACACCTATTCGTTCTCAGCGGCGCTGCGCTCTAGCCTGCGCCAAGACCCAGACGTGGTGCTGATCGGCGAGATGCGCGACCTCGAGACAATCTCGGCGGCGATTACCATTGCCGAGACCGGGCACTTGGTATTTGCGACACTGCACACCAACTCGGCGGCGCAGTCGATTGACCGTATGATCGACGTCTTTCCGCCGCACCAACAGCCGCAAATTCGGGCGCAGCTATCGAACATCCTGATGGCAATTTGTTCGCAGAGGCTGGTGCCGTCTATCGGTGGCGGTCGGGTGGTGGCGGCCGAGATCATGATTGCTAATCCAGCGGTGCGTAACATTATTCGCGAGGGCAAGAGCCATCAGCTGGATGCTGTCATCCAGACGGGCGCTGATCAGGGTATGCAGACCATGGATCGGACGCTGGTAAATCTGGTACAAAACGGTACGATTACCTATGATAGTGCCCGTGAGTTTGCGGTTGATCTAGCGGAGTTTGAGCGGCTTATCAGGGGATAGCGCATGAAAAAATATTACTATGAGGCCAGGGATTCAGCCACGCAAAAGATTACCAAGTCGGTTGTGCAGGCTGAGAGCGAGGTTGCCGCGGCGAAGCTATTGAGCGCTCAGGGCTTCGTGCCGCTGAAAATTGAGCTTCAAGATGAGCGTGAGGGCTTCTTTCAGCGATTGTCAAATAAAATATCGTCCAAGGACAAGATCGTTTTTACGCGGCAGCTAGCGACGTTGATTGGTGCGGGGTTGCCGCTGGCGCAGAGCATGCATACCGTGCTGGAGCAAACGCAAAACAAGCAGATGCAGAGTATCATTCAGGAGATAATTTCTGATATTGAGGGCGGTCGGCAACTATCAAGCGCGTTCGAGAAACATCCAGAAGTATTTGACAATGTATACGTAGCGTTGGTGGCAGCTGGTGAGGCGTCAGGAACGTTGGACGAAGCGCTTAAGCGCATCGCGTCGCAGCAAGAAAAAGATGCAGCGATGCTTAGCAAAGTGCGTGGCGCCATGGTCTATCCGGCGATTGTGCTGTTGGTGATCATCGCGGTAGTGGTGTTCATGCTCGTGATGGTAGTGCCGCAGGTCGAAGGACTGTATGGCAGCTTACACAAAGAGCTACCGTTCACAACGAAGGCCATGGTCAGCGTCGCTGGTTTTTTGGCGCAGTTTTGGTGGGCGTTGGTGATTTTACTTGGCATCGGTTTATATTTCTTTCAGCAGTATCTCAAAACCGAGGCTGGTATTCGCGCTAAAGATACGTTCAAGCTGAACATACCAGTGTTTGACGCCATGTTCCGCAAGCTGTACATGGCTCGCTTTACTCGTACCGGTCAAACGCTCCTTAATAGCGGAGTGGCGATGCTGGACATGTTGCGCATCACTGCTCGGGCAGTCAATAATTCAGTTATCCGTCAAGGTATTGAGCATGCTAGCGAAAAGGTGAAGGGCGGCAAGGCGCTGTCAGTGTCCTTAAAAAATGAGGATTATATCTTGCCGATGGTGCCGCAGATGATCAAGATTGGCGAACAGTCGGGTAAGATTGATGAGATGATGGGCAAGTGCGCGCAGATTTACGAAGAAGAGCTGGATGAGGAGATCAAGGCGATCACGACGACCATTGAACCAGTGCTGATGGTGGTCTTGGCGGTCGTGGCCGGCGTGATGGTGGGTGCAATAATCTTTCCAATTTATAATCTGGTCGGAGATATTAGCCTCTAGACAATCCATAAGCAGTACGGTACAATAACGAAAGAAAGTTAAGTCACAGAAAGGTGGGCAACTTCATGGCTCAGCAAAAAGCAAATCGAGGGTTTACAATTATTGAAGTCGTGTTGGTGCTGGCGATCGCCGGACTGATATTTTTGATGGTATTCTTGGCGTGGCCGGCCTTGCAGCGCAGCCAGCGCGACACACAACGACGCAGTGACGTGACTCGGTTCGTCTCGCAGGTGAATAGTTATGCAACAAATAACAAGGGAAGCATCCCGAAAACCGATACGGGGTCGATCAATAGTTTCCTCGATTCGTATATGAAGCGTGGCAACGGTGAATTCAAGGATCCGCAGACAGGCAACAATTACAGCGTGGTAACTGGCGTCGCCCAACAGGGTTCGGCAACGACCGAGAAGATGGTCTATGCCACGAGCGCTCAATGTGATGGCGAAAATATTGTTGCCAAAAGTGGTTCGCCGCGCTCGTTTGCCGTCAAGGTGCAGCTGGAAGGAAGCGGTGCGTTTTGTAAAGACAACCAAAACTAACCAGAGACAACGAATTATTGGCAGCCTTCTACTATCAGGGGGCTGCTTTTTTCATGATTTCTTGTTACCATTAACAGTATGATGGTAGTGACAATACTGGTGGGTGTAGCGATTCTTGGCGCAGTGATGGGAAGTTTTATCGGTGCTCAGGTGTGGCGAGTCCGTGCTCGGCAGCTCGTTGAAGACAAGCAGGCCGGCGAACCGGTTGATACGCTGGAACTCCGCCGCCTGAAGCTGCTGCTCAAACCTCTCAAGAAAGATCGATCGCAGTGTCTTTCCTGTGGGCACGAGCTACGCTGGTATGATTTGCTGCCAGTGGTGAGCTGGCTGGCTGCTAGAGGTCGCTGTCGGTATTGCCAGGCACCGATTGGCTGGATGGAGCTGGGGCTCGAAGTGGCGATGGCCGGGCTGTTTACAGTGGTGACGTGGCATGGCATGATGACGTTTACGGCGCCACTAATGATAACGAAGGTCGCGATTATGCTGATGGGGCTATCATATCTAGCGTTCCTGTTCGTGTATGACAAGCGGTGGTTTTTGCTTCCGGACGTGGCGAATTGGCCGTTCGTGATATTGGGAGCACTATTTGCTGGGATTCATGTGGCGACTGGTCAGCTACCGGGCGGAGTGCTGGGGTTGATAGCGGCGGTTGTTATCCTCAGTGGCGTGTACGTATTGCTCTACGTCGTGTCGAGTGGTCGCTGGATAGGGTTCGGTGATGTCAAGCTGACGCTCGGTCTCGCCCTCTTTTTAATGGATTGGCGACTAGCATTTCTCGCGCTGTTTCTGGCAAATTTACTCGGCACGCTACTGGTACTGCCGGGGATGCTTCGAGGCACAGTGCAGCGTGGAGCACGAATCCCATTCGGACCGCTACTAATCGTTGGCTTTCTTATTTCGTGGTTTTTTGGTGCCAGGATCGTGGATTGGCTTATCGTGATTTGATAGTGCTTATGCTATAATAATGAGCATATGAAGCGGTGGCAATCCGGGTTTACAATCGTTGAAGTGGTGTTGTTCTTGGCGATCACTGGCCTGTTGACCGTTGGCTTGTTAGCTGGCGTGAGTGCTGCACTGCGCCAACAACAATATCATGACGCTGTTCAATCGTTCGCCGGCTTTATTCGTGATCAGTATAGCCGAGTGATTAGTATTGAGAATGATCGGGGCGATCGCGACACATGTCCTGTTAAAGGTGCAACAAACGATGGAGCTCGGGGCCAGTCGAATTGCGTTGTCGTTGGTCGTTATGTCAAGTCGACGAATTCCGAGGCACGTTCATTTACCACCTATCCGCTGTACGCTCTGAAACGCTCGGGAGTGTGGACGTATAGTTACAGTGAGAGTGAGGCAAATACCTATACGGTTGGCTGGGGCGCGCAGGTGCGCTCACTCACGGTAACCAATACCATTGGTAGAGAACTGGCTTTGTTAATATACCGCGATCCAGATAGCGGGCAGGTTATCGTACGCACGAATGATGCGCCGTATTCACCAGCTAATATTAATAATTTTATTCGCAATATGCAGCCGAATGGCGGTATGTATACGGCCGATTTACAGCTGCGGCAGCGAGAGTTTTGTATCTATGATACTGGCTGGTCAGTTGGCCAGAGGCTGTCAGTCTTTTTGGGAGCAAAGGCTGGCTCGAGCGAGGCCGTGACGGTTGGTCATGCGACAAAGGGGTGCGATAATGAAGCGACGGCATAGCGCGCAGGGTGATACGATCATCGAAGTAGTCATGGCAGTAGCGATGTTTAGCATGCTGGCGATCGGCATCATGGCACTTATGAACAGCGGTATTGCTATGGCGCAGCGATCATTAGAGTTGACGCTTGTGCGGCAACAGATTGATAGTCAAGCAGAAATGCTGCGCTACATTCACAACAAGTCATCTCAAGCCGGCAGCTCATTTGCTACCCTCTGGGACGCGATGAAAGGTCGGACTATTGACCACGCCAATTCGCTACTGAATGTTAATCGATGTCCAGAGGCAATGCCGAGTGGGGGATTTGCACTAGCGCCCAGCAAAAATACCTTTCAGTTGATTACTAATAAGTATGAATTATCGCCGACATATGCCAAGATTTCAACTGCCCGAAATCCAATTTCTTTAGGTATTTCAATTCAGCTGGTGCGTGTTGAAGGTGGCCGCGCCTATGATGCGTACATTCAGGCCTGCTGGATGAGTGTGGGGACTGACCGGCCAATGACCACGGGGACGATTGTGAGGATGTATGACACAGCGGTATAGACGATACGGGTTTACCTTGATTGAACTGATGCTGGCGATGGCATTTGTGTCGGTGTTGCTGCTGGCGATTGCTACGATAGCGATCCAGGCTGGCAAGCTGTATAATCGAGGTCTCACGCTCAAAAGTATCAATCAGTCCGGCCGCGAAATTAGCGATAGCTTGCGGCGCGACTTTTTGCAGGCTAATGCCGGCAAGATAAGTGGTAATGCTAGTTCGGCCGTTGTCATGGTGCAGGCGGGGGGTGCCGATCGGAGCGGCCGACTGTGCCTAGGTGACTATTCATATGTCTGGAATGTGCCAAAGGTTGTCTCTGGAGAAGTGAAGTCCGGCGCGGGTATTATTACCGAGGTTGGCGGGCCGCATTCTGGTCGTCCGATTAATTTTGCTCGAGTGATTGACCCAGATGGCATGCTGTGCCAAAAAAATGAAACAACGGGGGCGTATATGTCAACGGTCGCGACGGATAAGGTGACGCATCTTCTCAAGCCAGCTGGGTCGAATGATGTGGTGCTGGCAATTCATCAAATGAAAGCAGCGCGAGTGGTAGGTGATAGCGGGGCAGACAGTCTGTATCGTTTGGAATTTGTCCTTGGAACCAGTCAGCTTGAGGCGGTCAATACAGCTAACGGCACCTGTAAGCCACCGGCGGATAACAGTGAGAATCTCGACTTTTGCGCAATAAATAGCTTTGAGATGATTGTGAGGACAAATGGATAAAATAGCGAGAAATAATCAATTAGGCGCGGTGTCGTTATTTGCAGTGATCTTTGCGACGCTATTACTAACGGTTTTGATGCTCGGCTTCATGCGGCTCATAATGGTTGATCAGCGACAGGCCCTGAATAATGAGCTGTCACAAAGTGCGTACGATGCGGCCCTGTCCGGTGTTGAAGACGCCAAGCGAGTCGTGCGTGCCTGTCAAAAAGGAGATAACGGCGGTAAGGCTTGCGAGCAGTTACGACTGCCTAATGACTGCAAAGTGGTCGCACGTGCGGGTGTTGCCGGTAATGTGACCGCTAACGAGACACTGATTCAGTCACGTCGCTCAGGGGATGGTAAAGAATTTAACCAAGCCTATACCTGTGTCAATATTACGATGGATACGGAAGATTTCCTGGTAAGCATACCCGAAGGATCATCTCGTCTCGTACCACTGAAAGCCAAAGCTGAATTTAATAAAATTATCCTCGAGTGGTTTACTAAAGAGGATGCGAATGGTAACGTGGCTGCTGGACGAGTAAAGAATGCTGCTTCGGCGTCAACTTCGCTGCCGGCGTACAGCGACTGGGATGAGTCGCCGTCTCGTCCTGCACCCGCGCTATTACGCACTCAGATGATTTTTCCAGGTGATACATTCGACCTTGCTAGTCTTGATAGCTCTCGTGTTGCGACGATGTTCCTTTATCCACGGACGCTGAGTGTTCCCGGGCCGACGAACGGAGGTGTATCGGCAATTAATCTACCGCGAGCGGGCGGTGGTGGGCAATTTAACAATGCTCCGACACCGGTGAGCTGTTCTCCGGATTTTGCTAATAGTGGCTATTCGTGCCGAGCCACAATTGATATATCGCCTGTTACAGTCGCCGCCAGCGTTAATTCATTCTTGCGTCTGACACCGCTATATCGCATGTCACACGTGCGAATTGCCCTATATAATGGTGCAGAACCGGTCAAGTTTGATGGTGTTCAGCCGGCGGTCGATGCGACTGGTCGTGCCAGTAATGTGTTTCGACGGGTTGAGGCGCGTCTCCAGATAGGTGACGATTTCCCGTATCCTGAAAATGCTATTGACCTTGAGAACAGCCTCTGTAAAGACTTTTCGGTGACCGAAGGCGGCGTAACGCCGGGTAACTGTCGGCCGTAGTGTCTTAGGGACCTATCTCGTATCACTGTGAAAGCGTTCGTGGACGTCTTTGAGGTGCTGGTCGGTGACGTGTGTGTAAATCTGGGTCGTGGCGATATTGCTATGACCAAGCATTGATTGTACCGCCCGTAGGTCCGCTCCATTCATCAGAAGGTCGGTGGCAAAGCTATGACGCATAGTGTGCGGACTAACGTGTTTGGTGATGCCAGCAAGTCGGGCATAGTGCGATACCATCCGCTGGATCGAGCGAGCACTCAGCCGACGATAATCGCCAGAAACTGAAGGCTTTGCTAGGCGCCTGCTATAGCTGATGAATAGAGCCGGCAAGCTGTCACTTCGCGCATCAAGGTAATTTTTGACGTGCTCGGCAGCGGACATTGAAACGAATATCGGCCGGTCTTTCTGGCCCTTGCCGCGCACCATAAACTCGCGTCGAGCGAGATTGATGTGGTCACGGTTCAAGCTAACAAGTTCCGACACGCGCAGTCCGCTCGAAAACAAAAGCTCAATGATTGCTCGGTCGCGAAGGCCCGGTTCATTGTCCAGGGGGATCTGCTCGATTAGTCGTACCACCTCGTCGTAGTGAAGAAATGTGACTTGTTTGCGAACGGTTTTTGGTAGGGTAATCTTGTCGGCTGCCAGTGATGAGATATCCCGTTGTGATAAATACGTCAATAATCCGCGTAGAGCGATCAAGTGATAATTTTGTGTAATTAACAACAATTCTTCACCGGTGTTGCTATTTTTATAACGGTTTAACCAGAGGCGATACTTACGAATTGTCTCTGATGTTATTTTTGCAACATTAATATCACCAGCAAAATCAATGAAGCGTTCAAGGTATAATTTGTAGTTCTCAATGGTGCGAGGACTACGGCCACCCTCAACTTCTAGGTGCTCCAGGAAATCTGCTAATGCTTCGGAGAAATACATAGTTTAATTTTAACAACATCTATACCGTTTATCAAATGAATACTTTTTGCTATGATGAAGAAAATAATACACGAAGGAGGCGTATGGCTGAGTCAAAAAAGAAGAATATGTGTGGCATTGAGCGAACACTGATTGTGTTCAAGCCTGATGCAGTACAGCGGGGAATCGTCGGTGAAATCTTGCAGCGATTTGAGCGCGTTGGCCTCAAGATTATCGGTGTCAAGATGGTGGCCCCGGGTCGTGAGCACTACTTTGCGCACTACGAAACGATTGGCAAGATGGTAACGCGCCGTGGTGAAGAAATCTTTGGTATGACGCTTGATATGATGATGGACGGGCCAGTTATCGCTATGGTCCTTGAGGGGGTTGAGGCGGTCGCCGTGGTGCGTAAAATTGTCGGCCCAACTGAACCGAAATCTGCCGACATGGGTACGATTCGTGGTGACTATTCGCATGTTAGCTTTGGCTATGCTAACGAATGTCGGAAGGGCGTGCCAAATCTGATCCATGCGTCGGGTGATCCTGACGAGGCAGAGCAGGAAGTCGCTCACTGGTTTAAGCCCGAAGAATTGATGGACTATGTTACATTAAACGAAAAGTTTACTCGATAGCATTCTCGTCACTCAAAACTACCCGTGCTATAATTAACACGGGTGGTTTTTGTGTATGCCTCGGTAGCTCAACTGGATAGAGCAGATCCGTCCTAAGGATAAGGTTGCAGGTTCGACTCCTGCCCGGGGTACCAAAGCATTATGACAAAGAAAGCCAAATCAACCAAAGCATTTGATGGTCAGCGCGATGGCGAGGAGCTGTTGTTCGTGTTTCGTCGACATATTATTGCTATGCGCAAGGGTTTTTACTTACTGCTCGTTCCGATGACGATTGGCGCGCTACCGTATCTTATCTGGCAGGATAACCTCAATCTTTTGTGGGTATTTCTTGGTAGCTTTGTTTTTGGACTCGTTCTGTTTGGTTATCATTTTTTGATGTGGTTTTATACGTATTACATTGTGACAAATCAGCGACTTCGCCAGATAACGCAGCATGGTTTTTTTGGTAAGGATGTAATTGAACTTAAGCTAGCAAAAGTCCAGAATATCAGCTACGTTGTGCCCGGTTTTACGGGCGAAATGTTCAAATTTGGTACAATAGTTATTCAGACGTTTGTTGGTGATCTTGTCATCAAAAACGTTGAACATCCAGATAAGATTTATAATAAGCTGCAAGATGCGGTGGACCTCGCCGCTGAAAGGAGTGATCGTGCCAAAGAAAACAACGAAGGGTAAAAAAAAGGACAAGCGTTCACTGCCGTCACGGATTACCAATGACACGGTCGCGGAGCATCGCGAAAAGGTGCTGGCTGGTGGGCGTAAACACAAATATCCGATACAGTACTCCAAGCATAAGCTAGTCTGGAACACGATTTTTATTAGCATAGCCGGGCTTGTAACGGTGATTGTTCTATTATATCTTCAGCTCTATGTTTGGAAGGACACGAGCGATTTAGCATATCGTATTACCAAAATTTTGCCGCTACCGGCCGGTTCAGTTGAAGGGGAATTTGTACGCTATAGCGATTATTTACTATATAATCGCGGTAATATGGCGGTGCTTAAGACTCAGGGTCAAGATCAGGCTGGTGATAAAGTTGCTTTTCAGCGGCAGCGAGCCATGAACCAAGCGGTGCAGGATGCATATGTGCGCAAGTTAGCGAGAGAAAGGGGTATATCGGTTGATGATCGAAGAGTTGATGAAGAGATGGACCGCCAGCAAAAGGATGCCGGCCTGTCAAAAGAAGCCTACCGTTCGGCGGTAAAAGATATGATAGGCTGGTCGCTTGATGAGGCGCGTGATGGTATTAGGGCATCGCTGCTGCGCTGGGAGGTATCATTCGCTGTTGATGAAGCGGCGGCCAACCTTGTTAAGGAAGTCGAAGCGCAGCTCAAGGCCAGTAAATCGTTGACGGATGTCGCAGCGGCGTTAGGTGAACGAGTACAAGTAATGCCAGAGACGGTTGTTCCGAAGACCAACAAAGACGGTGGCTTGACCGAGGCGGCGATTAAAACTGCAGATGGTACGATCTCTGGGGTTATTAAACCGCTCGGTGGCGATGGCTATTACTTTGTTCAGCCACGCTCGCGAGACGATAGTTCAGTCACTTATTCATATCTCAAGATTCCATTGACGACGTTCAAGACTAATTTTGATAAGCTGATTAATGGTAAAAAAGTCACGTATTATGTCCACCTCGACCAGCCGGCTGAACAAAAGTCAAGTGAGCAGAAATAGCCTTCCGTTATCCATTGTCATCTTTGCGAAAGCCTTGCCCATCTGCTATAATCCTTGAGGAGGCATGCCGCTGTAGCTCAGTTGGTAGAGCGGCGCTTTCGTAAAGCGTAGGTCACCGGTTCGAATCCGGTCAGCGGCTCCAGAGTAATATGAAGAAGCATATCACAAGCACATTACGACAGATGATGAAAGATCGCTGGCTGTTTGGTCTCGTCGTTGCTAATGCCTTGTTGGCGTTAGTAATCATTATCTCCTTTGCTATTACTATTAAACCCAAGGAAACTCAGATCATTGTTCAGCACAGTGCGTTTAGTGTGACGGGGCTGTATCGCGGTCACTGGTATTCACTCTGGGCGTACGGCGTGCTGCAGCTTATGATTACGGTTGGACACATTATGTTGAGTGCCAAGCTTGCTGCGGCCCAGCGTCGTGATTTAGCGTTGGCGTTCCTTTGGTTCACAATTGCTATATCAGTTATGCTAGCACTGTTTGCTTACTCAATAATCGTAATTGCGTCGGTGGTGTAGGGTTATGGATATAGAGATACCACTTGGTAAACGAAAGCCATTCTATCGATTCTTGGAGGTCCTGCCGGGTCTGTTAAGCTATGGCGCGGTTATTCTTCTTATCGTGTTGTCGATGTTTAGCCCGCTGATCGCGTCGCTCTATCTGCTCATTATTATTCTGTCGATGATGGTACGCGTTGTCGGTATCACGTATCATATGGTTGCTGGCCGCGCCAAAATGGATAAAGCGAGTCTGATTGATTGGCATGCGCGTCTTGAAGATCTTGAAGACGCACAGGCGGTATATGCACGTATTCGCGACCAACGACATAAGGAGGTTGGTTTTACGCAGCATAAAGAAAACTTACGCCTCATCGCTTCCGCGCAGCCAGGGTTTTTCCCGAAGCCGTCGGAAATTTATAACGCAGTTATCATGCCCGCCTACAATGAGAGTATTGAGGTGATTGAGCCAGCCATTCAATCAGTGATTGCCACTACGTACGACAAAAAACACATGATTATGGTGTTTGCGTATGAGGAGCGGGGCGGTAAGGATATTGACACAACTGCCAAGACACTACAAAAACGCTATGGCAAGTATTTTCACGCCTTTCACATTGTCAAGCATCCAAAAGACATTCCAAATGAGGTGATCGGCAAGGGTGGCAATATTACGCATGCCGGGCGCTGGCTGAAGGGGTGGCTCAAGGAGCAGCATATTCCGTATAGTAACGTTATTGTTACGACGATGGATTGTGACAACAAGCCACATGAAACCTACTTTGATTACCTGACATACGAATATATCGTCCGCGAGGACCGTAAGCACTACTCATATCAACCAGTTTGCCTATTCACTAGTAACATTTGGGACGTGCCGGCGCCGATGCGTGTGGTCGCGACGGGTAACTCATTTTGGAATATTATTAGCTCAATGCGCCCTCATTCGCTACGTAATTTTGCTTCACATGCTCAACCGATGGATGCGCTCGTTGAGATGGACTTCTGGAGTGTTCGAACGATCGTCGAAGATGGCCACCAATATTGGCGCAGTTATTTCTATTTTGGTGGTAACTACGGGGTCGTACCACTCCATGTACCGATTTATCAAGACGCGGTATTGTCAGCCACGTATATGAAAACGCTCAAAGCGCAGTTTATTCAGCTTCGTCGCTGGGCGTATGGAGCATCTGATGTCGCGTATGTTGGCGAACGGGTCTTTACCAAGCAGCGTAATGTACCATTTTGGGCTGGCTTTTCGCGATTTGTCAGGTTGCTTGATGGACACGTGACGTTAGCCTGTGTTTCAATTCTGATCGCTTTTGGTGGCTGGGTACCACTTATCATTAATGCCGAGGCCGCCCGTAGTGTCGCCGCGCATCAATTGCCTGATACGGTGAGCACGCTGCAGCAAATTGCGCTAATTGGTATGGCGATAGCGATTTTTAGTGCCTTCAAGCTTTTACCGTCACGTCCAATTCGCTACACGCGCCGCCGGAATATCTGGATGCTCTTGCAGTGGGTGCTGATGCCGGTGACGGCCATTGTCTATAGCTCCGCCGCAGCATTCACTGCACAGACCCGTCTGTTAGTTGGGCGGTATCTTGATAAGTTTGACGTCACCGAAAAAGCCACAGCGGCGATTAATGCTCGCCAGAAGGCGACTGCACGTAAACGGTCGAAGGCCTCCCGCGTCGCCGAGAAGTGATGAGTCGGTGCTGGGCGGCGTACTGGAGTGCCGCTACCGGGTCGTAACGTTGGAGAATCATGTGTGTTATTTGAGCGATGATTTGTGTAGATAGCGGCTTACCTTGCTTGATAATCTGTTCCTGCACAGTTTGTGCAAGGAAGTAGCTGTCATGTGCTGCAGCATGCTTATTATGTTGAAAGCTACGGCTAATGCTTATGATGAGCTTTCCTAGATTGAAAGGGGTGGTTGACCCGTCGTGTGTTAGCACCATGCGCCCGTCTAGCGTAGCCCGTTCGTATGTCGTAAAGACTGCACCACATTCTGGACAGGCCCGTCGCCGCCAGACGCTGGGGTGTTTCGTGTGCTTGCGGGAGTTTTTGGTAGTAGTTTTATCGTGAAAACAATTTATACAAATCATATCAATATATTGACATATCGCTATAAAAAATACTAGTGGAAAAGTATATGAAAATGTGTAAAATAGAAAAAACTAAAAACCCCCGCACTGCGAGGGTTGTATGCAATAATGGTGGGCAATAGAGGATTCGAACCTCTCACCTCTTCAACGTCAATGAAGCGCTCTAGCCAAATGAGCTAATCGCCCGTCTATTCCCAATAATAGCAGGAATTAGTGGTGAATGCAATTACCTCTTGCGGAGAGTGTAGGGGTCGGCCGTCACGTCGTTTCTTGGCGTAGCATTACGGATCCGCTACCTAGTAAATACGATAAAGGTTGCCCAGAGCTTTTAACTATGCTACGGTGAGAGTAGCGAGGACGGAGACTAACCACCTCTCGAGCAACGTGAAAGCGGTTGCGGCGCACGAAACCAGCCGGAGCAAGAGTCATCGCCAAGGTGGAACCTCCTGGCTTGTCCCCAGGACCGAGGCACGCACGCTATATGCGTTGGGCGTGCTTTTATAATTACTTTAAAGGAGGTTTTATGAGTGAAGATAAACTCTATGCAATGCGACACAGCCTGGCGCATATTATGGCGGCGGCCGTGCAGCGATTATGGCCAGATGCCAAATTCGGAGTCGGTCCGGTCGTTGAGCATGGGTTTTATTACGATATTGATCTTGGTGAAACGAAGATCAGTGAGCAGCAGTTCAATAAAATTGAAAAGGTAATGCGACGGATCATTGCCGAAAAGCAAGATTTTGTGTGCACAAAATACCCGATTGATGAAGCAATTCAATGGGCCAAAGACAGCCATCAGCCGTATAAAGAAGAACTCCTTAATGACCTAAAACGTGCCGGGACAACGGTAGCAAAAGATCTGGACGCTGCAGAAATGGGTACAATTGCTGAAGGTAATAGTGCGCTTGATGAAGTCTCATTCTACACAAACGGATCGTTTAAGGACTTGTGCCGTGGACCCCATGTTGCAAATACCAGTGAGGTCGGCGCGTTTAAGCTGATGCGGGTTGCGGGCGCCTATTGGCGGGGCAATGAAAAGAATCCTCAAATGCAGCGACTATACGGCGTGGCTTTTGCTACGCAGGAAGAGCTGGATAAATATTTGAAGAAATTAGAGCTAGCCAAACAACGTGATCACCGAAAGCTAGGCAGGGAACTTGATCTATATACAACCTCACCGTTAGTGGGTGTAGGCCTGCCGTTATTTACACCTCGTGGAACTGTTCTGCGTGATATCGTGGCCCAATACTCAAACCAACTGCGTCAGAGGTTTGGTTTTGAAAAAGTCTGGACGCCGCATATTACCAAAAAGGATCTGTATGAAACGTCGGGCCACTGGGCCAAATTTGGCGAAGAGCTGTTTTTGGTTAAAAGTCAGGAAACCAGTGATGAAATGGCGTTAAAGCCGATGAATTGCCCGCACCATACGCAGATTTTTGTTTCACAACCTCGTAGCTACCGCGATATGCCGGTGCGCTACTTGGAGACGACCACTGATTATCGTGACGAGAAAACCGGTGAGCTTGGTGGTCTGAATCGCGTGCGCTCATTAACCCAGGACGATAGTCATGTTTTCTGTCGTCCAGATCAAATTGAGCAAGAGATCAATAATTTATTGTCTGCCGCCCAGGAACTGTACGGTACTATTGATATGAAACTGCGGGTTCGACTGAGTTATCGTGATGGCTCTGATGCGTACTTGGGCGAACGTGAGCTGTGGGCTTCTGCACAAAATCAGTTGAAATCAGCAGTTGAAAAAGTTGGTTTGGACTATTTTGAGCAGGAAGGCGAGGCCGCCTTTTATGGTCCAAAGATTGACTTTATGGCGACTGACGCTATTGGCCGTGAGCACCAAGTTGCGACGGTGCAACTGGACTTCGTGCAGCCGCAACGGTTCGGCTTAGAGTATACCGAGAGTGATGGTAATTTTACAACACCTGTGATGATTCACTGTGCGCTGCTCGGGTCGATTGAACGATTCTTGAGTGTCTTCATTGAACACACGGGTGGCTGGTTCCCGTTTTGGGCGGCGCCGGAACAAGTACGCATTCTAACGATTAATGACACCGTCTTAGACTATGTTGATGAAATTACATCGATTTTATCAGAGGTGACCTTAATGAAACCGATAAAATACAACGATGTAAGATTTACAATAGATAGTCGTAATGAATCCCTCGGGAAAAAGATTCGTGAGGCGACTGTTGTAAAAATACCAATACAGATTATTGTTGGGCCAAAGGATCAGATAGCACGTGTCGTAAGCATCAGGACGCATGCGGGTGAAGAGCAAATTCCGCTTGAACAGCTAGCTGAGTATGTACGGGGACTGTAATCTTGTGCGTAGGCTAAGAATTGCAATTGATATCGACGATGTTCTAGCAGAAAATGCAATCGGGTTTGTGGCGTTTAGCAATGAACGGTGGAGCACACGATTGAGGGTTGATGACTATAGCGAACATTGGTCAGAGATGTGGCATGTTGATAGCGAGGAGGCAGAACGGCGTGCTCATGTCTTTCACGACTCTGGTGCGATAAAGGGATATGCTCATATAGGGGGGGCGGAGGAGGTGCTTAGAAGCATGTCGCAGGTGCATCATCTCATGGTGGCTACTTCGCGTCGCTTGCAGGTGCAAAGCGATACACTGCTTTGGATCGAGGAGCATTTTCCAGGGGTTTTCGCCAGTTCTGCGGTCTACTTCTCTGGCCTATGGGATACGGTGCACGAGGACTCTCATAAACTGACAAAAACAGAGTTAATTACGCAAATTAATGCTGATGTTTTAATTGATGATCAGTTGAAACATTGTTTAGCTGTTTCCGAGACTGGTCGTAACGCCATCTTATTTGGTGATTATACTTGGAATAGGGCAGATAGCTTGCCGGATAGAGTGGTGCGATGCCATTCGTGGTCAGAAGTGGAGGTGGAAATTGAGCGAATTGCCAATAGCTAGCTTGCGAGACCGGATCTATATTCTCATGGCGCAGCTACCTGACGACAAGGTGACGACGTACGGTGACTTGGCAGCACTGTCTGGACACCCGCACGCAGCGCGAATTGTGGGTGGGATAGCGCATGGTGGCCCAGAGAATTTGCCGTGGCATCGCCTAGTGAACGCGAAAGGTGGCTTGGCGGTAGGTTTTCCGGGTGGGCAAGGTGTGCAAAGGCAGCTACTTGAACAAGATGGTATTTATTGCGATGAGAGGTGGCGGATAATTGATTTTGAGGAACGACGATGGCGGCCGAAACTATAAAAGCAAAATTACCCCTAGTTGTTATCGCGGGGCCGACTGCTAGTGGTAAGACCTCGCTAGCAATTCGCCTGGCAAAACAGTATAATGGCGAAATAATTTGTGCCGATAGCAGAACAATATATCGAGATATGGATATTGGTACGGCAAAGCCAACTATGGCTGAGCGAGAAGTAGTGCCTCATTGGGGCCTTGATTTAGTTAGTCCGGGCGAGGCATTTAGCGCCGCACAGTTTAAGGAGTATGCTTTGCAAAAAATAAGTGAAATTCGCTCTCGGGGGCGGTTACCATTTCTTGTTGGTGGTACGGGTCTTTATATTGATGCAGTACTTTTTGATTTTCAATTTGGAGACCCTCCTGATTCTGTTTTACGGTGTGAGCTAGAAAAAAAGACGGTAGCTGAATTGCAATATTATTGTTGTAAATACAACATAAAATTACCAGAGAATAACAAGAATAAGCGCTATCTTATACGTGCTATTGAACAAAAAAATAAAAATAACAGATATGAATTTATGATTAGAGATAATAGTATCGTTGTAGGTATAGCAACAAATAAGGAAATATTACGAACAAGAATTATGTTCAGATCTGAACAATTATTTTTAAATAATGTTGTGGATGAAGCAGTGCTGTTGGCCCGGAAATATGGCTGGGATAATGAGGCCATGACAGGTAATGTCTATCCGTTGGTCCGAGAGTTTTTGAATAAAAATATTACCGAAAGTGAATTAAAGCGGCAATTTGTTGTAGCTGATTGGCGGTTAGCGAAGCGACAGATGACGTGGCTGCGGCGTAACCCGTTTATCATGTGGGCGACGCTTGACTCTGCTGAACACTATTTGTCACAACTTTTGGCTCAGGCGTAAAATTTATGGTACAATTTTTAATACATGATTGATGCGCTGTTTGGCTCAAAAACGAGGGTGAAGTTACTACACCTGTTTTTAGCGAACCCTGAAAAATCGTTTTATGTTAGAGAGATTACGCGATTGATCGGCGAGCAAATTAACTCGGTACGGCGTGAACTATCAAATATGCTCAGAGTCGGAGTCATTGTTTCGAATAATTATGACAATAAGTTGTATTATGCTGCGAATCAGCAGTATGCATACTTCACGCCACTAAAGATGATTTTTGCCGATGAACGACCGAGTGAACAGGTTGACCATAACAAGAAGAACAGTATACCGTGGGTGAGCGATATTGCTCGGCTGTTCGGGCTGAAGATCGCTATAGTTGCCGGTGCGTTAGTGCGTGGATCAACGAGTCGGGTTGATATACTGTTAGTTGGTCGGCTATCGGAGTCGAGAGTGGGTGTCGCCATTAAGAAAATTGAAAAAGCCGAGGGGAGAGAGCTGAATTATGCTGTAATGAGCTATGATGATTTTTACTATCGTCTGAGCGTTAGAGATAAGTTTGTGATGGAAATAATGAATAGTAAGCACTCGGTTGTGGTAGACGCAGAGAGCATACTAGGATAAGGAGACGTATATGTTTGAAGTAGAATACAAAGGTGCAAATAATGTTATTTTTACAACGAAAATGGTAAAAATTGCGTTTGATCCAGCGTTATCGCTGGTTGGTCTTAAGGATAATCTCGGGGGGCAGGATGTTGAGATATTGTCAGAGGATAGATTTGCCGCAAGTAATGTAACACCACGGTTACTCTTCAGCGGTCCGGGTGAATATGAGGTCGGCGACGTATCTCTGAAAGGGGTGGCAGCCTGGCGACACATTGATACGGAAACTGATGTTAAAAAATCAACGATTTACCGTTTAACAATTGGCGGTGTGCGTGTTGTGGTTATAGGTAACGTTGCCCCAAAATTGTCAGAGTCTCAGCTAGAGGAGATTGGTGTCGTTGATGTTGTTGTGATACCGGTTGGCGGTGGTGGTTACACGCTTGACGCGACATCTGCGGCTCATATGGTACGCCAGCTGGAGCCGAAAGTAGTTATCCCGGTGCATTATGCTGATGGCGCGCTACACTATGAAGTGCCACAAGACGACCTGTCGGTGTTTGTTAGTGAAATGGGCGTGGAGACTGTTGACGCTGGGCCAAAGTGGAAGGTGAAGGGGGTGACATCTTTACCTGAACAACTATCAATCATTACTGTCGCGCGGAGCTAGGCCAGTCGATACGTTGCACTAATAACCCCCCTCCTTGTCAGGAGGGGGGATTGAGCTTAGGCGGTTTTTGTCTGTACTGGGCGTAACAGCCCTTTCTTTTTAAGAGTACGAATTGCTTGAGTACTCAGAACCAACGTGACTTTTTGACCATCTACTACAAGAGTTTTCTTCTGTAGGTTTGGCTTAAAAGTGCGCTTGGTGCGGCGAAGGGAAAAGCTAACGTTGTGACCGTGTTGCTTGCCCTTGCCGGTTAGTTCGCATCGTGATGCCATTTCCAACCTCGCTTTATATTAACTAAACAATCTATCGTATTGTAGCGGTATTTCTATAATTAGTCAAGGTGTTATAATGGTAATTATGGATTTGGCATATTTAGGTATGGTCTTGGTGGTCATTCTCGTTTCAATGACGCTACACGAGGCGATGCATGCGTTTATGGGCTATTTCCTTGGAGATGACACAGCCAAGGCGGAGGGGCGGCTGACGTTAAACCCGCTGAAGCATATTGATCCATTCATGACGCTTTTGCTGCCATTATTACTAGCTATGCTAGGGTTGCCAATTTTTGGTGGTGCTCGACCGGTGCCATTTAATCCTCAGCGCGTACGACACGGTGAATGGGGTGCAGCGTTTGTAGCACTTGCTGGGCCACTGACTAATTTGTTTTTAGCGTTTTTAGCGTTTGGCGTGGGTGTCGTCAGCGGGGTTATTACTAGCGGCGGGCTGATTCAAAATACGTTAGCGGGGCAAATCACTAGCCTCGTCGTGTTGGTTAATTTAGGCTTTTTCGTGTTTAATATGTTGCCGCTGCCACCACTTGATGGATCGCGAGTGCTGTACGCGCTCGCTCCAGAGAGTGTGCGCCGTGGCATGGAGTGGATTGAGCGCTACGGGGTAATGGTGGTGTTCATTATCATTATGATCGGACAGGCGGCAATTGGGCGAATTATGACGTTCGCTACGAACGGTATTATCCAATTCTTTTGCATGATTTTTGGTGTATAATAGAGATAGCCTCAGGTAGGCGGGTGCATATGATTTTCCTAACATCATATGATAGGGAGTCCTAATGGTCAGTCATCGTGGTGACTGGTTGCGGATACCCACCTTGCATTTATGCGGGGGAATATCACGCGCTTGCACTGCTTGGGGCTTTTATGATGTATAATAATAGGGCAGCCTACTAAGCGATCGCTTGGCAGTGAAGCCAAGAGGAAAGTCCGGGCAGTAAAGGACACCGACAGTCGCTAACGGCGACCGGGGGTAACCCTAGGGAAAGTGCCACAGAAACAAGACTACCTTTGTGGCGATAGACACAAAGGAAAAGGTGAAACGAGTAAGGTAAGAGCTTACAGTCCTCGGTGGTGACACAGAGGAGAGGTAAACCCTGTCGACTGCAAGGAGGCCTACAAATGAGTTGTCCGCTCGTAGGCCGATAACCGCTTGATTTATCTGGCAACAGGTAAACTAGATAGATGATCGCTCGCGACAGAACCCGGCTTATCGGTAGGCTGTAAACTAAAACCTTCTCTCAGCGGAGAAGGCTTTAGTTTACTGAAAGCACTTTCTTATAGTGCTGCTTTAACAATCGCGGTAAAGGCCGTAGGTTCGTTAACGGCCAGCTCTGCCAACACTTTTCGATCAAGCTCAATATTCTTTGCCTTGAGAGCAGCCATGAGCCTACCGTACGTTGTGCCCTCTTGACGAGCGGCCGCGTTAATGCGGGTAATCCACAGGCTGCGGAGGTCTCGTTTTTTATTGCGTCGATCACGGTAGGCATATTGCAGAGCTCTAATTACCCCCTGCTTCGCTAAGCGAAAGCTACGAGTTCGATTGTGCTGCATGCCTTTAGCGGCTTTTAGAATTTTCTTGTGCTTTGCGTGTCCAGGGACGCCTCGTTTCACCCTCATAAATTAAACTCCCATTGCTCGTCGGGCATTTTTTGCCATCGAGCCTGTTACCTTTGCTGTTGTATTAATTGCCCGCTTACGGCTTTTTGACTTCTTGGCTAAGAAGTGACCGCCAAATGCACGTTGACGAGTTAACTTGCCAGAGCTCGTTAACTTAATGCGCTTCGCGGTACCTTTGTGGGTCTTTAGTTTTGGCATTATTTACTCCTTATTACCACACTCAGATTGCGACCAGCCATCTGAGGCTTTTGTTCCAGAATTGCTTCCTCCTCAAGCTGATCAGTGATTTTTTGGATCAATTCGTAGCCGATTTCTTTATGCGCCATCTCGCGACCCTTATAAACGACTTGGATACGGACCTTGTGTCCATTGGCGAGAAAGTCCCGTATTTTGCGCAGCTTGACTTCGAGGTCGCCAGCGCCAATCTTCAGGCCAAAGCGCATTTGCTTAAGATCGCCGACTTTTGCCGCGCGCTTGTTGCGCTGCTGGTCTTTGATCTTCTGATATTGGAACTTGCCCCAGTCAATAATCTTGGCGACTGGTGGATTGGCATTTGGTGATATTTCAACGAGATCAAGTCCCGCATCCTCCGCCGCCTGAAGGGCGTCGCGCAGGGGCATTATCCCCAGCTGTTCACCATCAGAACCAACAACGCGCAGTTCCCGAGCACGGATCGCTCCGTTGATACGAATTGATTTATTAATCTCCTAGCTCTCCTTTTGAAGCAATTTTAGATTAATTTCATCAGTCATTGTATCAGGTATAAGGGTGGATTTCAAGCGCTAGGTCGGGATAATCTGCCGGTATTGTAGGCTTTCGGCGACATGAGGAATGGTTATTTCTAGTGACGACTCAAGATCAGCGATAGTGCGAGCGACCTTGATAACTTTGAAATAGCCACGAGCGCTTAGGTCAAGCTTTTTGGCGGCTGCAAGGAGAAATTGCTTGGCCTCAGCCGTTAGTGCAGCTATTTTATCAACGCTACTACTATCTATATCAGCGTTGTATTTATTACTATTACTGTATCTGTTAGTTTGTAGTGTACGGGCTACCTTAATCATATTTTCAAACTGTTTTTGTTGTGAATCCGACGATGACTTACGGGACAACAAATCTTCATGTGCGACGCGGGAAACATTGATTGTTAGATCAATACGATCAAGGAGCGGGCCAGATAATCGCTTCTGATAGTTCAAGATTTGTGTCGATGAGCAACGGCAACTTTTTTCTGGATCGCCCAGATAACCACATGGACAAGGGTTCATCGTGGCAACTAACATAAAATTGGTGGGGTAGTAGTATTTACCTTGGGCGCGGGAAATTGTGATCTGCTTATCCTCAAGCGGCTGACGAAGCGACTCCAATGTAGTTCGTGGATATTCTAATAATTCGTCTAAGAAAAGTGTGCCGTGGTGCGCGAGACTAATTTCGCCGGGCGTGGCCTTTGCACCACCACCAATCATTGATATGCGGCTTGCGGTGTGGTGTGGTGTGCGAAACGGTCGGTCGGTAACGATATCATGACTAACTTGATTGCCGTCAAGATTGTGGAGTTTTGTCACCTCGATAATTTCAGCGTCAGATAGCGGCGGCAGGAGTGAATTGAGTGCGCGTGCTAGCATGGTCTTGCCGGATCCCGGTGGTCCGGACAGCAAAATATTGTGCCTACCCGCGACGGCAATGGCGACGGCTCGCTTGGCCTGCTCTTGTCCGCGGATGTCATCAATGATGATGCCGCGTTTCTTTTGGCGATATTGCCGCTTTGTTTTTACTGCGGGTTGGATGAGTTTTTCTTGTTTGAGGTGGAGGAATAATTCCGTTAGATTATTGATGGGGATAATAGTAATGTCGGGGATGAGCAGGGCTTGTTTGCTGTTGGAGGCCGGTAGGTATATGGTTGAGATACCGTGTTGTTTGGCGGTTTCGGCGATGGTGATGGCCGAGCGAATGGGGCGAAGACTACCATTGAGTGCCAATTCACCAGCAAATAGCGCTCCCTCCAGGGCGGTTTGAGGAAGTTGCTTGCCAAGGCAGAGAATTGCGAGGGCTATCGGTAGGTCAAATTGCGTACCGTCTTTTGGCAGTTCCGCCGGGGCGAGGTTGATGGTAATTTTGCCTTTTGGAAAATCGAGTAATGAGTTTTTGATGGCGCTGCGAACGCGATCACGTGATTCATCGATTGCTTTGTTGCCGAGTCCGACGATTTGTAGTCCAGGTAGTCCTCGTGATATGTCGCCTTCAATTTCAATAAGCTGACCGTGAAAGCCATATGGTGTCGCTGAAGCTACCTTGCTAACCATATACCTAGTAAAACATAGATAGCTAGACTTGAAAAGGGAAGGTTGCTATAATTGAGGTGGATTGATGGGGCTGATATAGCTTTCGACAATTGGACTTTATCAAGGTATTCTGCGGGCCGACGATACGCGTAACGTATGTTTTAGTTGCAAAGTCTAAACTTGCAGGTGTATTTGCTAGCTTAAAGAGCGTTTTCACTCCGATGGCTGCTGCACCAGTCGCTGCTTAATTTAAGCGACCGTCCTTGCTTTGCGGCAACAGGCAAAGCCTAGGGTGTCATATATATGTTGCTGGCTGCATGTTCGGAAGCGGCGGACATGCGGGACTTTCTCCGCGTAACGAAGCTTGGTTTTTTCGGTTTATTTTTAAGCCGAGCAACGTTATAAAATAAATTAAAAGAACCTATGCTCGTAGACGAATGTCATGATACCAGTTGGACCCGGGGGCGGTACCCGGCAGCTCCACCATATAGTGATATATCGACCCAGGGTGGTCGATTATTTTTTATCGTAATCAGTGAGAATGCAGCTCGAGCGTGTTGCCAGGAGACGAAAACAACCACCTGCGAGTAGTGGTTGTTTTCAAAAAGTGGAGTTTTACGTGTGCTGTTTATTTTTGGCCCCTGATAAGTTGTGTATAACTTTTTTATTCAGAAGCTACCCCTATAGTAAATGATAAAAATGGTTATGTCAATAATTTTTGAGAAAAAATCTAGGTAAAAAATACCACATAATTTAGAGGGTTAGTGAAGCAGTTTGATGAAAAATATAGGTTGTTGCCGGACGAGGCGGTTGAGCCCTGGCGGTTCTTGGTTGGTACCCCGCACAGCCGGTGTTTTACCCGCGAGATGGCGAAACGGGATATGCTGAGGGCTTGGTTGTTTTGGTGTTTTATTTGTATGGACGTTCAGCGGGCCGCATTAATTGCTAGATTATTTGTTAGATTTATGATGTCGTATGGAGTGGCTATACAAGAACTATGGACTAGCGGGCGGTATAATAAGCATATGTTTATATTACAATGTTGTGTATAAAACATTTCATAGAACATAACAGATGAAAATATGTAAAGATCGCTACAAAAATGTTATAAATACAACATATTTTTTATGTGAAGTATTGACCGATAAACATATACATGATAGTATTAGTGCAGGCTTTTAGGAAAATAAAAAGCAAAAATCAGTACAATAATAACAACATTAACAATTTACGTGACCGAATTCACAGTAACGCATGTCGTTTGGCGTATAGTCGGCAGCAGTATGAAGCCGGAATAACAAAAAGGTTATTCTGCCATAGTGTTGCCGATGCTCCGCCGAACCATAACCGTTAACGTTCAGTTGATGGTTGCAATGTGACGCGTTGAGCGCGCGTATAATTAGTACCACTGCGCATCCAGTTAATCCTTGTTAGGCGATTAGCAATGAGACTACTGGATGTGCGGGATGAGGAACGTTGCGCAAGGACATGCTCCGAAATTCGGAGCGGTCAGTTGCCCTGAGCGGCGGACTTTGAACAGGTGACCGCGCCCTAATAGTTATTGAGTGCGGCGGATGGTTCACTTGATCATATAATGGTTCGTCGCTTGGGCTCCCTTAGTCTATGGTATAGTGTGAGTATGAAGTGTCGGTATGTTGCTATAGTCGCGGCGCTGGCTGTGACAGCAGATGTCGTATTGGTGCACACGGTGACGCCAATGAGCGTTGGTCCGTTGGGCGTCCTGGCGTTTTTTGTGTGTCTGTATGTAGCAACTGCGTCGTGCTGTTACTTAGTGATGGTCGCGGCGAGGCGTGTGGCAATGCGTGTTGTTCGACATAATATGTATCGTGGCTTGGCCTCGGTAACGCCGTTGAAATTATATTATTATGCGAGTATCATCGGGCTTATACCGGTTATCTTACTTGGCATGCAATCAATTGGTGGCGTCACGGCATGGGATATCTTGCTCCTGGTGCTTTTTTTGGGCCTTGGTTGTTTTTACATACACAAACGATTTTAGAGCGTAGGAACTCTATCGGTAACGTGGTACAATATAGGTATGAATCCAGAGTTGCCTCAGGTGCGTCCACCGGTTGAGAGTTTACCGCCTGCTTCAAGCGGTGAGTTTCGGCTGGATGGTGATGCAAATCAGGTAGAGGCTGAGGGACGTTCTGCCGAACGCCCAGCGGTAAATGTGGCGAACTCACCGATGCCAGCAACGGTACTACCGACCGTTCCGGTGCCGGTGCCTCCAGTGGTGCAGGCTCCCGCGTCGACGACGACGTCAACTGACGATACGCCGCTGATAGCTGGTGATGATGATTTGATTGAGAAGGAGTGGGTTGACAAATTGAAACGGATTATTACTTTGACAAAAGATGATCCATACGAGCGAGCGCGGGTAATTGCGCAGCTACAGGCCGACTACCTCAAAAAGAGATACAACAGGGAGATGGGCCAATCGAACGGATAGGAATATGGATAGCGGACCGTTAATTACTGGTTTTATCGTCGTCGTAGTGTTGGCGATCGGTGTAACGATTGTTACACTGCAGTATCGCAAGATGCTACGTGAAGCAAAAAATTATGAGCGCGGGCTAAAAATGGTGCCGCTACTGATTCACTTGCCGCCATCAAGTGAAGATATTGATGGGGCGAGTCGTGACCAGCGTGATTTGACGGAAGAAATTCTTAGCCAAGCGCAAGTGATGTATAACATTATATCAAGCACGGCCACGAAAGGATTCAAGAGTCGACTCTATGGACAGCGCCATTTGTCATTCGAGATTATTGCGCGTGGCGGTTTGGTGCATTATTATGCCGTGGTACCGACGGTATTGGTTGATGTAATTCGCCAAGCGATTGCGGCGGCTTATCCGGCGGCGCGGTTGGAGGAGGTGGCTGATACGAATGTGTTTAGTAAAATTGGCAAGATGAGCGGGACAATTGGCGGCGAATTCTCGCTTCGTAAGTCGTTCGTCTATCCTATCGCAACATATCAGGAGTCAAAGCGAGATGCGTCGCGGGCGCTACTGAATGCCATGTCGGCGGCGACAAAAGACGATGGTATCGGCTTGCAGTTCTTGGTTCGGCCGGCGCGGGAAGGCTGGTCGCGTGCCTCAGAAGAGCATGTTGAGAAAATGAAGAAGAACAAGGGCAAGAAATCAACGAAGGTGGCGGGCGTTGATATCTCAATGGTCGGGGATATTTTTGAGGCGTTGTGGAAACCACCACAGTCGGCAAAAGAAAAAGAAGGTGAGATCAAGCCTGAGGATAAACAGCTATCGTCACTAGAGCAGGCAGAGGTTGATGCCGTTAGCGAGAAGACGCGTTATCCGGCGTATGAGGTATTGGTGCGGGTGGTAATTTCATCAAATACTGCCGCTCGTTCACAGGTGCTGCTTAAAAATATTATCGCTGCGTTTGCGATGTTTGACTCGCCACGCAATAATGGTTTTCGTTTTTCGCTGACAAATAATATTGAGGAAATGACTACGGCGTATATTATGCGGTTTTTCCCGCAGCATATTCGCAGTAATATCCTTAATAGTGTTGAGATGGCGACTCTGTTTCACTTGCCGAGCGCAACTGCCATCCCAACTTCACAGGTTAAGCGGCAGATGTCCAAGCAGGTTGATGGGCCGACTGATGTCTTGGACGAGGGATTATTGATTGGTTACAATGAATTTCGCGGTACGAAAAAGCCAATTCGTATCGGTACGAAGGACCGCCGTCGCCACGTTTACATCATCGGTCAGACTGGTGTTGGTAAGTCGGTATTGCAGGAAAATATGGCGTATCAAGACATGATGGATGGCCGAGGATTTGCGCTGATCGATCCGCACGGTGATTTGGTCGAGTCGCTCATGGGGAAGGTGCCGAAAGAGCGAGTGGAAGATATTATCTATTTCAACCCCGCCGATATGGAAAATCCGATTGGCCTTAATATGTTTGAATTCGACAGTCCAGATCAAAAGGACTTTCTGGTGCAGGAGGCGATTAACATGCTGTATGGACTGTACGATCCGGGACATACCGGTATTGTGGGGCCACGGCTTGAGCATATTTTCCGTAACTGTGCGCTGCTGCTAATGGCGGATCCGGCTGGCGGAACATTTATTGATGTACCAAAGTGTCTCATTGATCCAGAATTTGTGAAGAGCAAGCTGAAGTACGTCACTGATCCGCAGGTGATTGATTTCTGGACGAAGGAATTTCCGGCCTCACAGCGATCAAATGAGGCCGGTGAGGTGATATCGTGGGTGGTCTCGAAGTTTGGCCCATTTATCTCTAATGATTCGATGCGTAATATCATCGGTCAGACGAAGTCAGGCTTTAATATCCGTGAGATTATGGATAATAAGAAGATTCTGCTAGTTAATTTGTCGAAAGGTAAGCTTGGTGAGCTGAACGCTAAGCTACTAGGAATTATCTTTATCATGAAGTTTCAGGCGGCGGCTATGTCGCGGGCTGATATCCCGGAAGAGCAGCGTGAAGACTTTTCACTATATGTTGACGAGGTTCAGAACTTTGCGACTGATAGTTTTGAATCAATTTTGTCTGAGGCGCGAAAATATAAGCTGAGTTTGATCATGGGTAACCAGTTTATGACACAGCTAACAGAGAAGATTCGCGAGGCTATCATCGGTAACATTGGTACGGTTATCTCGGGGCGTATTGGTATCACCGACGCGGAATTGATGGTCAAGAAGTTTCAGCCGGTGTTTGATATTGATGACTTATCAAAGCTACCAAATTTCCAGTCGATCGCTTCGGTGATGATCAATAATGTGCCGTCGGCGCCGTTTAGCATGAACTGGGTGCCACCGATGGGGCAGGTTAACAATCAGCTTCGCGATGCGTTGGTGCGACTATCGGCAGCAAAGTATGGCAAGCCACGCGCGGTGGTTGAGAAGGAGATATTTGAGCGGCTTGGTCGCAATAAAAAGCCAGCGGCTTCGTCGACTGGCCCATCACTCAATCGGCCGGCTACAAAGAGCGGTTCGTCTTTCCTGGACGAGTGGTTGTCAAAACGTCAACAACTTGGTGGTGGTAAACCAGGGGCTGTGGGTGCTGCTGCTCCAGGTGCGGGGCGGTCTCGATTGGGCGCGCCATCGCCACTAGCTCCGCAGCCGGGGCAGCCAGCTCCGTCGCGATTAGTATCGCCGACTCCGGGCTTGGCGGGCACACAACCGCAGTCGGCTTCTATGCGGCCGTCACAGATTGGGCAGGGCGCTGCGCCACAAGGTATTGCTATGCCCGCCCAGACGGCTGGCCAGATGCCGCAGGGAGTTGGTGCTTCGTTGAACAGGCCATCGGGGCAGCCGATAGATATCCCCCATCATGATAATTCACGATCGCTGGATCGACATCTGGCGTCTGCGCCAACAGTGACTGGTTCGGATGTGGCTGCGCAGGCCGCGCCGCTATCAATTGCTGATAGAATGGCGGCAGAACTGCGGCAGGCAGAGCCGCAAAATCGCCTCGACCTGCGTGGTGATAACAACGATAATGGTGAGGTATCGATTAAGCTACGCTAAGCGTGAGCTAAATTATCTTTTGTTAAGAAAGCCAACGCGAGCGTACTCAATAATGGCACCGATAACCCAACCACAACCAAAGAGAATGATCGTTTCTGATCCAGAGAGAACGTAGCCGTAATGGCGGGCGATAAAGTAGACGACGACTGAGGAAATTGCGCCAAGTGCGCTAGCAATAATGAGGTTCGGGCGTGCGACGGTGTTGCCGATAGCCTCGCTGGCTTTTTCGACAGCTGGGTTATGAATAACCTTGCTAAAGGCGCGTGAGGCTGGCGGTAGTTCGCTCTGCATTTTTTTCATCGTCTTTTGGTAACTAGCAGTGCGGTCGTCTTTGGTGATCTGGCGAGGTGTTTCTGAGGCTGCTGGCTTCTCCGTTTCAGCGGTTTGGCTTGTCTCGGCTTGTTCTAATGCCTCACGGTGAGCTTTGTCGATACCTTCGTGTTGCTGTTCGACGGCTCGTTCAGCCCGCTCCTCTAATTTTTCAGCCGCTGAGCGTTCTACTTCGCCGGCTGACCGCTCAAGTTCGCGAGCGTTCTCTGTTAACTCTGGATTAGCCCCATGAATTTTTTCTGACATATTTACCCTCCCTATGTTATAACGTTCCCGCTGTAATATCACGGCGAATGATGCGGACCTCTTTACTCAGTTGTCGTGAGCGGCAATAGAAGAAGGTTACAACAGCCGCAATGATACCGGCAAATAACATGTTTTCTCCAGGGCCGGTTCGCGGCAGGGTAGCGACGGTCTGCTCGACGACCTTTGGCGTTGGGCAGTTGACAACGATTTCGACACTGGTACCAAAGACGTTTGTCATACGGCAGTCATACGATGACGGGTCGCTGGTGCCGCGTGGCTTAGCCGAAAGTTGACCCTTGAGCTGGACGACGTAGGTTATAACCTTTTGCTCGCCTGGTTTAAGGGTGACTCGTGGCCAAGAAAGGGTGCGCTTTTCCTTATCAAAGGTGCCACCACCATTATCATAGATATCGGCATATTCTAGTACATCGGATAACTCGTCCTTCAGATCAACTGTTGCTGGAGCTTTGCCTTCGTTTTTAGCGGTTAGCTTATACTCAATGCGGTCGCTGGCGTTGGCTTTTTTCTTGGTGGCATCGCCGCCAGAGGTCAGGTTATGTGCCGCCTTGGTGCGGGTAACCTGGGCTTTACAGGTTGTGTCTTTGACCCAAATTGTGGCGTCGCCTGGGCACGGCTGGCAGTCGGGATGGTCTATCGGTAGGCTTGGGTTAAGTGGACAGCGTGGTTTTGGACTGATCGTAACGGTCGAAGCACAGGCACTATTCGTCTGGTCACCGAGGCTGGTGTGGACAATAACGGACACGGTATACGTGCCGTCCTTGTCGAGTGTGTGCTGTAATGACGTGCTCGTAGCGGTGGTATTGACACGTTTGCGGAGCACCTCGGTGCCGGCTGAGTTTTTAATGATAAAGGTATAGCCAGCGATAGTCGCACCATTTTGGACATCGCCATACGCTGTCATCGAGACCTTGGTACGGTCGGTGACGACGGGCCGCTCGAGTAATTTACAGGCGGCGGTTGGTTTCGGTTTTTGTTTTGGCAATTCTTTGAGCATAATGTTAGCACAGGCCTTCATGATAGCAAACGGTTTGCCCTCGCTAGTCGTACCGACAAATGATTTATACCATGAGCCTGAGCCGCTGCGGTTGCGCCCGGTGTCAAATTCAGCCATTGGTCGCGAATATAGCGTCAGGCTACCAACCTGAAACTGGACTTCTCCGCGCTGAAGGCCGAAGCGTGAAACTCGGCTCCAGGACTGCCAGCCATTATCGCGGCCGCTGCTGCGAGTACTGATCTCAGAGTCGCGAGCACTCGCCAAGTTCTCGCGTGTGATGCCAGCGTGCTGCAGCATGTCACGATAATTTTGCGAGTTATTGTCCCACGCGGCGAGCAGCTGTGATTTCGTATGAATACCGCCATAAACAAGGTCTGAAGCATTGGCGGCATTGGCAGATTCAGGTGGTTGAAAAACGGCAAATGACTGCACGATGAGCGCTAGGGCGGTCAGAATGAGACCGGTTTTGCGAGTGATTTCCTCTTTGTGGAGGCGTTTCGCGTAAAAGCCGAGCTCTTGGATGAGGCTTGGGCTAAACGCGAGGTGGGAGACGATTTTCTTAAACATGCCGTTCCTTATTTTCCATTAGTTTTATGTTTTCGTAAAAATTCCGTCTCCACTATAGCACAGTGATCGCTTTTACGCAAATAGCTTGAGTGAACACTTTTTTTGCGGTATAATGGGGGAGTTGTAAATAGCTGACAAATCAGAAATAGTGAGGGAAGCATGGCTAAACAAACAGATAAGCAAGCCTACGATGGCTCGCAAATCCAGGTTTTGGAGGGTCTCGAACCGGTGCGTAAGCGGCCGGGAATGTACATTGGTAGCACGGGGTATGATGGTATTCACCATTTGATTAAGGAGATCGCTGATAACTCAATTGACGAGGCAATCGCGGGCCATGCGACGAGAGTAGAGGTGGTGCTGTTAGAAGACGGTGGTGTGCAGGTGACTGATGATGGGCGCGGTATTCCGGTTGATAAACATCCAAAAACTGGTTTGTCTACTCTAGAAACCGTGCTGACAGTGCTGCATGCTGGTGGTAAGTTTGGCGGCGGCGGCTACAAAGTGTCATCTGGACTCCACGGCGTAGGCTCAAGCGTGGTAAACGCGCTTTCAACCAAAATGATCGCTGAAGTAGTGCGTGATGGTCAGCTGTACCGCGTGGTGTTTGCAACTGGTGGTATCGCTGAACCACTGAAGAAGGTTGGTAAAACTGATCGGTCAACCGGAACGCGCATAATATTCTACCCAGATCCAACGATTTTTAAGGAGACGGTGGAGTTTGACTATAAGTGGGTGGTTAGTTATCTGCGCCACCAGGCATACCTCACCAAAGGCGTGCACACCTCGGTTATCGACAATCGAACAGGTGAGCGACAGTCATTTTACTTTGAGGGCGGTATTCAGAGCTACGTGAAGCACCTCAACATTGGTAAAGATATTTTATCAAACGATGTCTTTTATGTTGAGAGACAGGTTGAAGATTGCATGGTAGAGATTGCCGTACAGTATAATGATACTTACATTGAGACAGTAAAGCCGTTCGCCAACAACGTGTTAACACCAGATGGTGGTACGCACTTGATCGGTTTTCGCTCAGCCTTAACGAGGGTTATCAACGACTACGCGCGTAAGAATGGCCTGCTGAAAGAAAAGGAAGATAACCTGACCGGTGACGACATTCGCGAGGGCTTGACGGCGATTATCTTGGTTAAATTGCCCGATCCACAGTTTGAGGGTCAGACCAAGAATAAACTTGGTAATCCAGAGATGCGCCGCTATGTTGAGCAGGTGATGAATGAATACTTCTCATATTACCTGGAGGAGAATCCTAGCGTTGCCAAGAAGATCGTCGGTAAGGCGACTTTGGCGGCGCGAGCACGCAAGGCAGCGCGAGCAGCTCGCGACAATGTGATCCGTAAGGGTGCGCTTGATGGTATGGGACTGCCAGGTAAGTTGTGGGACTGTTCAAGTAAGAGCCCGAGTGATAGCGAAATTTATATTGTTGAGGGTAACTCGGCAGCGGGTTCGGCCAAAGAGGGCCGCGACAGTAAAACCCAGGCAATTTTGCCGCTTCGTGGTAAGGTGCTGAACACTGAGCGGGCGCGACTTGACAAAATGTTTGCCAATAAAGAAATTGTAGCGATGATTCAGGCATTTGGTGTTGGTATCGGTGATCAGTTTGATATCAATGGTTTGCGTTACCACAAAATTATCATCATGACCGATGCTGATGTTGACGGCAGTCACATTGCAACGTTGCTTCTGACCTTTTTGTTCCGCTATATGAAAGAGGTGGTTGAGGGTGGCTATGTATATCTTGCTAAACCGCCGCTATACTCCATCAACCGCGGGCAGAAGAAAATCTACGCATATGACGAGGCGGAGAAAGACAAAGTTTTGGCAGATTTGATTGCTGATAAGAAGAATCGTGGCACGGTGATTGACGATGAGCAGGATGTCACCAAACAGGCTGGCGTGACGATCTCACGGTTTAAGGGGCTTGGTGAGATGGATGCCGACCAGCTGTGGGAGACAACGATGAATCCAGAAAATCGTGTATTGATTCAGGTCAGCGTGGAAGATGCCGAGGAGGCAGACGCAATCTTTACGCGGTTGATGGGCGATGACGTGAGTTTGCGCAAAAACTTTATTCAAAGCTGGGCAAAAAATGCTAACTTGGAGGATTTGGATATTTAATCATGAGTGATCAGGACAAACAGATACAATCAACCAGTGACCACGAGTCAATTGAGGCAACACCAGACATGATAGCCGAGGCATCAGCAGGCTTAGAGCGACGTCGACTCGAACATGTGATGCAAGATAATTTCTTCCGCTATTCGATGAGTGTCATTGTTGACCGGGCATTACCGGATGTGCGCGATGGTCTAAAGCCGGTGCATCGCCGTATTTTGTATTCAATGAACCAAAACGGCAATCGTAGTACTGCAAAATTCGTTAAATCAGCGCGTATCATTGGTGATGTGATGGGTAAATATCACCCGCATGGTGACTCAGCTATCTATGATTCGATGGTGCGTCTGGCGCAAGATTGGGCGATGCGCTATACCTTGGTGCAGGGCCAGGGAAATTTTGGCTCAATGGACGGAGATCCACCAGCCGCTCACCGTTATACTGAGGCGCGACTCGACAAGCCAGCTGAAGAACTACTAACTGACATCGAGAAAGAAACGGTTGATTTCAAGGATAACTTTGACGGCTCAGAGCGTGAGCCAATCGTGCTGCCGGCAAAATTACCAAACTTGCTATTGAACGGTCAGATTGGTATCGCTGTTGGTATGGCGACGAGTATCCCGACGCACAACTTGGGCGAGTTGGTGGATGCGACGGTTGAGCTGATCAATAATCCTGAGGCGACAGTTGATGATTTACTGAAGCACGTTAAGGGCCCGGACTTTCCGACGGGGGCGATTGTCTATGGAGGCGCGCCGATGCGTCAGGCATATGCGACTGGTCGCGGTAGTGTAATGATGCGGGCAGTGGCGGAGATTCAGGAGACCAAGAAGGGGCGGCATCAGATCGTCGTCACAGAGATCCCGTATGGTGTAAATAAAGCAACACTAATTGAAAAGATTGGTGAATTGCATAAAGAAAAGCGAGTACAACTGGCTGACCTGCGCGATGAAAGTTCTCGAGGTAAGGTCCGCATTGTCATTGAGCTGAAAAAAGATGCGTATCCAAAGAAAGTATTGAATCAGCTGTACAAACTAACAGCGCTCCAGACGAGTTTTAATTACAACATGTTGGCATTGGTCAACACTATGCAGCCACGGATCTTAGGCTTGCACGATATTCTGAGCGAATTTGTGAAACACCGCCAGTCTGTGGTGCGCCGCCGTACTGAGTTTGAGCTGAAAAAGGCCAAGGCGAGGGCGCATATTCTGGAAGGCTATAAGATTGCGCTGGATCACATTGACGAGGTGATCAAGACGATTCGTGCCTCAAAAACCCAGGATGAAGCGGAAAAGAATCTGCGCGCTAAGTTTGGACTCAGCGAGATCCAGGCCAAGGCTATTTTGGCAATGCAGCTGCGACGCCTGACTGGACTTGAGCGTGAAGCGGTCGAGAATGAACTTCGCGAACTTCTGAAGCTGATCGCAAGGTTAGAGGCTATCTTGGCCGACGAGCAAGAGATTTTGAATATTATCAAGACTGAGCTTCTAGAGATGAAGGAAAAGTACGGCGACGAGCGGCGTAGTAAAATTATCAACCATGAACTGGGTAAGTTCTCTGATGAGGAGCTAATTCCAGATGAGGAAGCGGTCATTTTGCTAACTGGCGAGAATTACATCAAGCGGACCCTGCTCAGTGACTATCGCAAGCAAAACCGTGGCGGCAAGGGCAAGCGCGGCATGACCACCAAAGAGGAGGACATCATTGACCAGGTGGTGCCAGCAAACACCCATGACTATTTGTTGTTCTTTACGAATCGAGGTCGGATTTTCCGTCTGAAGGCGTATGAAGTGCCAGCTGCCAGTCTCAGTGCCAAAGGTGTAGCGGCGGTGAACCTGCTCCAGCTGCAGCCAGAAGAGAAGATCACCGCTATCATTAAACACGAGAAGAACGCTGGTGACCAGGGCTACCTATTTATGGCAACTAAGCATGGTACGGTGAAGAAGACTCCGCTTGGCGACTATGCCAATATCCGGACGAACGGGCTTATTGCTATTAAGCTAGACGATGGTGATGAGCTGCGCTGGATCAAGAAAACAGATGGCAAAAGTGATGTAATTATTTCAACATCAGCTGGTCAAGCGATTCGTTTCAACGAGCAGGATGCCCGGCCGATGGGTCGAGCGGCTCGTGGCGTACGCGGGGTGCGTCTACGTCCGAACGATTGCGTTGTTGGCATGGATATCGTTACCAGCGATGAGCAGACACTACTGGTCATTAGCGAAAAGGGCTTTGGTAAGCGCACGAAAGTGACTAACTTCCCAAGTCATAAGCGCGGTGGTGTCGGGATAAAGGCGGCAATCGTGACAGCAAAGACTGGCCCAATTATCTCAGTGCAGACAATTGATCCGACGATGAATGAAGCACTGTTAGTATCGCAAAATGGTCAAACAATTCGCCTGGGCTTGAGTGACATCAAGTTGCTCGGTCGAACAACCCAGGGTGTGACGATTATGCGGTTGAGTGATGGCGATGCGGTGTCATCGATTGGCCTAATGGAGAAACGTCCAGAGGAGGAGTAGCCAAGTGCCGATGCAATACCTCCTGATACCGGGCATCGCGTGGTTTGTAGCGCAGTCATCAAAGCATCTGGCCCGGCTGTTTGGCCGTAATCGTCGAGTCACGCAGTCGAACCCTCGTTCGCCGGTATTGTTTTCGGGTGGTATGCCGAGTGCTCACAGTGCAACGGTGGTGTCGCTTGCGCTGACCATCGGCCACTACCAGGGGTGGGGAAGTCCGCTGTTTGGCCTGGCTGCGTGGTTCGCGGCGATCGTGTTGTATGATGCGGTGATGGTGCGATTTTCCTCTGGGCAGCAAGGTGACTTGCTCAATAGAGTGGTGCGAAAAGATTATCCAAAGCTGTCAACGATTAGGGTGGCACATGGTCATACACTGCCAGAAATGCTTGTCGGGGCGGCCGTGGGCACGGTTGTAACCTTTGTTGTAATTTTCGCTACAAGATAATTGCTAATAACCCTTGACCTGACCACTAATATCAGGTAAGATGAATATCAGTCTGGTTGCTGGAGTGCGAGCCAAGCGACAATCACGCTAATTTGTTAGGTGAAGCGAAAGCGGTACACAAACCCGACTATGGTCTTTAACAATTTGATTGTGCAATATCATCGTCAGTTTATATTTTTGTAGAGCCTTAATACTTTGATACAAAGTAGATTTTTAACGGAGAGTTTGATCCTGGCTCAGGATGAATGCTGGCGGCGTGCCTAACACATGCAAGTCGAGCGGCAGCGAGTTCTGCACTGTCAACTTGAAGCCTGGACGCGGGGATTTCCGAAGGAAATCAGCCGTATCATTTCGAAAGGAGTGAGTGTCTAGGGTGATTTCGAATTGATGGTGCAGAATGTCGGCGAGCGGCGAACGGCTGAGTAACGCGTAGGAATTTGCCCCAAAGTGAGGGATAACTGCCCGAAAGGGTAGCTAATACCGCATATGGTCTTCGGATTAAAGGATTTATCCGCTTTGGGAGAAGCCTGCGTTGGATTAGGTAGTTGGTAGGGTAATAGCCTACCAAGCCGACGATCCATAGCTGGTCTGAGAGGATGATCAGCCAGACTGGAACTGAGACACGGTCCAGACTCCTACGGGAGGCAGCAGTGAGGAATCTTCCACAATGGGCGAAAGCCTGATGGAGCAACGCCGCGTGAAGGATGAAGGCCTTCGGGTTGTAAACTTCTTTTATGAGTGAAGAATATGACGGTAACTCATGAATAAGCACCGGCTAACTACGTGCCAGCAGCCGCGGTCATACGTAGGGTGCGAGCATTATCCGGAGTGACTGGGCGTAAAGAGTTGCGTAGGCGGTTTAATAAGTGAATAGTGAAACCTGGTGGCTCAACCATACAGACTATTATTCAAACTGTTAAACTCGAGAATGGTAGAGGTAACTGGAATTTCTTGTGTAGGAGTGAAATCCGTAGATATAAGAAGGAACACCAATGGCGTAGGCAGGTTACTGGGCCATTTCTGACGCTAAGGCACGAAAGCGTGGGGAGCGAACCGGATTAGATACCCGGGTAGTCCACGCCGTAAACGATGGATACTAGCTGTTGGAGGTATCGACCCCTTCAGTAGCGAAGCTAACGCGTTAAGTATCCCGCCTGTGGAGTACGGCCGCAAGGCTAAAACATAAAGGAATTGACGGGGACCCGCACAAGCGGTGGATTATGTTCTTTAATTCGATGATAACCGAAGAACCTTACCAGGGCTTGACATCCAGGGAAGGTCTGTGAAAGCAGACTGTGCCTTTTGGAACCCTGTGACAGGTGATGCATGGCCGTCGTCAGCTCGTGTCGTGAGATGTTAGGTTAAGTCCTTCAACGAGCGCAACCCTTGCAAGTAGTTGTATTTTTCTACTTGGACTGCCCCGGTAACGGGGAGGAAGGAGGGGATGATGTCAGGTCAGTATTTCCCTTACGTCCTGGGCTAGAAACGTAATACAATGGCTAGTACAATGCGCAGCGAAGCCGCGAGGTGAAGCAAATCGCATCAAAGCTAGTCCCAGTTCGGATTGCAGGCTGAAACTCGCCTGCATGAAGTCGGAATCGCTAGTAATCGCAAATCAGCAAGTTGCGGTGAATACGTTCCCGGGTCTTGTACACACCGCCCGTCAAACCATGAAAGTGACCAACACCCGAAGTCCGATTCGTCGGCCTAAGGTGGGGGGCATGATTGGGGTTAAGTCGTAACAAGGTATCCGTACCGGAAGGTGCGGATGGATTACCTCCTTTCTAGGGAGAATAGATGCCAGCTTGTCGAGCAATCACAAGTTGAGCTAGGTCGGTCTCGTAAATATGCTGAGCTTACATATTTACAATAGTCCTTCTAGGGACGAGACAAAGTTCAAAACCTTCTCTACGATAAGTCGATTGATGAATTGCACAATCAAGTTGTTAATATAAAAACGCCCTCCTGTTTGGAGGGTGTTTTGTCGTCTATGACTAATGACGGGGCCTTTCCTTTCAGTGTGGCTGAGCATAGGCAGAACGCGATATGGCGATGGCTGCGGAACTATCGGCGACCGAATAGCGATTCTGCCAGCCAGCCTAGCGGGATAGTGTGGAGACACAGCATAATCCCAAAGCCAACTCCACAGACGACCAGACCCCAGAACTTGAAGCGCTCGTAGCTACTGATGCCGCTCGCGAGATTGTCCGCTAACTTTTGGTGGTAGACAGTCATGACGGCGCCGATAATCAAAACGATGAGGCCGACAAAAAAAGATCCAAAGGTAAATTTATAATACATATCTCCATTATACACTTGCCAGAATAAAAAAGATACGGTACAATGAATAAAGTCTTGGCGAGATGGGGGCATAGCTCAGTTGGCTAGAGCACCTGCTTTGCAAGCAGGGGGTCCAGGGTTCGAGTCCCTGTGCCTCCACCATATGGGGTGAAGTAGGCTTACGTCTACGACACTCCACCAAGACTGCAATGAGGGCGATTAGCTCAGCTGGTTAGAGCGCGTCACTGATAATGACGAGGTCGGAGGTTCAAGTCCCTCATCGCCCACCATAACGTCATTATGTTGAACAGAGCGAGGTATAATGACCTTTTGGAGGGTAATCCTATTACCCATCACGTTTTTGATAAGGGCGACTAGCTCAGTTGGCTAGAGCATCTCGTTTACACCGAGAGGGTCAGGGGTTCGAGTCCCTTGTCGCCCACCAAATAAACAGTCATCCCGTTTGGGGGTGTTTTTATTTACGAATATCGCTTTTAATAAATAATTACTCTATACTGTAAGTAGATGTATAAATATGTTATAAAACCACTGTTATTTTTGCTAACGCCAGACTTTACGCATAAGCTGATTGTTTTCTGCGGTCGTGTGGCACAGGCACCGCCGCCTGTTCGGTGGGCCATCCGTAAGTCGTGGAGTTTTCAAGATAACTCGCTCCGGCGGGAGGTGGGCGGTATTACTTTTTGTAATCCGATCGGCTTGTCGGCAGGATTTGATAAAAATGTCCAGCTGTCGCCGCTGATGGAGAGTGTTGGCTTTGGGTTTGCTTCGGGCGGGTCGGTGACGCTAGAGCCGAGGAAAGGGAATCGGCGGCCATGGTTTCATCGTTTGCCGAAGACAAAGTCGGTGGTGGTGTATGCTGGTATGCCAAATTATGGTCTCAGAAAGATTAGCAGATATATTCGTCGTAATCGACGGCGGTTGGATAACATGCCAACAGTTGTGTCAGTGGCAGTTGTAGCAAATAAAACAACACGTGAGCGTATGAGTACTCGACTAACGAAGGAAGCAATTATTGACGATGTGAAAAAAGCAACAGAATATATTAGTGACAACAAATTGGCGAGTGTTGTAGAAATTAATATATCCTGCCCCAACGCCGGTAAGGAGCCGTTTATTGAGACAGAGTCGCTTGATGCATTATTAACAGCACTTGACAGCGTGTCGCGCGATGTGCCGTTTTGGGTAAAAATGCCGCATTTGTACGATATAGAACAATTCGATTCGCTACTGAAAGTTATTGTTCAGCATAACGTCCAGGGTGTGACAGTGGCTAATTTGGTAAAAGACCGTAGTAAAATTGACATCAAAGATCCGCTGACTGATGAAATTCGCGGCGGGTTGAGCGGCGAGCCAACGCGCGAGCATAGCCTAGATCTAATTCGCCATACATATAAGAAATACGGCGATAGATTGACGATTATTGGCGTCGGCGGAGTGTTTTCGGCTGAGGATGCGTATGCCAAAATTAAGGCTGGTGCTAGCCTGGTGGGGCTGATTACCGGGCTATTTTTTGAAGGGCCGCAGCTAATCGGGCGAATTAATCGCGGACTGGTGGAGCTATTAAAAAAGGATGGTTTTTCTCATATCTCCGAGGCAGTTGGCGCGGATTTTCGCAGCGAGTCAAAAAAGGTGAAAAAACTTTGAAAAAACTCTTGCAAAACAACTACAGCTGCTGTATAGTTGATTACTAGTTACGCGAATGTTCAGGAGAACCTCTGGCAACACACTGCAAAAACGTGCGAGGGCAGTGGTGATAATATCGTTGAGTGTAGATTAGATTACGTTATTTTGACGGGTCGAGATGTGCACTCAAACGCGATGCATGATCATTAACAATTTGAAGAGAAGAAATTGAGTTTTTAATTGACGGTAACAGTAATTGTAAAGTAGCAACTACTAGTTAAGTCAATGCATAAAAAGGTACTCAAGGGCGCTAAATGGATGCCTAGACGTATATTACCGAAGAAGGACGTGGAAGACTGCGATAAGCCTCGGGAAGCTGTCAACAAGCTTTGATCCGGGGATTTCCGAATGGGGAAACCCAGCATGAGTCATGTCATGTTGCCACTTGCTGAACACATAGGCAAGCGAGCGGGAACCATCTGAACTGAAACATCTTAGTAGGATGAGGAAGAGAAAGTAAATAACGATTGCGAAAGTAGTGGCGAGCGAAATCGCAACAGCCCAAACCTTTTAAGTTTTTGCCTATTTATTTAGGCAAATAAGTTGATAGACGAATACTTAACAAGGGGTTGTGATATTACATATGACCAAGTCAGAGCATTTGATTCGTTCAAATAATCTGATTTGTGATACCAGGCTATCAACTGGTAGTAAGGTAAGAAAGTTGCGTGGTTAGCAGAATAGTTTGAATGACTAGCCAAAGAACGTGAAAGCCGTGTACGCGAAAACGACGCTGACCTTATGTATGTTTTATCGAGTAGGACGGGGCACGAGAAACCCTGTTTGAATCTGGCTGGACCACCAGCCAAGGCTAAATATAATATACGATCGATAGTGAACTAGTACAGCGATGGAAAGGTGAAAAGAACCCCGGGAGGGGAGTGAAATAGATCCTGAAATTTAGTGCCTACAAGGAGTCGGAGCCGGCTTGTCCGGTGACGGCGTGCTTTTTGTAGAACGATCCAGCGAGTTAATTTTTACAGCGAGGTTAAGTCAATTGACGGAGCCACAGTGAAAGCGAGCCTGAATAGGGCGTTTAGTTGTAAGGATTAGACCCGAAACCGGGTGACCTAACCATGAGCAGGTTGAAGCCACTGTAACAGGTGGTGGAGGACCGAACCAGGATACGCAGCAAAGTGTTTGGATGACTTGTGGTTAGCGGTGAAATGCCAATCGAACTCGGAGATAGCTGGTTCTCCTCGAAATAGCTTTAGGGCTAGCGTCGTGTTAGTAGCACATGGGGGTAGAGCTCTGTAAAGGACTGGGGCGGGCAACTGTACCCACCCTTAACAAACTACGAATACCATGTGTGTAACCACGGCAGTTAGAACATCGGTGCTAAGATCGGTGCTCGAAAGGGAAACAGCCCAGACCATCATCTAAGGTCCCTAAATTAACGTTCAGTGGGAAACAAGGTGAGATTTCTTAAACAGCTAGGATGTTGGCTTAGAAGCAGCCATTCATTTAAAGAGTGCGTAACAGCTCACTAGTCAAGAGATCTTGCGTGGAAAATGTAACGGGGCTAAAACGTTATACCGAAGATATGGATGTCAGATTTATCTGGCGTGGTAGAGGAGCGTTCCTATCAGCGGTGAAGTCGAATCGGAAGGTTCGGTGGAGCGGTAGGAAGTGAGAATGCTGGAATGAGTAACCATAAGAGAGGTGAGAATCCTCTCGGCCGTAAGAGCAAGGTTTCCTGAGCCATGGTAATCATCTCAGGGTTAGTCGGGCCTAAGCCGAGGCGCAGAGCGTAGGCGATGGACATCAGGTTAATATTCCTGAACCGGTTAAGTTTTGTACACTGTTCACGGGGAAGTAATCGAAGCGGATTCATGGTTTATCCGTCCAACCGAGCGGGAACGCAAAGGGAGTGAAAGTGATTCTTCGGAGTCGCAATTTTGGTGAAAGCCCTGGCTAGAAAAGCAGGTGTACCTAGTGGACTTAGCCGCCCGTACCGCAAACCAACACAGGTGCTCGAGTCGAGTAGACTCAGGCTTACGAGCGAACCTTCGCTAAGGAACTCGGCAATACAGCGACCGTAACTTCGGGATAAGGTCTGCCCCCACTTCGGTGGATATCAGCCGCGTTCACTCAGTGAATAATAGGTTAAAGAGTACATTTTTAATCACAAAACGAATTTTCTGAGATAGAGCAAATGAATTGTTCTTTTGAACGCGAATCTCTGGCATCTAACGATGTGGGGGCCGCAGCAAAAGAGCCCACGGAACTGTTTATCAAAAACACAGGTCTCTGCTAACACGAAAGTGGATGTATAGGGGCTGACTCCTGCCCAATGCTGGAAGGTTAAGGGGAGCGCTTCACGGTGCGAACTGAAGCCCTAGTCAATGGCGGCGGTAACTATAACCGTCCTAAGGTAGCGAAATTCCTTGTCAGGTAAGTTCTGACCCGCACGAATGGAGTAATCATGTGGGCACTGTCTCAGCGAAGGACTCGGTGAAAGTGCATTGGCGGTAAAGATGCCGTCTGTCCGTACCAGGACGAAAAGACCCCATGGAGCTTTACTACAGCTTTACATTGAATACGGTTTCAACATGTGTAGCATAGGTGGGAGACTTTGAAGCAGATACGCCAGTATTTGTGGAGTCACCAAGTGAAATACCACCCTTGTTGTGATTGTGTTCTCACGCTGACCGTTATCCGGTTAGCGGACCGTGTATGGTGGGTAGTTTAACTGGGGCGGTTGCCTCCTAAAGAGTAGCGGAGGCGTTCAAAGGTTGGCTAACTTCGGATGGAAATCGAAGTGATAGTGTATGCGCACAAGCCAGCTTGACTGTGAGGAGTACATTCCAATCAGAGACGAAAGTCGGAGCAAGTGATCCGCTGTACGTACATTTGTACATGAATGTGGGATCGACAGCGCAAACGGATAAAAGTTACCCTGGGGATAACAGGCTTATAGCGCCCAATAGTTCACATAGACGGCGCTGTTTGGCACCTCGATGTCGGCTCATCACATCCTGGAGGGGGAGCACCTTCCAAGGGTTCGGCTGTTCGCCGATTAAAGTGGTACGCGAGCTGGGTTCAGAACGTCGTGAGACAGTTCGGTTTATATCCGGTATGGACGATAGGAAACTTGAGAGGATCTACCCCTAGTACGAGAGGACCGGGGCGGACGCACCTCTGGTGTATCGATTGTGGCCACCTGCTGCATTGTCGAGTAGCTATGTGCGGACTAGATAAGCGCTGAAAGCATATTAAGCGCGAAACTAACCTCAAGATAAGGTTTCCCTATGAGGACACAGAAAGACTATCTGTTTGATAGGCGCAAGGTGGAAGTGCAGCAATGCATGGAGCTAAAGCGTACTAATAGTCCCATTGCCTTTTTATGTCCTTGTCTGCTAGCGTTTATGCTTGCATAACGCTCGCGGATAAGGTAGACTTGACTAGTAATTGGTGCTTTTCAACAAGTACCAGCCAATTAACAATTCAATTTCGTGCTGATTTGATTGGACATCGAAGAAAGGGGTTTGGCCCACCACGCGAGTATATGTGGAACCAAGCGCTTTAAACCCCCTCCTTCGGTGCCCATGGCGAGGAGGAAACACCTGTTCTCATCCCGAACACAGAAGTTAAGCTCCTCAGCGGCGATTATACTGCGAAAGTGGGAAACTAGCACGGTGCCGAATTATAAAAAAGACTTCCGAATAGGGAGTCTTTTTTCGTTTTTGCCAGAGGCGCTTGCGAGTAGCATAAGTATGATATAATGATGAGGAAATGGATAAAAAACAAACAGAACAGCCAGAGTCCCTGAGGTCGGAGCGTGGGGGGTTTGTGGTGATGTGCGCGTCTTGGTTGAGGCGGCCAAAATCGTGGGTTATTATTGGTGGCGGTATTGTTGCATTGACGGTGGTAGTAGTTGGAGTGCTGTTTGTTATCACAACGCGTGGCAATGTCGGCGCTGAGCGCGTGTCCGACGAGGATTTGCAGGCGATTGACCGGCCGATTCGCCTGAAGTTTAATCAACAGCTTGGCGAGGTGAGGCCAGAGATTAAGCCAGAAGTGCGTGGTACGTGGCGCGAAAAGCGACAGTTGTTCGGCGTTTTTGAGATGGAGTTTACGCCCGACCAGCCACTGGCAGCTGATACAAATTACACCGTGGCGTTCCCGGGGGCGAGACGTTCGCTGTTTGGTAATGCGACAATCCATGATGTATCGTTCAAGACGCAAAAAGCACCACGAGTGGATACGACATCGCTGGACGGCAAAGAGGTGATCGCGATGGACCAGGCGTTGACGGTGCGTTTGGGGTCGCGGGCGAGTAAATTGCGCGATCTAGAATTGACGACTGAGCCAGCGCTTGGGCTGAAGCGTGAGTCGTCTGATGATCAAACATTTTCATGGAAATATGCTGGCCTACTAGCACCTGACACGCAGTACACCTTCAAGTTATACGATAAAGCCCAGAAGGAAGAGTTAAAACGTTTTACGGTGAAGAGTGCGCCACTACCGGCGATTGGGTCACCGATTAAAGAGCATTCAGTAACGCCATCAGATGAATTGAAGTTGACGTTTCAGGAAGCAATTGATGCAAAGGATCGGCCAAATATAGCGGTTGACACGGCTGGTAATGGTTCGTGGCGGAGCGATACCGAGTACGTATTCAAGGCAGATAAATTGGAGCCGGGCAAGACATACACATACACCATTCCTAAAGGCCTACGGACAGCTCGTGGAGGTGTTCTCGTCGAGGAAGTAAAAAAGATATTTACCACTAATGGGCATGTGCGTGGTGTGGGGGCGTCCCCGTGGCGAACCACTGTTGATCAAGCGGCGCAGGATGTATGGATAACCTTTGATCAGGCAGTTGACCACAAGAGCGCCCAGGATCGCCTTAGGGTTTCATCTGGTACAGTTCAGAGTATTTCCTGGCGTGGTAATACGATGGTTGCTCGGGTGGTCAATATGGGCTTTCAGCGGCAAGTCCAGGTTTGGGTAGAGCCGGGCGTGCAGCCAGTATTTGGACTGCCGAGTGTAGAGCGAATTGCGACATCGTTCACAACTAATTCACGGGTCGTCAAACTCAATAACGTACCATTCTATCGTCAGGCGTACGCCCAAAGCTGCGAAGCGGCCTCGCTGCGTATGGCCTTGGCATATCGTGGTGTACATGATAATGATTGGAACATTTTGCAGCGTTTCGGGTACCGTCCACGACCACGAGACAAGGCGACAAATGAGTGGGACGATCCGAATGCGCAGTTTGTGGGCGACGTAAACGGCAACCAAGGTACGGGAACGGGCTGGGGTGTATATGCTGGTCCGGTGGCACGGGCGGCTGGGCAGTATGGTCGCAGGACGTCAGTGGCATATGGTGCCAATGCGAATTTCGTAGCACAGCAAATTCATAACGGTAATCCAGTCATTGCGTGGGGCGTATGGCGGATTGGCGCAAAAATTGATAGTTGGAGGACGCCGTCAGGTCGGACGGTCAGCGGGCCAATACCGATGCATGTACGCCTCATTGTTGGGGTTCGCGGTGAGCCGCACGATCCGCTCGGGTTCTATGTTAATGACCCGATCGCAGGACGACTCTATTGGACGAGAGCGCAGTTTGTGGCGATGACAGCTGGTGCTGGACCGGCGGCGCAGCTGTTGGCGGTGCATTAATCGGTACTGAAGTGAGGATGGTATAGCCAGGCCCCTCGCGTCTTTGTCATTGAGCTAGCTCTATAGACGCGGGCTTTGTAGTCGGAAAGTTGAAGATGAGTATACGTATTTTTCTCGTTGTCGGGGTAACTTTCGATGTAGACAATTTTAGCTATTGGCGAAATTCCTTTCACAATCAAAAACCACCCATCTCGCAGAAAGGGTGGTTTTTGAGTGGTGGAACTCATCATTTCTAAGCTCCAACAGGTGCCGTCACAAAGTGACAGGTTCTATTATAGCGAAGTAAATCGCTGATTGCAATATTTTATTCACAATAAAAATAGCTTATGTAAATGTTGACAAAGTATGAGCAGTATGATAATATGTATACATAACACATATCATGTGTGATATATAAAGGCGAGGGTTTCCATAGTAAATGATGTGGAAATCTTTTTAATTAGGGAGGAAAACTCACATGGCAGGTACAAAAATTGGCGGTATGAAAGCGGCAGCGAAAAACTTAGCGCGTGACCCAGACTTTTATGCCAAGATCGGCGCGAAGGGCGGTCGGAACGGACGGACCGGTGGCTTTGCGGCAAACCCAGCTCTGGCACGGATCGCTGGTGCTAAAGGTGGTCGCATTTCTCGTCGGCGTAAGGCAACGACGACGGCCACGACAACAGTTAATCCAGCAACGACGGTATCAACAGTACAGACAACGACCCAAGACGACGTGACGCTGGCCGCGTAGCCAAACTGCTTAAAATGATGCGGTAGCCCTCTTTTCGTAGAGGGCTATTCGCGGTAGCGGCGGAGTTCGCAGGATCGAGCTTCGTTGACGCGCCAGTTGCTAGCGCAGTGGAGACAGCGATAGTGGTGCTTGGCGATTTCTATACCGACAGCGCTACATGTCGGGCACGTGCTGCGGGCGTGTAGCCACTTGCGGTAGCTATCAAGCGCATCCTGAACGACGTCGTCATTCATAGTTAGAGTAATGTTATGGCGCGGGGCTAACTGATGGACAGCTAGCTCCCAGGCTTGGCGTTCCATGGCGATTAGGTCGATATCACGAGTATAGTGATGATGGTCTAGGATGGCGTGGGCAGTTTCGTGGAGCAGCTGGGCGGTAGCAGCTGGTGACGCCTCGTTGATATAAGTGATAGTCCGTGAATGGTGTGACCACGAAAAAACATCGCCAGCTCGGAACTGATACTCTGGGTAATCGCTGGCCAGCTGCTTAACGATGGACGATAGCGTTATCGTAGCAACCATAGAGTACAGACTCCTCGGGGTGTGCTGCACCAACGATGTGCGGGCAGGTGATAAATGACGGTAGTTTCTCGGTGATAAGTCCGGCTAGTGATGCAGAGAATTTATCGGTGTAGCGGCCGACACCGCCGCCGATAACGATAACGTTTGGCTGAATAGCAGCGATCAGTGCCTGCAGTCCTAAGCTGAGTCTCTTGGCAGCCTCAAACCAAGCTTCGGGCGGTGTTGCGTCCGATAATTCACCAAACTGTTGACTGAGCGCTCGTCCGGAAGCGAGGTTTTCCCACGAATCGATGGTTGACTGATATGCGATTTGCATATGACCGGCTTCGCTGCTGCGTAGGCTGGGGTGGAGTGTGCCGTTGAGGATAATGCTGGTGCCGATGCCTGTACCGATAGTGACGTAGAGGCCGCAGGCTGGTTGTGGTTCAAGGCGACGTATGCTGGCGAGGCCGGCGAGGTTGGCATCATTTTCGAGGATGATTTGGGCGTCAGGAAAGTGGTCGGCCAGGAGGTCGCGGATGGGCACCTCGCACCAGCCGAGGTTAATGCAATATGTAGCGACACCGTCAGTGACGGTGCCGGGTAGGCCGATCGAGATGTCTGTAACAGGTGCGCCCTCGGCGATCACGGCGATAGTGTCAATGACCTGTTTGATATACGCCGTAATGTCTGTTGGGGTGGCAAACCGAGTTGTTGTCTCTAGTGTGCCGTTGTCGGTAAATCGTCCGACTAATGTTTTTGTGCCTCCAGTATCAATCGCAATAATCATGAAGCTAGTATACCCCTTTACGAGAGCGGTGACAATATGGTACAGTAAGTATTAGTAACATCAGGGAGATAATAGTATGAAGCAGAACCGCCAGCGAGGATATGTCGTAATCTACGTGATTGTAGGGATTATTTTGGCGGCGATCGCTTTGGCAACGTTATACGGGTTGCGACAATTATCAGCACAGAACCAGGCTGCCTCATCGACGGAAAATGCTGCGACGAGTGAGCAGCAAAAAGAGACGAACAACACGAAGCCTGACGATAAATCGGCCGACAAAAAGAAGAACGAGAAGAGCGATGAGAAAAAAGACACTTCTTCGGCTGAGTCAAATAAGTCCGCGCAGCAGCAGCCTCAACAACACGCGCAGAATCAACCAACGCCGCCAGCTCAAAACAATAGCCGTGGGTCATCCCGCTTACCAGCAACTGGGCCGGCTGACTCGTTGGCAGTTGGCTTCGTGTTGGGGCTGATTGTGGCCGCGGGCTTTGCTTATCGCCGGTCAATGTTGGTAGTTTAGCTTCCTTCTCTTTACTCGAGGCGTTATCTACGATATAATAAAGCGAGACCTCCAAGAGGTGACTGTTTTGGCAGGCCGCTTGGATAAGAATATTAACGTAATATGGGAGTCTATTTGGACGTATGGCAAATCCATTGACCATGGACGATCTGCTTGCTCAGGCGAGCGACTCCGTGAAACAGCTGACCGCGGGCGAGGTTGTGCACGGAACTATTTTATCAATAAAGAAACACGAAGTTTTGATTGATCTGGGGCCTTTGGGCGTTGGCTTGGTGCCGCGCCGCGAGGTGAGCATGTCGAACAATTACGCCGAAGGTGATGAGGTAACTGCGAGTGTTGTCGAGGTTGAGCTGGACAACGGTTATTCACTGCTCAGTATGCGTAAAGCGGCGCGCGATCGTGGTTGGGACGAGGTTGCAGCCAAATTGGAGAGCGGTGAAATTGTAACGGTGACGCCGTATGACGCCAATCGTGGTGGTCTGTTGGCTGAATATGAAGGGGTGCGCGGTTTCTTGCCGGTATCGCAGCTATCGGCTGAGCATTATCCGCGAGTTGGTTCAAGTGACAAGGACGAGATCTTGCAGCGGCTTAACGTGCTGGTCAACAAAGAGATTCGCGTACGGATTTTGGATGCTGATCGCAAGGCGAACAAGCTCATCTTTTCCGAAAAAGAGGCCATCAAAGAGGGCCTGGCGGAGCGGTTTGAGAAATTGTCGGTTGGTGATACCGTCAAGGGTATCGTGACTGGCGTGGTAGATTTTGGTGTATTCGTGAACGTTGAGGGAATTGAGGGACTGATTCATATCTCAGAAATTAGCTGGGAGCGGGTCAACAATCCGAGCGATTACGTCAAGGTTGGTCAGACCGTAGAGGCAAAGATTATCGCCATCGACAAGGAGCGCCTCAGCTTGAGCATGAAGCAACTGACGAAGGACCCATGGCTGGATGAAGTGGAGCAGTTCAAGTCAGGCGAGGACGTCGAAGGTACAGTCACACGGATTACACCGTTTGGTGCATTTGTGCAGCTAAGTCCAGCTGTCGAGGCTCTCGTTCACGTTTCGGAGCTGGGTGGCGATGGGACTGACCCGGAGAAAGTCTTTACATTAAATGAGCGCAAGACCTTTACGGTGCTCGAAATTGATAAAGATAATCGCAAGATTTCGCTGTCGCTGGCTGGCGGCAAGAAAAAATAGCCTATAGAAAAAGAGTAATGTAAACAGTTCGCCGAGGTGTCACGCCGGCGATGAAAGGAGCACGAGCAGATGACAGAAAAGATTGTCGCAATTGCAGATTCAGTAACCGTCGGAGAGCTCGCTACTACCTTGAATCTACCGGTCACGACGCTCATTGGCGAGCTGTTTAAGAATGGTATCGCGGCGACGATTAATCAGCGGTTGGACTTTGAGACGGCGTCGATTATCGTTGAAGAGCTGGGCCTTGAGGTAACGCTTAAGAAAAAGGAGGCGGCCGTTGGTCATGCGCGTGTGGAGCATACGCTGTCGGAACGGGCAGTGCCGCGTCCACCGATTGTGGCGGTGATGGGGCATGTTGATCACGGCAAGACGAGCTTGCTGGATGCGATTTTGGGTAACAAGACTGCTGCAGGCGAGGCCGGTGGTATTACGCAACACATTAGTGCCTACCAAACGAGGCGTAATGGGCGGATGATTACACTGCTCGACACTCCAGGGCATGAGGCATTTGCAGCGCTGCGGCAACATGGTGCGGTGCTGACTGATGTGGTGATTATTGTGGTAGCGGCTGACGATGGCGTCAAGCCGCAGACGGTCGAGGCGATTCGATTTGCCCGTTCGGCTAACGCGAAAATCGTGGTGGCGATCAATAAAATTGACAAAGATACCGCCAACCCACAGCTGGTAAAAACGCAACTGGCATCTGAGCATGGCCTTAATCCTGAGGAGTGGGGCGGCGATACGGTGATGGTGGAAGTCAGTGCTAAAACTGGCCAGAATTTGGATAAGCTGCTTGACATGGTGCTACTCGTAGCAGATATGGAAGATCTACGGGCGGATGAGGATGTCCCGGCGGAGGGCTTGGTAATTGAGGCACATATGGAAACTGGGCGCGGCGCGGTGGTTGGGCTACTCGTCGAGCACGGTCAGCTAAAACCAGCGCATTATCTGGTGGCCGGCACGGCGTACGGTCGAGTACGAACAATGTCGGACTTTCGTGGTCAGACAATGAAAATGGCCGGCCCGAGTACACCTGTTAACGTAACTGGATTTAAGGAGCTGCCGCAGTTTGGTGATAGCTTTCGGTTGGCTAAAAATGAGAAAGAGGCGCGGCATTTGGCGCAGGCAGCGCGCCTAGAGCAGGAAAAAATGGCTGCCAGCACCAATGTCACCAGCTCGGATATTTTGAAAATGATGAGTCAGCAGCATGACGCTGAGTCGTTCAATGTTCTCGTCAAGGCTGATGTTCAGGGGTCGCTCACGTCGGTGATTGATAGCCTGAAATTGATTGATACAGGTGGCTTGGTGGATCTACATGTCATCGGTAGTGGGGTTGGTAATATTTCAGAAAATGACATTCATCTGGCAGTTGGCGAGAACACGGTCATTTATGGTTTTAATGTTGATCTGCCGCCAGCAGTGAAGCGCCTGGCAGCACGTGAGCATGTTGAGGTGCGGCTGTATCGAGTGATTTATGAACTACTTGATAACGCCAAGCAATCCATGGAAGCGTTACTGGCCCCAGAGGTCGTCGAGACCGAGGTCGGCCAGCTGAGCGTTAAGGGCGTGTTCCGAACGGTGCGCGAAGAGGTGATCGCTGGTGGTGAAGTGATGACGGGTAAGGTTTATAAGGGCCTGTTGGCGCGCCTGAAGCGTGGCGATGAGCATATTGCCGAGGTTGAAGTATCGTCCGTCCAGCGTCAACATCAGGAAGCCAAAGAGGTGTTTGAGGGTGAAATGTGTGGGCTCAGCCTCAAAACTACGCGAAAAGTCGTTGTCGAGGAAGGTGACACGCTGGAGTTCTTTACGCGGGAGCTGGTGAAGAAGACGCTGTAGGCTTATGCCGCACAGTCCTGTTAAGACTAGTTACGAATAGGTTGACTTTCCCCCAAAAATCTGCTACCATTCAAAACATAAGCTAGTCGGTAGCAAAAGTGCCGACCGCGATCCCCCCAGAAAGGAACCACCACAATGCTCAAAAACCCAAACCGCCCACCAGTACCCTCATCTGAGTCTCTCAATCCAGAGGCCGCAACCTCCTCGTCATATTCCCTAGACTCAGACCCTCGCTTTACGGGAAAGCTTGACGCCAACGATCTCGGCACTGAAGCGCTCTTTGACCCAGATCTACGAAAGCAAGAGGAAGAAGATCGGCTCGCACAAATGGAAGAAGCGCAGCTCGCACAACTCGCACAAGATGACTGGGAAGCCTACCTCAACCAACGCCCCGACGAATACGGCAAAGATCCAAATGGCAACCTACTTCCATCCGAAGAAGACCTCTATAACCAAACCCTCAACGAAGCACGCCGTGAGCGTGAGGCCACGAGTCTCACTGACCTCGCAACCGCTGCCGGAGAAGCCCTTGCTCGTGGCGACAAGACTATGGCTGATGATCTCCAAGACGAGATCCTCCAAAGACTCATTGAACGAGCCGAAACCTACGATCTAAGCCAAGAAGCCATCGACCAACGTATCCGTCAGCTTACTAAGATCATGGATAACGCCGAAAATGTCGCTAAAGAAAAAGCCACCAAAGCAGCCACCCAGCGAACCCTTTCTTTCCCAGCTACACCTCAAGCCCCAGAGTCTGCCCCGGCGACACAGTCCGAGCCAACCCAGACCGTGCCAACAGCTCCGGTGAAGCCGGTGCGGGGGCCAGAGGGGGCTTCAGGCAGTGAAGGGGAAGGGTCTGGAAAAAAAGAGTTGATGAATGAAGCCGTTGGCTTTATGCGCGACGCGCAAGCAGTTATTAGCAACAGTAACCCAAATATTGATCTCGTAAGCAAAGCTGCACTGATGCGTGAAGTGCGACAGCTGATGAAGGGTCTAAACGACGCTCTCGACAGTTCGGCTACTGATCCATTGAAAGCTGGCGGACGACCAGCACTAGTGACCAGCGAAAGCGGCGGTGGCCAAGGCGGGCCGGAGGGCTTAGGTGAGTTGTCTGGGGAGGAGCAGAGAACGGAGATGTTAAAGAACCACCGCGGTCGACTAGAGGTCCGGCGACGTAATCTGCAGAAAGAGCATGACGATCTTAAAGATAAGGAAAGTGAAAAGGGGTGTCGGCTGCTACACCGTATTGGAATAGTAGATAGTATGATTGATAAGATTAATGAGCAGCTTGATATATTTGGCGGCGGTGCTTCAAGTGGACCGGATAATAGTGATCAGTCACGACGGTCTAGCGCCGCGGGACCAGAGGGATCTTCGGGTGATGATACTAGAGAGGGTCGCTTGACAACAGTCGCCGAGGTCAAGAAACTGAGAGAGGCTTACGAGCAAGAGTATGAAAAGCACAAAGAATTTCTGAATAGCTATGAAGAAGATGTCTCTAAGTATGATCTGATCTCGTGGTTCAGTAAAGTGCGTGATGTTATTACCGCCCTCAAGGAGGTGGAGGAGGGACTTGACAAGCCCTCCCTGTCAAAACAAGTGAGAGAATTTTATCTATCAAAAGAAAAGAAGTTACTTGATGAGTTTGCATGGTGGCAGAATAATAAGCCACCGCGCCTGACTGTTGATAGAGATGGTGAAGCAGCCAAACTAGATCCAGGGCGAGAAGGCGATGACCCAAAGCAGAAGCAACAGGGGAGTGACCTTGAGTTGAAAAATGGCTCGGAAAAAAAGGGAGCAGCCAGTATAAGGAAGATATTTGGCTGGGGGGCCATCCGCCTACTTGGCATTAATGAGCCGTATAATAACGAGCTATCTAACAAATAAAACAAACGCAGGAAAGAGGTGAGAGTGCCGCAGGGCAAAAGCGCAGGTTTTGTAGAGAGGTAGGCATATCGAGAGAGATCTTTAGTGGCTATGGGTCGGGTCTCTTGGCTGCAATCGCTAGTGAGTTGGTATAAACATGAAGAATTGATATAATAGACAAAAGAGCAGTGAAGCAAAGGAGACGATATGTTCCAACTAGATGATAATTTTTTGAAAGAATTAGGACTAGATCAGCTGCCGGATGAGCAGAAGAAGCCGTTTTTGCAGCATATTTATAGTGAGTTGGAGCTACGGGTCGGCGAGCGGCTGAGTCAGGGGATGACCGACGCGCAGCTGGATGAGTTTGCGAACATTATCGACAAGGCGCCGGGCGCAGTGGATGAATTTCTCGCCAAACACGCACCAAATTACCAGCAGGAGCCAATGTTCCAGCGGCTGGTGCAGGCGACCAAGGCTGATCCGAATAATCCTGGTCTAAAAGACGAGTTTGCGGCGACGAAGTGGCTAGAGGTAAACCGGCCTGATTATCGCGATGTGGTGGCGGCAACGATGGACGAGCTGAAGAAGGAGATTATAACTAACCGCGAGGCTATTTTAGGCGGTATGGGTGCATCCTCGGCGCCGGGACAAGCTTAGAGCGAGCCTTTAAGCTGCCTTAGCTCATGAACTTAGCCTTGATGGCCGCGGAGAAACGCCTCTGCGGCCATTTGTTTGCCGCTCGGGGCAATCAGCTCGAGGATAGAAAGATATCGTCCATCACAGCACTTAACGCTCAGCGGCGATTCTGGGGCGTCTGAGGCACGAGTTTTGGTAATAATGAGTTCACGGTCATGAATGCGCAGACGACTACGTGGAAAGCCGAGATACGCCCGCACATGGGCATCGGTGGCTGCGGCGGTCATGGTGGCAGGATCAATGAGCGACATATCCTTGGAAAGCAGTTGGCAATACGTGGCATCGGCGTCGTTTTGTGGAGTTGGCTGGAGCGTACCGGCGAGGATGCCCGGCAGCGTGCGTACGAGCAGGTCGCTGCCAGCAGCAAACAACTCATCATATAGCTGCGGTTTGGTTTCAGTGCCGGTGAGCGGGTGACGGTGTTGGGCGTAAATTGGGCCAGCATCCATCTGGGCGTCAAGTTGCATAATGGAGATGCCGGTTTCTGAGTCTTGGTGTGCAATGGCGGCCTCAATGGGCGAAGGGCCACGCCATTTTGGCAGTAGCGAGGGATGGAGATTAATAATACCAGGAGTGAAGAGGTCAATGATTGACTGGGGGATAATTTTGCCGTAGGCGACAAGGACGCCGGCGACGGGCTGAAGGGCGGTGATATCGGGGATTAGGTCACGGAGTTTGTTGGGTTGCCAGACGAGGATGCCGTGTTGGCGGGCAAAGGTCTTGACTGGCGGCTCGGTGAGCCTGTGGCCACGGCCGCTACGCATATCGGGTTTGGTGATGACGGCGCAAATGGGAAATCCTGCCTCGTAGAGTGCTTTAAGGGTAATCAGACTGTACGCTTCGGTGCCGAAAAAGATGATTGGTGGCATGTTAGTCCCACAGCTGAGCATTATCTTTGATGTCGGCTTCATAATCAAGCGGCTGTAATTCACCAGAATCATCAAGCGTGTAAAAAGCGTCGTGCTGGTCGCGGATATGGTCGATAAAGACAATACCGTTGGTGTGATCGATCTCGTGCTGGATAACACGGGCGAGGAAGCCTTCGGCCTTGAGGCGAATCTCGTTGCCGTCGAGATCAAGAGCCTTGACGCGGATTTTAGAATGGCGAGGGACTTTGCCGTAGACGTGCTTGACGCTGAGGCAGCCTTCGAAATCGGCGACAATTTCTCCCTCGTATTTGACAATTTCGGGGTTGATCAAGGTGGTGAATTCGCGAGTAGCTTTGTCGTCAAAGTCGCTGCGGACGATGATGACGCGCTCGAGGCGATCAACCTGGATGGCAGCTAGGGCAGCGCTGATTTCATGAGGGCGAGAATCTTCCCAGTCAAGAGCGGCCGCGATCATATCGGCTGATAACTGGCGCACCTCGTCGGTGATGATGTGAATTTTAGCTGATTTTTGGCGGAGGTGCGGATTGGGTAGGGCAATAATATCGTCTTTAGTCATTGTGATTATTATAGCACAGGTGGTTAGAGGAGGCTGGTCGGGTCGAGCTCAGCCTGCCAATGAGCGGGTGGTACGAGATCAAGGAGACTGACAAGGTCGCTGCGGCGGGGACTTTTAAGGACGAGCTGCCAGCGGTACGTGTCGCGGACTCGTTCATAAAATGCTGGTGTTGGGCCGAGGATGCGTACGTCGGCCGGGGCAGCTGCCCGCAGTGTCTGGGCGAGCTTTTTGGCGTTGCGGATGGCGGCAGCTTCGGTTTTGTAGACGCAGGTTAATTTAAGTAGATAGACGAACGGTGGAAAGTCAGTGGCGCGTCGCTGGGCGATAGTGCGGGCGTAGAAATCAGTATAGTTTTGGGCAAGCCCATCTCGGATGGCGGGATGATCCGGCTGAAAGGTCTGGACGATGACGTCGGTGGCGTGATGGGAGCGGCCAACGCGGCCAACGACTTGGGCGAGGAGCTGGAAGGTGCGCTCGCTTGAGGAAAAGTCAGGCAGTGTCAACCCGGCGTCAGCTTGGACGACACCAACAGTGCGTAGGTGCGGTAGATCGAGGCCCTTGGCGATCACTTGGGTGCCAATGATGATGCCAATTGAACCGTTTTTGAGCTCATTGTAGCGCTTATCGGCCGCGTCGTTGGTACTTGTATCGGCATCGAAGCGGGCGATGGTGCTTGCGGGAAAGAGCTTGCGTAATTCTGCCTCGATGCGCTTGGTGCCGAGGCCTTTATGAATGATATCGGCATGACGACACTCGGGGCAGCTGGTAGGGACGGTTGCAGTGAAACCGCAGATATGACAGAGGAGCTGGTGCTGGTCGGCGTGTAAGGTGAGTGGCACAAAACAGCGCGGACAGCCGGCGTTCCAGCCACATTGTTCACATAGGGTGATAGCGGCGGTGCCGCGGCGATTGTGAAAGATGAGGGCCTGATGACCGTCATTCAGCGAGTCGGTGATAGCCGAGAGTAGTTGATCAGAGAGAAAGAAATGCTGAGTAAAGTTTGTGCGCTTGGTCATATCAACCAGCGAGATGCGTGGCTTGACGGCGTCTGAACGGGCGGGCGTGGGCATAGCGATGATAGGCCGGCCAGCAGTTTTTGCCAGAAAATAATCGCTGATCGTAGGGGTGGCACTGCCGAGGACAAGCTTGGCTTCGTGCTGGCGAGCGAGAATGGCCGCAGTACGCAGCGCTGAGTAGCGGGGCGATTGTTTTTGTTTGAAGCTGGGTTCGTGACATTCATCAATGACGACGAGCCCCAGCTGCTGGACGGGCATGAACAGGGCTGATCGAGGGCCGATGACGATGAGCGGGTCGCGTGAATTGATAACATGTTGCCAAGTCACGTGCCGCTCGGCTTCGGTCTGACGCGAGTGGGTGAGGATAATATTGTCGAAATACCTCGCAAATTCGCTAACGAGTTGTGATGTGAGGGCAATTTCTGGCACCAGAATAATTGACGATAAACCCTCGTCCACCAACCGCCGGGCGAGCTCAATGTAGACATGCGTTTTGCCGGATCCGGTCACGCCATGTAGTAGGGCGCTGCCGGGGAGCATGTCGTCAACGGCAGTGATGGCGGCTCTCTGGTCGGGCGTGAGTGCTGTTGTCGGTGGTCGTGAGGCCTGCGGACTGGCGGCGCGTGCGGGTATGTGACGGCGCTTTTTCGTCAAACCGCGTGGCAGAATGGTTTGCCAGACGGTCGCGAGATGCGTATGATAATAGCCGCTCATCCACAGAGCCGTTTGGATGAGCGGTAGCGGCACGGGAGCGTCATCTAAAAGCTGGACGATTTCTTTAACCGTAAACTCGGGCTTAACGACTGCCGACATAATGATGCCAACGCACTGAGTTGAGCCAACTTCTATAACGACCAGCGCACCGACTGGCAGCTGCTCAGGGTGTGCATAGGTAAACGAATGCGCATCGGCACGAATGATCTTGATCGGTGATACCAAATAGTAGTGCATGTCTTGCTTTATTATACCGCGCTGGCTGGTTGAATATAATCATGAGCGTTTTAGGGTGTAAGCACGTATGCTGAAGGGTAGGGCGTATAATTGTCGAAAAAAGCTTGTCGGGTGTTGTAAAATTGTGATACACTGAGTGGTAACGAAAGGGAATATGGGGAGAGAATGCTTGACATTTTTATTACATCACGAGTGAGACGCAAAATCGTAGTTGTGTATGCCAAGTATCCTGATTTTCATACGCATGTTCGGGGGCTAGCCAAGCTGATCAAGGAAGATCCCGGCAATATTCAGCGCGAGCTCAAGCGGCTAGAGAAGGTTGGTTTCCTGAGGAGTGAAAAGCAGGGCAATTCGCGGGCATACTTTACGAACAAGCAGTTCCCGATTTTCAAGGAATTACAGAGTATGGTGATTAAGTCGCAGCAACATGCGGCCCGGCCGAAGCGCGGCTCGGTTGATAGAGATTGATGACCTTATTCGAGCAGATTTTGACGGCGCGCGGTCTGACGACGCGGGCAGCGCGCCAGGCTTTTTTGCAGCCAGATTATATGGCTGTGAAACATGATCCGTTTTTGCTGCCAGACATGAAAAAGGCAGTGGCACGGTTGAAACAGGCGCGGGAGCAGGGCGAAAAAATTGTCATTTACGGCGATTATGACATTGACGGACTGAGCGCTACGGCGCTGCTGCTGGATGCCTTTGGTAAGTTTGGTTTTGAGGACGTCGATGCTTTCATTCCGAACCGTTTTGTTGAGGGTTATGGCATGACCATGGGTGCGGTGGACAAGGTGCGCGATATGGGAGCGGATTTGATCGTGACAGTGGATACCGGCAGTTTGTGCCATGTGGAAATTGCCTATGCCACTAGTTTAGGTATTGATACGGTGGTGACGGATCATCACAATGTCGCTGAGACTCCGCCACCGAGTATTGCGGCAGTTAATCCGAAGTTTTCGGGTCATACATACCCATTCCGCGATTTGTGCGGTGCGGGCGTGGCGTTTAAGTTGGTGCAGGCGCTGCAGACAGAACTAGATGGGTTACCTGACGGCTATGAAAAATGGCTGCTCGATTTGGTGGCGTTGGGGACGGTTTGTGACATTGTGACGTTGGCTGATGAAAATAGGGCAAATGTGTATTGGGGCTTGGAGGTGTTGAAAAAACAACAACGTCCAGGACTGAAAGCGTTGATGGCGGTGGCGGGTATTGAACCAGAGCAGGTTAATGCCCGGCATCTGGGATTTGGTTTGGGGCCGCGGATGAATGCGGCTGGGCGCTTGGAAACAGCGCAGTACGCGCTGGATATGCTGACGGCGCGTGATGGGCTGGCGGCGCTAGAGGCAAGCGAGAAGTTGGAGGAGTTGAACGTTAAGCGGCGTGGCATTCAGGACGCGATTTTTGAGGAAGCGTGCGTACAAGCCGAGCAGTTGGCTGATGATCGGGTGTTGGTGGTCAGTAGTGATGGCTGGAATCACGGCGTTATCGGCATCGTGGCGTCAAAACTGGTGGAAAAATATAAAAAGCCGGTGTTTATCATTGGCGAGCGCGGCGAGGAAGCAACGGGTTCGGCGCGCAGTTTTGGTGATTTTTCAGCGGCAGATGCCGTGCGGGCAGCGGATGACATTATCATCAAAGGCGGCGGGCACGGAGCGGCGGCAGGTGTGACACTGGAGACTGAGAGAATTAACGATTTTCGTCGTCGTGTGAATGAGTTTTATGATTCGCTGCAGCTGACAAACCAAGAGCGATATTTATTGCCACGAGCTGATGTAGAAATTGATGATTTTTCGGAAATTAATGAGGAATTGGTGGCAAATCTGGCGAAAATGGAGCCATTTGGCAATGGTAATCCCGAACCAGTGCTAAAAATTACCAGGGCATCAGTTTTGAGCATGCGACGAATGGGCGCGGACGGGCAACACGTTAAATTAGCGCTGCGTGATAAAAATGGTAAAGTGTTGCAGATGCTGGCATTTAACGCGCCAGAGGAGTTTTTCCGCGAGCCAGGCGACGAGGTGGCGGCGTGGTTTCAGTCAACCGTCAACGAGTGGCAGGGAGTGCGGACGGTTGAGGGACGGCTCGTTCACGTGGCTTTGTTTGATTGACGTGGTAATTACAACTTTTGTCTGGAGATGACAGCTAGTCGCTTGAGTGCAGTGGTTTTTTCGTTGTGAAATTCGCAACGATGTTATGTTGTGTGGGCTTGTGGTTTTTGAGGGAATGTTGGTGACTTGACAAATCGCGCGCGAGAGAGTAATATGAGCCCATAATATAAAGCTTGCTAAACATGCGGAAGGAAACAAACATGACACAAAATTATGAAAAAATTGAAAAAGAACAAGGTCTAGACCCACGTGTTGAGTCGTTAGCGATACCATTGGCGCGGGATTATGCTGAAAAAAATTATCCAAAACGTGAAGATGGTACGTTTGAACCAGCATGGCGCGGGGCAAATGGCGAAAAAGATTTGCGAGGAAAGTCTCCCGAAGATGTGGCGGCGCAGCTAGAAAGTGAAGGATATCCTCCAGAGGTGGCTCTTACTTTAGCGGAGCCAATGGTGATTGACATTGCTAATACGCCGTACGATCAGTTTTCTGAATATTGGAAAGGGCAGAACCGTGGTGGTGCAGAATTCCTCATTAGCTTGGTGGATGAGGTGGGCGCCGATAACATCCGTGCTTTGGATCTGTCTGACCCAGAGGTGCAAGAAAAGTATGGTACGTTAATTCATGCTAACTGGCTGGAGCGTAACCAGTGGGTACTTGACCCAGAGTATGGTAACCCAGATCTAGCGAAGCCATTTAAAGAGCTTGCGCTTGAAGAGCAAAATAAAGATCTCGACCAGATGCGGGTGCTGCAGGGTTGGCTTGAAGCTCAGCAGAATCCTGAAGAGATCGGTGTATAGATACTCGGGCTACATCCCTCTGAGACAATGACACCACACAAAACCTCGCTCCGAGGCTAATCAGGGCGAGGGTTTTGTTTTGCAAAAATATTTCTCATCTGTTATAATCCAAAAAGTATGGTTCAAGTTACACGTAAAGATCAGAAAGAAGCGAACGAGAATGTGATTCGTCGCTTTAATCGCAGGGTGCTGCAGAGCGGTGTCCTCGCGCGGGCAAAGTCGGTGATGCGATTTGCCAAGCCGATTTCCAAAGTTGAGCGCCGCAAGAAAGCAATTATTCGCCGCGAGCGCCGAGCCGAGAAAACAGCCAGGATGCGTATGGGGGCAACGCGTTAATGTCGGCGCTAAAAGCGCATATTGCTGATGAGATGAAAGCCGCTCTTCTAGGGCGGCATCGTTTTCGAGGCGATGTGTTGCGTAATTTGAAGGCGGCAATCCTTAACGAGGAGGTGTCGCTCGGTAAGCGTGACGAGGGTCTAAACGATGTAGAAGTCGAGAAGGTTATTGCCCGCGAAGTTAAAAAACGCAAAGAAAGCGCCACGTTATACCGAGCGAATGGCCGGGCGGAATTGGCTGAACCAGAGGAGAAAGAAGCAGTAATTTTACAGGAATTTTTACCTAAACAGCTGAGCGAAGACGAGATTCGGGTAATGGTCGAGGCAGCGGTTGCTGATTTGGGTGCGACGATGCAGCAGATGGGTCAGGTGATTGGCGCGGTGAAGACTAAAGCCGGCAATGCGGCTGACGGCGCCTTGATTGCGAAAATTACCAAAGAAACGCTAGCAAAACAATAACAACACAGAAAAGGAGCAAAGGATGATCTTATTATTTGGGCCGCCGGGGGCTGGTAAAAGTATGCAGGGGCAGATGCTGGCGGCACGTCAGGGTTGGAAATGGCTATCAACCGGCGAGATGCTGCGCCGAAGTAATGATCCGGCGGTGATTGATATTTTACGCTCGGGCGAGTTGGTGAGCGATGAATTGATTTACCAAGTGTTTGAGCAGGCGGTGCAGGATGCGCGCGATAAAAAATATTCGAATATTATCGTTGATGGTTTTCCGCGGACGAAGGAGCAGGCGGCATGGCTGGATGAGTACATGGCGCGGATGAATGAGAAAATTGATACGGTGATTTCACTGGAAGTGCCGGAGGCGGAAATTATGCGGCGGCTAGAAAAGCGCGGTCGGTTGGAGGATACGCCAGAGGCAATTGCCCGGCGAATGACGATTTATCGGCAAAAAATGTATCCGGTGTTGGGGATTTTTGCCGAGGCGGGCGTTAGGATTGTCCATTTGGATGGCGTCGGTACGGCTGGCGAAGTGCATGACCGGATTTATGAAGAGGCGGCGTACGCATGCCAACTTTAATTACTGGCGAAAAAACGCCGCAGCAGATGAAGGATATGCGCGAATGTGGGCGGATGTTGGCGACGATTTATGATGAATTGCGCCAGCGGGTGACGGCTGGAATGAGCGAGCTGGATGTTAATGAGTTTGTGGCTGGGCGAATTAAGGATTTCGGTGCGGAAGCGACGTATTTGACGGATGAGGTGAAATTCCCAGGGGTGATTTGCGTGTCGACTAATGAGCAATTAGTGCACTCATTTCCGACAGAATATGTGTTTGAGAAGGGCGACGTGGTGAGTTTTGACCTGGTGATTGGCTACCGTGGTATGAAAACGGATAGCGCTTTTACTATGGTGATTGACGAAGAGCCGCGCGGTGCTAAAAAGCATTTGCTGCACGCGACGGAACAGAGTTTATATGCCGGAATCGATGCGATTTCTGGCGAGGGAACGCGCGTTGGCGATATCTCGGCGGGCGTGGAAGCAGTATTGAAGAAAGCCAAATTGGGTATCATTCGCGAGCTGGTTGGCCACGGCGTGGGGTTAGAAATGCACATGAGCCCAGAGATTCCAAATTATGGCCGCCGCGGTACTGGCCCAGTGCTGCACGCAGGCGACACGATTGCTATTGAGCCAATGGCCAGCCTCGGTAGTGAGAAAATTGTGACCGAGGACGACGGCTGGACGATTAGCTTGAAAGACGGCAGTTTGGGTGCACATTTTGAACACACCGTATTGATTACTGAGACGGGTGCGGAGATTTTGACGACACTCTAGGCTATCTGGTATACTAAGCATATGCAAGAACAATCTCGATATGTGGTAGGAATTGATGTTGGTACGAAGACCGTGCGCTGCGTGGTTGGGCATATCGGGGAGTCGGGGCTGCCGAACATCGTTGGTGTTGGCGTTAGTGAGAATAGCGGCATGCGTAAGGGCGCGGTATCGAACTTGACGGGGCCGGCGGCAGCAATTGACAAGGCGTTAGAGGCGGCCGAACGCATGAGCGGTCATCATATCAATGCAGCAGCATTGAGTGTTAATGGGTCGCATATCTTGAGCACCAAGGCTGATGGTATGATCGCGGTGGGGATGAGTGGCGGTGAAGTGACGGACGAGGATGTGCTGCGGATTGAGGAAGTGGCGACGACCGGGAAGGTGCCGGCGAATCGAGAAATTTTGGAGATTGTGCCGCATGCCTATCGGCTGGATGGGCAGGACAATATTAAGGATCCGGTGGGGATGAGCGGCACGCGCCTGGAGCTACGAGCAAATGTGGTCTCGGGCTTGACGCCGTATGTGGCGAATTTACGCCGCTCGGCCGAGATGGCGAATGTCACTGCCTCGAGCCTGACACCGAGCGTGTTGGCAGCGGCGCGAGCGGTGCTCAGTGAGTCGCAGATTGAGAACGGCGTGGCGGTTATCGACATTGGTGGTAGCACGACCGGTGTGGCCGTGTTTGAAGAGGGCGATTTGCAGCATGTGGCGGTAATCCCGATGGGGGCGCAGAACGTGACAAATGATGTGGCGATTGGGCTAAAGACCGACCCGGAGATCGCTGAGGCGGTCAAATTGGTGCACGCCCGGCTGGGCGGCGGTAAGGCTGGTCGCGTTGATACCAAATACGACAAACAGGTGTATACATTTGAACAAAGCGAGATTGACGAGATTGTCGAGGCGCGCTATGAGGAGATTTTCGAGCTGGTTGCCAAAGAGTTGAAGCGGGCCGGCGGTATCGGACGGCTGCCAAGTGGTGTGGTGCTGGTTGGTGGTGGCGCCAAGGTTAAGGATCTGGTCGAATTTGCGAAAAATAGCCTCGGCGTGGCGGCTAAACTAGGCGTGCCGGCAGGATATGCGGGCGTGAGCGACGAGGCGAATGGGCCGGAGTTTGCAGCGGCAATTGGTCTGATGCTCATTGACGGGGCAGGGGCCGAGCGGGCTGAGCACGCGCAGAGCAAGGTAGGTTCGGTGACAAAGAAAGCCGGAGGAATGATTAGTCGATTGCTAGCGAGGTTTAAGTAGAAGCTAGTAGACAAAGATGGTATACTTGATAAGAGAAAGATAGGGAGAGGAAAATGCCGCAGATTACACCAAGTGAAGTTCAAACGTTTGCCAGTATCAAAGTTGTCGGTGTCGGTGGAGCTGGTGGTTCGGCCATTAATCGGATGAAAGATGCGGGGCTCGCTGGCGTGCAGTTTATCGCCATGAACACTGATGCTCAGGCGCTGCACAATTCCAAGGCGGATGTCAAGATTCATCTCGGGCACACTACGACTAATGGGCTGGGTGCCGGTGCTGATCCGATGGTTGGTGAGGCGGCGGCTAATGAGTCGCGCGAGGAGATTCGCCAGGCGCTTGAGGGTGCGGACATGGTGTTTGTGACGATTGGTGCTGGTGGCGGAACTGGATCGGGTGCTGGACACATTGTGGCGGAGATCGCTCGCGAGATGGACATCTTGGTGGTTGGTGTGGCAACACGACCGTTTAGCTTTGAGGGTGAAAAGCGCCGAGTGAATGCTGACTGGGCAATTACTCACCTGGGTCGACAAGTTGACACGTTGATTACCATTCCAAATGATCGCTTGCTGCAGACGATTGATCGACGGACGCCGCTGCTCGAGACATTCAAGATTGCTGATGACGTGCTGCGTCAAGGTGTGCAGGGTATTTCTGAGCTTATTACCGAACATGGGCTGATTAATCTCGACTTTGCTGACGTCAAGGCAGTGATGAGTCGGGCTGGCTCGGCGCTGATGGGGATCGGTCGGGCCGATGGCGAGAACCGTGCAGTGCAGGCCGCTCAGCAAGCGATTGAGAGCCCGCTGATCGAAGTGTCGATTGACGGCGCGAAGGGTGTGCTGTTTAACGTGACTGGTGGCTATGACATGAGTATGGCAGAAATTCAGGAGGCAGCCGAGGTAATTACCAGTGCGGTCAGTCCTGATGCTAATATTATCTTTGGAGCGACGCTCAAGCCAGAGCTTGAAGACGAGGTGATCATCACGGTTATCGCTACTGGGTTTGATAGCGAGACATATCATGATCATGAGGTGAGTTTGACGAGTGAAGCGTCGCATGAATCAGAGACTGAGGTTGATGACGAGGTGGTTGAAGGGATTGATCTGGAGCTCAGTGAGCAGAGCGGAGCGACAGACTTTACGTCCGAGCAGGAAAATAATATCTGGGATCAGCCAGCCGAGGATGAGGCGGACGAAGATGATACGCCAGCATTCCTTCGTCGCCGCAAAAAGAACAAGGAGGAATAAATGAGCGGATTTAACATTGGTGATAGCCGCGTGATTGAGTCGCGAGAGGTTTCTGATGGCGTAGCGATTCGCCGCCGCCGCGAGACGCCGGATGGACGACGCTTTACCACCTATGAGCGAGTCGAAAAACCAAATCTCATCGTGATCAAGAACAACGGTGGCCGCGAGTTATTTGACCGCGTCAAGCTTGCGCATGCGGTGCGCCAGTCGGTCGGCAAATTTCTCAAGTCCGACGAGGAAGTTGAGTCGATTATCACGGCAGTTGAAGATAAATTATATGCACTCGGTGCATCAGAAGTACCGTCGCGGCAAATCGGCGAGTTTGTGCTGGATGAATTGGCGAAATGTAACGAAGTGGCGTATGTGCGTTTTGCCAGCGTGTTTCAGAAGTTTGAAACGCTGGATGATTTCGTCAAGATATTGGAACAGCGTCGCCAGAAAGGACAAGAATAATGCGAGTCGTTGTCGTATACCGGGCGGAAAGTGATTACGCGCGCCAAGTCACTAGTTTTCTGCATGACTTTAGTCGGCAGACGGGGCACACGATTGAAGAGCTTGACCCAGATTCGGCCGAGGGCAGCGATTTTTGCCGGACATACGACATCGTTGAATACCCGACTGTTATCGCGCTGAGCGCTGATAGCCAGATGCAGAACATGTGGCGCGGATTACCGCTACCGACGATTAGTGAGGTGAGTTTTTATGTTTGACATGCTGCGTAAGTGGCTCTCGAACAAAGATTCAAAACGCCGGCAGCTCGCGGCATTAGCGCTGCTGCTCGGCAGCGGTTTGGGCTTGTTGGCCTCGTTTGTGCTGTCGATCGAGGCGCTGACGCTTGCTAAAAATTCGCATGCTGTGCTGAACTGCGATCTAAATGCGGCCATAAGTTGTTCGGTAGTGGCAAATCACTGGTCAGCGGCGTTGCTCGGCTTCCCTAATAGCTTTATCGGCATGATGACGCTGCCGGTGATGGTGACTATCGGGGTGGCATTGCTGGCAGGTGCGAAGTTTCCGAAATGGTTTATGTGGGGTGCACAGCTGGGTGCGGTGGTCGGCCTGTTGTTTGCTGGCTGGATGTTCTATATGAGCTATGTCGATATTGGTGCGCTGTGTCCGTGGTGTTTGACGCTAGATTCGGGTATGCTGCTGGTCTGTTACGGATTGACGAGATATAATGTGGTGACTGGTGCGATTGGTGGCAAACGTATGAGGAAGTTTGTTGATCGAGGATTTGATACATTCCTGTTGGTGCTGGCGGCTGTTGTGATCGTTGTTGTTATTTTGGCAACATTCGGGCGTGAGCTGTTTGCATAAATTAAGAGTAGGCGTATTGAATAATGGTGCTGGTATCCGTATACTGGGCATATGAAGAAAAATTTTCTCGTCAGAGCGTTCTTAGGCATTACCATTGTGGCGCTCGGCGGGATTCTGCTGCTGCGGAATCTCGGGATTATTAAGTTTGATGACTGGCACCTATTTTGGGGTACTTTTTGGGCAGGTATATTTCTCCTGGCTGGCTTATCAGCACTATTCAGCTCCCGTAGACCAGCGGCTTGGGTATGGGGGCTACTGTTGATAGCTGTTGGTACGGCGATCGGACTGAACGCTTATAATGTGATTAATATTAGTGTCTGGAAGCTATTTTGGCCAGTGATATTAATCATTGTTGGCTTGGTAATCATGCTGAGTATCGGGTCTGGGGGCCGCAGACGATCTAAAAAGCTGGCCGCTGATGGTAGTGATAACGAAAAAGTTGCAATTTTTTACGGCGAAGAATCGCGGGTGAAAGGCGATTATACTGGCGGCTCGCTAACGGCGATATTTGGCGGTGTGGAGTTGGATCTACGCCAGGCAAAGATTAAGGACGGTGCAGTGATTGATGTGTTTACGTTTTGTGGTGGTATTGACATTAGTTTGCCGGACGACGTAATTGTCCAAAATGATGTTCGCGGTATTTTGGGCGGCAGTGAGGATAAAACTGCGCCGAAGTCTTCTGCCAAAAAGATAATCCACCTGAGGGGTGAGTGTATTTTGGGCGGCTTGGAAGTTAAATAATTCCCTTGGGATTTTGGTGAAAACGCGCTACAATTGTCGTAGGGCGTTTTCGCGTGTGCTGGGTAGTAGTCTTGGCGACATTAGCGCGAAATGAGCGACTATCAACCGCGAAGCCTGCGGGAAGAAATTGGCTTTTTATCAGCTGAGATTAGACCCCGCCGTGACTCACTGCGACAAAGTGACGATTGAGCGCTAAAAGAGTGCGTGGATACCGGTCAACTTGGCAAAGATCGCGAAGAATCACTTCTTTTGGAATCGAGATGGTACCGTCCGTTTGAAGCACCTCCAGCGGATTCTCGAAGTCAGAAGAGGTGATTTTAGTTATATAAGGAGTAGCCATGCCGATACCAGCCCACAAGTCAGCCTTGCAGCACGCCATTCGCCATGAGTGTGCGGCGCTGTGGCCACTGCTCGAGGCAGCCGCTCCCTGGGCGGATGAGCTGGTGCTTCCGGGGCAGATAAAAGGCACGATGATGAATCCTCACCAGCTAGCCGGCTACCTACTAGGGTGGGCTACCACGGTGCTAGAGTGGGGCAGTGCATATCATCAGACTCATATGGTGCCGACGATTATTACCACTGGCTATGGTGCGGTAGCGCAAAAGTTCTATATGCAATATGCTGATATAGCGTATGGTGCCGTACTGACAAAGCTTGATGAAGCGGTGGCAGCGCTTGACCAACTGATCGAGCAGACATCAGAAGACGACCTCTACCACGTCGTATGGTATCGGACGAAGACGAGTGGACGAGAGTATACCATGGCACGGATAATAGAGCTCAACACAGTCGCGCCATTGCGAAATGCACACGGTAGGTTGCGCAAGGCTATGGAGGAGAGAGAGGATGAGCATTATACCGCAGGATAATCGCATTACGAGTTTTGTCATTGATCGGACGCATGATTATATCATGTATGATACGACTGATTTGGTGCGTGCGATAGACTTTCCGCGTCAAGTGGCGGGGTTGTTGCTCAAAGATGATGAATTCCATTTGTCGTTATTTGCGGTGCGTGAGGAGTACGGGCTCGATGAGGCTGGTCATGGGTGGCTGGAACAGGTGTCGTGTCAAGCTGGTGCAGCAATGACTACAGAGCCAGAATTGACCGGTGATTTTCTTAAGCTAAAGGATGACGTGACTGGCCGTGAAACGATTATCGGGCTCGCTCGATGGGATGAACTAGAAACTTGGCGTGATGCAATTCGTGAGCTGATCCCGCGGGCAGAGTTTATCATTCCGCACATAACGCTCTATACAAATCAGAAGGGTGCGCTTGGGTATAGTGATCGGCATACAGATCGAGTGCGGGTGCTGGATGATGCAGTGGTGATGACACTAAGAAATATATTATTAAGGAGTAAATTGTGACCAACCAACAACGAGAATGGCTTGATTTTGCAAAAAGTGTGGCACGAGAAGCGGGCGACATTATGCAAGAATATTTTGGTAAAAAACCAGACTCTCATTTCAAAGCAAACAATACAATCGTGACTGTTGCTGATGAGGAGATTAACGATCTCGTCATTAAGCGGGTAACTGAGCGATATCCAGACCATGATATTGACGGTGAAGAAGCGAGTGCTCGCCGTGGCTCGGACTACGTGTGGGTGTGCGATCCGATTGATGGCACGGTGCCTTTTGCGATGGAGTTACCGGTATCGGTGTTCTCTTTGGCATTAGTAATTGACGGCCAACCGGAAGTCGGTGTGATTTATGCCCCGTTTAGCGATCATTTATATTGGGCGGTGCGTGGCCAGGGTGCGTTTATGAATGGTAAACAGGTTTACGTAAATAAGAGGGGTTTTGGCAGAATGACTAAGATGAACGTGGATTGGTGGCCGAGTGCCCAGTGGGATGTTATGCGGGTGATTCACGAGTTAGCGTACGAGAAGGGCGCATACGTCACAACGCTAGGAAGCACGACGCACGCGGCAGCCTTAGTGGCGCGCGGTGAGTTTGCGGCGTCAGTCTTCGCTGGTACGAAGGGTAAAAATGTTGACATTGCGGCGGCGAAAGTCATCGTCGAGGAAGCTGGCGGTAAGGTGACTGATCTTTTCGGCCGGGAGCAGCGGTATGATCAGGATATTTGCGGGGCGGTATTAAGCAATGGAATTGTTCATGAGGAGATAGTGGAGGCGATGAGGGAACTATGATTAATGACTTGAAACGGCAGCGTACGAGCTCTGTTACAAAAATCCGTAACGCTCTCTCTGTTGGCTGGTCGCGCGAGACGTCCTATTTTGATAATTGGTCACCAAATAATCCAAGTGCTGGACAGTGTGCAGTTTCAGCGCTCATATTGCAGGATTATTGTGGCGGCGAGATACGAAAATGCATGGTGGCTGGTGTGCCTCATTATTTCAATGTTATTAATGACCAGATGGTCGATAGTACGGTGGGGCAATTTGCTGTAGGTGAAATCGAATATCATACATCGGCAGTACGTGAAAAGGGGCGGATTCTGAGACACGCAGATACTTTTCAGCGATATGAGTTATTGTGCATGCGGGTGGCGCAATTTCTAGCGAAACTGGATAAGGTAGCTGATGAGATAGCTAGCGTGGATTATGGGTGTATGGGCGAGGACTGTCTGCAGAAGCAGATGATTTGGTTTGGGGATAATAACGATATTATCATCGTTGGCGAAGCGCCAGCACGAACTGGCTGGGTGAAGAGCGGCGTCGCCTGGCACAATACAGACGGGAAGCTGCTACCAAGCGGTATAATAATGCAAAAACTACTTACTATCCTCAATAAGGAACTCCTGTCAGTGACTTTTTTAGAGGCGATCAAATGCTTTCCGTCAGATCGTCGTCACCTAAAGAAGTTGGCTCAGCTCTACCGACCGACCCTCGAGCGGCAAATTAAGATCCTACGTCCAAAACTAGTGCTAACGATGGGAGCTATCCCAACGCAGATGCTGATCGATCGGCCGTTTCAGAGACTAACCGACGTTGCAGGGAAGAGTTTTTCTGTTCATGGGACGCGAGTTATACCGATCTTTCATCCGTCACCAATATCGCCGCGTGGATACAAGGATAATGTGCCGATTTTTGAGATGATACAACGTAAAATATGGGAGGAAGTATAATGAGCAAAAACTGCTTGAAATACTGGACGAAGAGATTGTTGAGGATTCGCCAAAAGATGCTCTGTGGGGCTGGGGTGAGAACCGTGATGGTTGCAATGAGCTGGGCAAAATACGGATGAAATTACGAAACGAGCTGAATAGTGAAAAGCATGTAATGAATACAAATCAAGGAGGAAACCAATGAAATTCAAACACGGAACACGCCGCCGAGCGGCAGAATATGAAAAGGATTGGGTACGGCGCTGGAAGGACGATCAGACGTTTGAAAAGTCGGTGGCGCAACGGTCAGCGGATAACGCCTACGTCTTTTATGATGGGCCGCCGTTTATCACTGGCGTGCCGCATCACGGTACGCTGCTGAGCTCAATCGTTAAGGACGCAGTGCCGCGCTACTGGACGATGAAGGGCAAGCGCGTGGAGCGCCGCTGGGGCTGGGACTGTCATGGGCTGCCGGCAGAGAATTTCGTTGAAAAGCAGATGAATATTACCGATCGGCGGCAGATTGTGACGAGTAGTGTCAAGCGAGTCAAACTGGTAAATGATTTCGATAACGCAACGAAAGTTATTACTAAAGTTGCTGGCTGGATGGAGCAGCAAGGCTATGGTAGCAGCAGCTGGGATGCCGACAACCTAACGCCAGATAAATTAAAAGAGGAATTTGGGAGAGATAATTTTTATGTAGCTTACGATGACGATAAGTTAGTGGGGGGTGTCGTTATAAGTAATAAGGATATTTATAATTTTTTTGCTGGCAAAAAGGATAATGGCACGTCGGTTGGTTGTCTTTATAAAATGGCGGTACTACCGGAATTCCAAGGGCAAGGTTATGCGGATGCAGTGTTAAAAGAATCTTTTCGCTTAAGTAAGCAGGAGGGGGTCAAAGAGATTCGCATAGAGGTTGGCGAGCATCAACCTAAATTGGTGAATTTGTATGAGCGCAATGGATTTCAAAGAGTTGGTGAGCATATATCTACCGAAACAGGGGCCAACTGGTTGCTATATAGTCTTGAAGTGAGTAGTTATCCGGACGCTGTATATAATCAACCAGCGCCACTTGATAAAGATGGTAATCCGTTGCCGACCATCAGTCTGGAAAAATACATCACCAAGGCGCGCGAAAGCATGGTGGCCAACAGCGAGACGTGGCAGGGCGTGATCGACCGCATCGGTCGCTGGGTGGACTTTGCGGGTGCCTACCGCACCATGGACAAGGACTTTATGGAGAGCGTCTGGTGGGCCTTCAAACAGCTGTATGAAGCCGGCAAAATTTACGAAGGTGAAAAGGTTTTGATGTACGACACCAAGTTCGCTACCCCTGTCAGCAAGGCTGAGGTGACTATGGACAACGATGCCTACCAAACGGTGACCGACCCGAGTGTGTATGTGAAGTTTAAGCTGGATGATGAAGACGCTGCTGTTTTGGCTTGGACGACCACGCCGTGGACGTTGCCAGCTAACCTGATGTTGGCCGTCAATCCCGAGATGACGTACTGCGAAGTGCTGGTCGATGGTGAGAAATTAATCATCGCCGAGGAGGCGCTGGAACGCACTTTGCAAGACGACAAGCACCAGCCGCTTGAGTACGACGTACTGCGGAAGTTTCCGGGTAGCGAGCTAGTGGGTAAGAAATACCAGCCGCTCGACACCGGCTCGACCTGGCCGCAGAATGATAAAATTCACACTATTTACGCGGCGGATTTCGTTTCGCACGAGTCGGGTACGGGTATTGTGCATATCGCGCCGGCCTATGGTGAGGATGACTTTGAACTTGGTAAAGCCAATGGCATCGCGCCCTTCCATGTGATTGACGACAACGGCTACTACACCGATAGCAATTACAAAGGCCTGGAAGTTTGGGACAATAACAAATTTATCGCTAAAGACCTGAAAGAAAAGGGCGCGGTGTGGAAGATTGAGTACATTCGCCACGAATATCCGTTTAATCCGCGCAGCAAGCAGCGCATCATGTACCGGGCCATCCCAAGCTGGTTCTTCGACATCCAGGGCCAGAAGCCGCTGATGCTGGAGCAAAATGAGCATATCAATTGGTTCCCAGCTCACCTGAAGCACGGGCGCTTTGCTAAGAACATTGAACAAGCGCCAGATTGGAACTTGAGTCGCGACCGCTTCTGGGCGACGGCAATGCCGGTGTGGAAGGGCGACCGCGGCACCGTCAAGGTGGTCGGGTCGTATGCAGAGCTCAAGGAACTGAGCGGCGTGGAGCTGGATGATTACCACCGCCCGTGGGTGGATGACATTACTTTTGAAATCGACGGTGAAAAGTTTACCCGTATCGATAAGGTGCTCGACTGCTGGTTCGAGAGCGGTAGCATGCCGTTTGCGCAGCTGCATTATCCGTTTGAAAACCAGGTCAAGTTTGAGCAGAATTACCCGGCGGACTTCATTGTTGAGTACATCGGCCAGGTGCGAGCGTGGTTTTACTATGTGCATGCCGTCAACGTTGCTTTGGCCGAAATCGGTGCCTTTGGTGAGGCTGGTGAGCAGCACAAAAACGCCTACAGTAACGTCATTACCACCGGTGTGGTGGCGGGCAATGATGGCCGCAAGATGAGTAAATCCCTCGGTAACTTCACCGACCCGAATGAACTGATGGATAAGTTTAGTGCCGATAGTTTGCGTTTCTTGCTGCTGAGCAGCCCGCTGCTCAACGGTGAGGACTTTGCTTTGCACGACAAAGACGTTGGTGACGTGGCGCGTAAGCTGAGTATGATTTGGAATATGTATGATTTCTTCACCATGTATGCGGAAGTTGACGAGTTCACATTTCCGTACGATACGGCGTCTTCGGATGCGTTTCTCGTTCACCGTATCACCAATACGTCTCACTCCGATACTCCCGAATCCTTGTCTCGCACTGGAACTGAGAACTCGTTCCAGATTAGCGTCGATATTGATAAATTATCTAACCCTCTCGATATTTGGATTATCAGTCGTTTGCACGAGCTGGTGGCGGAAGTTGAGCGTCACATGGATACCTACAATATCCTTGATGCGCTGAGTCCGATTTTGCCATTCCTCGACGACGCGTCCAACTGGTACGTGCGCCGCAGCCGCCGCCGCTTCTGGAAGTCGGAAGATGATGGCGACAAGAACGATGCTTATCGGACGCTACATTATGTGCTGGTGCGTCTGAGTTACATCTTGGCTCCATTTACGCCGTTTTTGGCTGAGGAGTTGTATCACAATTTGACGGGTGATGACGAATCAATTCACTTGAAGGATTGGCTGGCAGCGGGTGCGGTGAATGAGCAGGCGCTAGCTGACATGGCTCGGACACGCGAATTGATCAACAACGGCCTGAGTCTGCGGATGAAGCAGGATGAGCACCAAGTATCGATCAAAGTTCGCCAACCGCTGCAACGTGCGGCATATGCGGGTGCAAAGCTGGCTGAGTACTACGAACAGATCATGGCCGAGGAGCTCAATGTCAAGGAAATTCGCTGGATTGAGAGTCTAGACGAGCATCTGGCGGACTATGATGTGACTGAGGGCGTGATCAAGCCAGAGAATTGGATCGAAATTAGCAAGCAATTGACGCCCGAGCTCAAACGCGAGGGCCTGATGCGTGAGGTCATTCGTCACGTGCAGAGCGCGCGCAAGAAGGCGGGATTGCAAGTGGACGATCGGATTATGCTACAGCTGACGACGAATGACGAGCAACTTCATCAAGCGATCGATGAGCATGCTGAGGTGATTGCTGCTGAGACGCTGGCGGTGTTTGGCAAGGTACATGACAATCAGTCGACAGTGACGGTTGAAGGGGCTGGGCTCGAGATTGCTCTTGCTGTTGTAAAATAGTCATCAGGATAAAAGTTACTACCTCAAAACTAATGCGTGGCAAGCGTTTGCTCGGTCTCGCGCTGATCGGGCACTCATGACCTTGGCGATCGCCATGCAACGCGGTAGAATGGGTCTATGTATGGTTTAGCAGTGCTCAGTCAGTTACTCTTTTTCGCGCGAGCCGGTGGCGGCGGGTCAAGTTCTGGCGGCGGTGGTGGTGGCGTTGCCCTTTTCGGGATACCGATGGTAGTTGCAATTTCGGTAAGTGGTTTTGTGAAAAAAACCATTCAGTCAAAGATGGCCGCCATAGCGGTCGGGTTTTTGGCCGGTCTACTCGCTAGCTTGTTCTACCTACTCGGCGGTGTTGTTATATTTACTCTGGTGGCTATCTCGGCATTAGTCGGTGCGATTATCGGGGCATTTACGGATAAGATCAGCCGTTTTCGCAAAGGCAGCGAGGCTGCAAAACAGGCCGTTCAGCAAGCAGCTACCCAGGACAGCGCCTGGAATGAGCAGGGTATTGTCAATTACGCAACGACGGTGTTTAATCGGTTTCAGTATGATTGGGAGCGGATGGATTTGCCATCAATTCAGCAATACGTTACGCCGAATTATGCGCGGCACATCGGACTAATGTTGTACGCTTTACAACAGATGGGGCGAGTCAATCGCATGAAGAATGTGGCGGTCAGTGAAGCGATTATCACCCGGGCGTATGATGATGCGAATGATCAGAATGACCGAGTGAGTGTGAGTTTTGTTGCCTCGGCAAATGATGAGCTGGTTGACGTGGCGAGCGGTGCGGTGCTACATCGTGATACGGGCGAGTTTGGTGAGCAGTGGAACTTTGTGCGCTCGGGTGATGGCTGGTTACTGGATAGTATTGATCAGGCAACAGAAGATTCTGCCCAGCTTGTCGCCCCTATGCAGCAGTTTGCGGCACAATACGACATGTACTTCAGTCCGGACTGGGGGCGACTACTGCTGCCGACTCGCGGTGAATTATTCAAGGGCGGCTTTAAGGGTACCGATATCAATAACCATATCATTGGATTCTGGACGGGCAATCTATTGGTGCAGCTATACACCTATGTGGCTGATGCTTCAAATACCGATTCGGCGGCTACGTACATCATTGGACAGGTCAATCTGCCAAAGTCGTACGGCGGGATCTTAGTGGAGCGTCGGGATTCACGTTTCCTGAAACGGTTTAGGGCGCCGTCAGGCTATAAAAAGGTAGAACTGGAGTGGGGTGACTTTAACAAGCGCTACCAAGTATACGCCACCGATGAAAATCAGGTGACGAGCTTTGAACTGCTCAACCCAAGTTTCATGGCGTGGTTGTATGATCAGGATATTAAGGTTAATATTGAGGTGGTAGATAATATTGTTTATCTCTATGCTAAAATTTCCACTGGCGAGATGCGCTACGGGGAGATGATGGATATTTTGCAGAAATCACATAAAGAACTCAAGATGTAAGGAGGAGATATGATTACCAAAGCTATTATTCCGGTCGCTGGTTGGGGTACGCGGATGTTGCCAATTACCAAATCAATTGAAAAATGTATGTTGCCGATCGGTAATCGCCCGCTGATTGATTATGTGGTGCAGGACTGCTTGGCGGCCGGCGTGCGTGAGCTGATTTTTGTGGTTGGCGAGCAGAGTTCACAGTTAGAGAGCTATTATCGGAGCAATATTTTGCTCAACGATTATTTGCGGAGCAAGGGTAAGGACGACAAGTTGGCTCTGGTGGCGCCGATCGATGCGAAGCTTCATTTTGTGACGCAGCCGAGCTATGGTAAGTATGGCTCAGCAGTACCGGTAGCCCTGGCGGCTGATTATCTCGAGGATGGCGAGTCAGCGGTGGTGCTGATGGGCGATGACTTTATGTATAATGCTGATGGCTCAAGCGAAGTGGCGCGGCTATTGGCGGCGACGCCAGACGGTCAATGTAGCCTGCTGGCTCAGGAAGTACCGGGCGATGACATTAGTCGGTACGGGGCGATTGTGATAGACGAGGCTGGTAATTTTGTAGAGATCGTGGAAAAGCCAGAGCCAGAAGAGGCGCCGAGTCACTTTGCCAACATCGGTAAATACGTCCTCACCAAGAAAGTTATTCAGTCTTGTGCTGATGTTGAAATATCGCCGCGTGGTGAGTATGAGTTGACCGATGCGATCAGTAATTATGCTCGGGCCGGCGGTGTCGTCAAGGTTGTACCAGCGGTAGGTATGCATTTGGACGGCGGTAATGTCGAGGGCTGGTTGCACGCAAACAATGTGGTGTGCGGTCGGTCGGGGTCGTGTTCGTGTTGAGGTCTGATTGAGCATGATTTTTGCTTGCCAAACGCTTATGCTTAGCGTATAATGTAAGCATTAGTACTCTAAATACTGAAATATACAATAATAACAGGGGACATCACGCATGAAGGTAATACAAAAGACAAGGCGATTATTGCTGACAAATGCGGTGGTTGCAGTTGTTGTTGGTGTGTTTGCGATGCACTACCTCGCACCAAGCCGGCTGGCAAAAGCTGATCCTATTAACTCAACCGACTTCGTCATGACCATCGATACGCGAAAAGGTGTTGGCAATACGTTTACCATACCAACATTTGGTGGTGGTTATAATTACAACGTTTCGTGTGGTAACGGCGTAACGCTAACTGGTCAAACGGGCAGTGCGGTATGTTCATATGCTGCAGCTGGTGAATATCAGATTCGCATTAGCGGTGCTTTCCCACGCATATTCTTTAACTTTACCGGTGATAAGCTAAAAGTTATATCAATTGACCAGTGGGGAACAAACGAGTGGCTGAATATGGAGCACGCCTTTGATGGTGCCGAGAATCTCGATGTGAAAGCAACCGATAAACCACGGATGGGTAAGGTGGTGAGCTTGGCTTATATGTTCCGAGATGCTAAGAACCTGAAGGGTGTAGGTGCTGACTGGCAATGGGACACCGCCAATGTCCAGAGCTTGAATAGTACGTTCTCTGGAGCTCGCCAGTTTAACCAGGATATCTCTAACTGGAATACGGCTAAGGTAACTGATATGGATAACACGTTTACCAATGCCTACGAGTTTAATCAGCCGATTCAGAAATGGGATGTTAGCAAAGTAACGACGATGGTGGCAGTATTAGCATACGCTAAGAAATTTAATCAGCCAATTGGTGAGTGGAATACTGCGCGACTGGCGGACGCCCTCTTAGCGCTGGCTGGTGCTGAGAAATTTGACCAGTCACTGGCACATTGGGATGTCCGTCAATTAACAAATGCAGACGGATTACTCAATGGAATAAAGATATCGACTCTAAATTATGATGCGACATTGATGGCGTGGCAGGGACAGGCCGTAAATAATAACGTCAAGCTCGGCGGTGGTAATAGCAAGTTCTGCCTGGCGGATACGCAGCGCAGCAACTTAGTGAACACAAAATCGTGGATAATTGCTGATGCTGGCAAGGACTGTACGCCATACGCAGTGACCGCAGTGGATTATACTGGCGTGACGAATGTTGATGAGAACAGTGCGGTTGGAACGGTATTGGGTCGACTGACAAGTACCGATGCTGTTGGTTCCCTACAGAGTGACTTTACTTATACGCTTGGCTGTGCTGGGGCGCAAAATAATCTTGTGACGATTGATGGTAATACGATCAAGTTGGCGCGGTCACCAGATTATGAGCAAAATACTACGCTAGCGATTTGTGTGCGATCGACCAACAAGGCTGGACAGACATTTGATAAGCATCTAACAATTACGGTAAATAACCTTCTCACACTTTCCTATAATGCAAATGGTGCCGATGCGGGTACAGTGCCAGCCTCAACAGGAGAGACGCTTCGCTCTGGTGCTACAGTGGCTGTGGCAGCAAATACCGGTAACTTGGTAAAAGTAGGTCATACGTTCACCGGCTGGAATACGATGGCTAACGGCGGTGGCACAGCATACGCAGCAGGCACAACTGTGACGGTAACAGCTGATACAACGCTGTATGCACAGTGGCAAGTTAATAACTATACATTGCATTTTGATACCAAGGGTGGCTCTAGCGTACCGGATCAAACAGTGGCATTTGGTGCGAAGGCAACAGCGCCAACAGCACCAACTAAAACAGGCCACACGTTCACTGGTTGGTATAAGGACGCTGGATTTACACAACCCTGGGATTTTACGATCGACACGATGCCAGCAGCCGATACAACACTTCATGCTAAGTGGACAGTGAACCAATATAAGGTGCATTATGATGCGAACACTGGTAGCGGTGCGACACCGGATACCGTTGGCAATTATGATACTACAGTACAGTTAGCGAACAGTAACTTTACAAAAACAGGCCACACGTTCACTGGTTGGAATACGATGGCTAACGGCGGTGGCACGGCATATGCGGCTGGTGATAATTTCCACCTGACTGGTGACATAACATTGTATGCTCAGTGGCGCAAGAATAATTATACGCTTACTTTTGACTCGAAGGGTGGTTCATCTGTACCGTCGCAAACAGTAGAGTATGGCGCTAAGGTAACTGAGCCGACTCCACCGACTAAGACTGGCCACACGTTCGCCGGTTGGTATAAAGATGCTGGGTTTGCTAATCCATGGAACTTTGGTACCGATACGATGCCAGACACTAACGTAACACTGTACGCCAAGTGGACGGTTAATCAGTATAAAATTCACTACAATGCTAATACTGGCACGGGGACAATGAGCGATACAGTTGGCAATTATAATAGTACTGTTCAGATAGCAGCAAATAGCTTCACGAAAGCAGGTCATGCGTTCACTGGCTGGAATACCGAGGCAAACGGTACAGGCACGCCTTACGCCGCTGGTGCCAATATTCAGTTAACGGGTGATGTGACACTGTACGCCCAGTGGCGCGATTCACAGCCGCCAGTAACACCGGCTGCCGCTCCAGATATGACCGCTCCTTCAGACACTGGTGATAGCAACTCGGATAATATTACGAATAAAACCAAACCAGCCTTTACGCTGATGTGCACTGAGGCAGGCAGCACCTTGACGTTGTACGTAGATGGGGTTGCAAATGGGACGGTAAATTGTACTGGCCCTGGTCCGGTTAATGTAGCTCCGACAACACCACTGTCTGAGGGTAATCACGCAATAACATTTACTGAGACTGATGCGGCTGGTAATGCTTCGCAGAGATCGCCGGCACTAACGGTAACAATTGATACGACTGCTCCGGCCGCTCCAGCGGTTACGGTTGATTCGGTGACTGCTGATAATACAATTAATGCCGCTGAAGCAGCTGCGCCGCAAATTATTCGTGGCTTGGCTACTGGTACTCGTCCTGGTGATAAGGTGAGGGTAACGGTTAATGGTACGACGTATGAGACGACTGTTGATGGGACCGGCGCCTTTGCAGTGACAGTTCTGGGTGCTGAGCTAGCATCAGACCCCGATCATACGATTGATGTAACGGTAATTGCTTCTGACGTGGCTGGTAATACAACTAGTACAGCTGTGGCAAAAACCTACAACGTTGATGCTGATGTTGTTGCACCACCAGCGAAAGCGACGCTTAAATCATCTTCTGATTCTGGTGCTAGCGACTCAGACAATATTACCAACAACACGACACCGACGGTAATATTGCAGTGTACATCAGCTACCGACAAGCTGCATCTTATCGTTGATGGTGTTGAGGTGCAGACTATCAACTGTACAGCAGCAGGACCGGTTGAGGTGACTTTACCGAATGCATTAAATGATGGCAATCATACCGTGGTGTACCGCAGAGAGACGCCAGCTGGTAATATATCAGCACCGTCAACACCGCTAACACTGACGATTGATACGATTGCGCCGACTGGCACGCTTGGCACGCAACAAGCCACGACTGCTTCGCCTGCTTTGAGCGGTACGGTAACTGATTCTGCTGCTAAGGTAACTGTAACTATTAATGGTGTTGATTATCCGGCGACGGTTGCAGGAGGAACTTGGACACTGCCGGCGAATGTTATCGCTGCGCTTGGCAATGGAGTGCACACGGTCAAGCTAACCTTTACCGACATCGCTGGCAATACCTCGACTGTGACAAGGCCGCTCACAATCACTTTACCAACACCGCCGACTCCACAGCCGCAGCCGGGCAGTCCAAATCCAGCTCAGAGCCAGAATCAGAAGAAATCTGGTGCATCACTAGCCGACACTGGTGATAATAGCTATCTACTTATTGGCATATCAAGTCTCGCAGTTGCTGCTGGTCTGATCGGTATTTATCGGTTACGGCGTTTGTATTAATAGTCTGTAGGATATTGCCGATAAGTGAGTGGTTTAGGCTGGACTGGGTGCATTACAATCCTGTCATCCAATACCAGCGCAGAGGGTCTGGATGAAGATATTGATAAAGAAGTAATTTAGTGGTATTATATCATCCATGCGTGAGTTGTATGGTTTTTCTATCAAGACTGATACCGCAAGAGGAGTAGTGTCTCGTGACGGCCATAGTAGTGAGATACCGACAGGTTTGAATGCCGGGTATCTAGGTAGTGTTAGTAATCTGGATAAGCGTATGGGTGAAAAAACTATCGATGGTCAATTAATTGCTCGTTTATATCTCGGAGAGGTCGCTGTTGGAGTTGTACAGAAAGGAAATAACCCTCATTCTGCTATCAGTCTGGTGTCCCCTTATCGGTTAGATTCTATCCCGTTACCGCCAAGCCAGACGGTCAGGATCGGAAGGGAGGACTTAGGAATGCCCGAAGAGGCGGACGGCTACCCTCTGAATACAGTCTCGCGATTGTGTAAAGATGGTCATGTGATGCTTTATAAAAAAGGTGATGTCATCCATGTGAAAGATGCCGGCTCTCGTAATGGCACCATACAGGAGCTTCCTTGCCCAGAGGAAATACGGAACATTCCATTAACAAATGGGCGGTTACGGTCAGTTGGCGGTTTTGAAAGTGATGTGTTGGAGCGGGCTGTGCATGGTGATGACGCACATTTGGTGTTACCTGAATATGGAATAACGGCGGTATTTGATGGTATTGGTAGTATAAGGGGCGGCGGAGCGGCAGCCCGTAAGGCAGCCAAACTACTAGAGGAGATGTATCGTAAGTTCAATCCTCAGGAAATTCGTAGCCAAGCCCCTGAGTATGCGAGTATAGAGCTTACTGCCAGTTTGAATGTAATTTCTGATATCATACGGAAAGATCCATCTTTAGGCGAAACCACTGCAAGCGTTGCACAAATGGTGAAGCACGATGGAAAAACGTTTGCTGTATGGGCCAATATCGGTGATTCCCGTATCTATCTGCGACGTGATGGAAATTGGTATCAGCTAACGAGAGATGATGGTGAGGGTAACGTTTTGGATAAGGCTCTCGGTTATGATCTGATTGATAGAAAGCATCAATATGGCTCCGTTGAGGTTGGGCGGGGAGACATGATAGTTTGCTGTACAGACGGAATTACCGGTGATTTTGGGACTGACCGGGTGACGCGCTTTGAACTGGAAAAGTGCATACCGGAATCTAGGTTTTCTCCGCAAACGGTTAGCGGGGTGGCGCAGGGGCTTATGGATATTGCTCGCAAGGGGGATGACAGAACGGTCGTGGTGACGCAGGCTATAGCGGGCAAGGATGTGTACAAACGACAAATGGTTTGCTGTGATCGAACGGTGTTTCCTGGAGAGAATTGGTCCAGCCCGGTGATCTGGCGGGTTTGATTTATCGCAGCATCTCTGGTACAATGAAACAGATTGAAAACTAATTTTTAAGGAACGAAATGAAAGCAGTCGTAAAAATCTCTGGCAAGCAATATATTGTCAGCGAAAAAGAGTCCCTCTTGGTGGATCTCCTCCCTGAAGGCACAAAAGAACTCACTCTCGACGCACTTTTAGTGATTGATGGTGATAAAACAAAAGTTGGCACGCCGACCGTAAAAGGCGCGGTGGTAAAAGCGAAAGTCGTTGAGGCGGAAGTCAAGGGCGACAAGCTCCGCGTTATCCGCTACAAGAGCAAGAAGCGTGTCCACAAAGAAACGGGTCATCGCCAGAAGTACACCAAGATTCAGATTACCTCGATCAAATAACCGATGAATTAGCATACCGCCCCGCGATGAGGGTGGTATTTTTATGGCTGAAACTATGGTACAATGAGGTAAGCAGAAGGGGTATCGATGACGAAGATTATTGCGGTGACAAATCAAAAGGGCGGCGTCGGCAAGACGACGACTTCAATTAATATGGCGTATTTTTTGGCAAAAGCCGGTAAGCGGACGCTGATCGTTGACTTTGACCCGCAGGGAAATTCTACCAGCGGCCTTGGTATTGATAAGCAAGAATTGGGCGCAACGATGACCGAGGTGGTGACTGGTCAGACGGCCTTGAATAATATAATTATTCAAACTGACATCAAGAATCTATCGATCGCACCGGCCACGCCGCACCTGGCAAATACCGAGGTTGAGCTAGCCCAAGCCGAGGGGCGGTTCGTGCGGCTGCGCCAGGCGCTGGCGAGCCTCGCCGGGTATGATTATGTGATCATCGATAGCCCGCCGAGTTTGAGCCTGCTGACCGTGAATGGGCTGATCGCAGCACAGTATGTCTTGCTGCCAGTGCAGGCAGAGTTTTATGCGCTCGAGGGGCTGGGGCAGCTGATGGAGACGATGAAGTTGGTCCGCAAGGGGCTCAATCCGCATCTGCGCTTGCTCGGCGTGGTGACCACCATGGTTGATTCGCGAACGACTCTATCGAGTCAGGTATACGATGAAATTAAAAAGCATTTTGCTGATACGATTTTCAAGACGACGATTCCGCGTAACATTCGCCTCGCTGAGGCGCCAAGTCATGGCGTGCCGGTTGGCGTGTACGATCGTTTCTCGAAGGGCTCGCGAGCCTACCACGCGCTGACCAAAGAAATTATCGAGAGGATTGAAGGATGAAAAAGGGACTTGGGCGGGGATTTGATTCGCTGATACCGACAAATTTGTTTGACGAGGCCTTTGACCCGACGGCTGGTCAAGATGCGACAATGTCGCAATTACGCCAGCTGCCTACCACAGACATTATCCCAGATCCAGACCAGCCGCGGCGGTTCTTTGATGAGGAAGCGCTGCGTGAACTGGCCGATTCGATTCGTCGTCACGGCGTGGTGCAGCCGATCGTCGTGACACCACATGGGGCACAATTCATGATCGTGGCTGGTGAGCGGCGCTGGCGAGCGGCGCAGCTGGCTGGATTAGTAGAGATACCGAGCATCATTCGCAGTTTAAGCGATCAGCATCGATTAGAGGTGTCACTGATCGAGAACTTGCAGCGACGCGACCTCAATCCGCTGGAGACGGCGACGGCCTACATGAAGCTACGTGACCAGTTCAATATGACGCTGGAACAAATCGGCCAGCACGTTGGTGGTAAATCGGTTAGCGCCATTAGTAATACGCTGCGTCTCTTGAAATTACCAAGCGTGGTGCGGACGGCGCTGTTTGAAAATAAGATTTCTGAAGGGCAGGCGCGAACATTAGTGGGGCTGCCAGATGACGTGGCGGAGGATTTGCTGCAGCAGACGATTGATCAGGGCTGGAGCGTGCGCAAGCTCGAGCAGATGATCGCCGCCTGGAAGCGGTCGCAACAGCCGCCGGGCCCCGCGTCAATTCCAAAGCCAGCCCGCTCGCCGCACGCCTCGTCGGTGGCGCGCCTGTCGAAAAAACTCCGTGCTGACATCACGGTTCGCACCAGTAAGCGCGGTGCCGGTCAGATTATCATTCCGTTCAAAGACCAAGCTGATTTTGAGCGGATCCGCGACTTGATTGGCTGATTGTTAAAACCCTCTGATCTGTGTGAAGGGGAAAATGCGGGCGATGACCGGCCCAACAATGTCGTATAGCGGAATGTTGCCCATGCAGTTACGCGAGTCACACGAAAAATTACCCTCACGATTATCACCCATCACGAAAACTGTCCCCTCGGACACCTTGGTGTCGACATCGCCGGAGGTGGGTGACTTTGGTTCGTTTTTATTGACGGTTGTGTCGGGGTTAAAGCCGTTCGGATGTTCGCTGTTATAAACGGTGACAACGCCGTTTTTGACGGTGACGCGCTCACCCGCGAAAGCAATTACCCGTTTGACGATATATTCATCGTGACCCAAGGTTGGATTGTAATTAGGATTTTTAAAGACAATAATTTGACCGCGCTGGGGGATGTATTGTTTATTTTGAAGCTGTTTGATCGTGACTGATAGTCGGTCGACGATCAGGCGGTCGTTGGTGTGCATGGTGTTTTCCATACTCGGCCCCTGCACGCCAAAGCTACGAAAAACAAAGGTATTGATCAAAATCGTTCCGATGATCACTCCGACCACAAAAATAATCAGCCCCAGACTGTCCCTCAGGCGCGGGTGTCGATCGAGAAAGTGAGCATCCATCCGCCTTATTATACATGGTTTAGCGGCGAAAACCAAAAGCTTGATCGATAGAGAAGTGTGCTATAATAAGGAGCAGTGAAAATTTCAAATAGGAATTCGGTCGATGGATTTGTACCGCGGAGGGTTCAGCGGTCTCGTTTGGGTGGTGTGTCGCCGGAGCAGGTAGCCGCTCATCCTCGTCAGGCGGAGCAGCCTACCCCACAGATACTTGGGCAGCAGCCGGTCCAATTACCGCGCCAGTCACTGTCACAAGCTGATCGGGTGCGTCTCGCGACTTCGTCAACTGCTGATATTGACGAAGATATTAGCAATTCGCTCAAAGATCTTGACATCCGAAAGCCCGAAACACCTCGCGAAAAGCGCAAGAAATCGCATAAAAAACGTCGCAAGCTAAAGATTATTATCCTGGTGATCGTGGCGCTGATAATTCTGGTGGGCGGATTTTTGCTGTACAAGGCGTGGGTCAATGCGGGGCGAGTGTTTGGTAGCGGTAATCTGATTGACTTGTTTCAGAATCAACCGCTGAAAATGGATGCACACGGGCGGAGCAATATGCTGATCCTCGGTACGACGGATGATGATCCAGACCATCCGGGCGCAACGTTGACCGACTCAATGATGGTGCTGAGTGTTGATCAAAAGAAGCACGATGCCTATATGTTTAGTATTCCGCGCGACCTATACGTGCAGTTTGGGCGAGTTTGTAATTCTGGTCGTGCCGGTAAGATCAATGAATATTTTGACTGCGTTGCCAAGGGCAACGATGAGCAGTCTGAAAAGAAGCGGATGGATGCCACCCGCGAGTTTGTTGGCAAGATTTTTGGCATGGATCTACAGTATGTGGCGCATGTGAATGCTCAAGTGATCAAGGATGCGGTCAACGCGGTCGGTGGCGTGACCGTGAATGTACAGAGCGATGATCCGCGCGGTGTGTTTGATCCGAGCGTCGACTGGATGTGTCGGGAAAAGGGTCTATCGGCAGAGCAGCGGAAACGACGCTGTCCGACGGGGCATTACATTCATTTCAAGAATGGGCCAAATGAGATGGACGGTGACAAGGCGCTGTATTTCTCGCGAGCGCGTGGTGCGCTGGGCGGTTCGTATGGGCTGGATAAGTCGAACTTTGACCGCGAGAAAAACCAACAGTTGGTGCTGATGGCGCTCAAGAACAAGGCGGCCTCGACAGGCACGCTAACTGATCTTGGCAAGGTGACGGCGCTGATGGACGCCATGGGTAAGAACTTACGCACTAACGTTGACGCCAAGGAAGTTCGTACGGTGATGGATGTTGCCTCCAAGATTAAAGATTCTGACATTCACCGTCTCAGCTTTATTGAAAAAGATAATGTCCTACTTGGTACGAGTAGTGTTGGTGGCGCCAGTGTGGTCGTGCCAACGGCTGGTCAGTTTGATTATTCGCAAATTCGATCGTTTATCAAGGTGGAAATATACGGTGATGCACTCGCCAAGGAAAAGGCGCGCGTCCTGGTGCTCAATGGCAGTGGCGTGGTCGGAGCCGCCAAATCCGAAGCTGATCGCCTAAAGGCGGCATCGCTCAACGTGGTGAGCGTCGGCAATTCACCACAGAAAATTACCGAAAAGTATAAGGTTTATCAGCTGGAGTCAGGCAAGTCCAAGCAGGCTTCTGCCAACAAGATTAAAGAACTGTATGGTGTAACATTAACCGAAGGCAAACCGCCATTTAACCTGCCAGCTGAAGCTGACTTCGTGGTGATAATCGGGCCGTAATTTGGTATAATAGGGTGGCAATGGAGTTTCTGAAAAAAACAGCCAGGCGACGGTCGCTTCTCAGTAATATCGCTTATTACGCGCTCAATCTAGGGATGGTGGCAGTCTTGTTCTGGATGTCGCAGGAGATTCATTATCCGTTGGCGGCGATTGTGTTGGTACTCTTAAGTAAGTGGCGGACATTGTCGGTACGTCCTAAGTTCTGGCTAACGAATATTCAAGGAAGCCTGGTTGATGTGGTGGTTGGTCTCGGTGTGGTGGCGCTAATGTACGCGCCGCAGGCGACGTTGGAGCTACGAATCGCACTGGCGGTATTTTATGCAGCGTGGCTTGTCGCCATCAAGCCGCTGTCAAAGCGCTGGCAGATGACATTGCAGGCGGGCCTCGCGGTGTTTATCGGTACAGCAGCGCTGTTTGCAGTGTCACATGAATGGCCGGCCGCGGTGGTCGTGTTGGGTGCGCTAATTATTGGCTATGGTACGGCTCGGCATTTTCTATCGACGTTTCGTGAGGAGCAGATTACGGTGCTCAGTTTAGCCTGGGGGCTGGTGTTTGCGGAGATTGGCTGGCTGGCGCATTACTGGACGTTTGGCTATGCGCTGCTCGGGGTAAACGCGCTGCAACTACCGCAGGCGACGATTATCTTTATGCTGCTGTCATTCGTAGCTGAGCGTGTTTATACTTCTTGGCATAAGCATAAAACGATCGTTGTTGCTGAAGTTGCTGGCCCAGCTATCTTGGCGTCGGCACTCATCCTGACTATCTTACTATTCTTTAACTCGGTGACACTATAAATTATAAAATTGGAGTAAACCTATGGAGCAAGAAGCGAATCTAACCAACCAGCCAAAACCGAACCGTCGCAAGAAGATTGCGCTGATAAGTATATGTATCATTGCGGGCATATGGCTGGCGTTTGGTTCAGCGGCATTTGGGTCGTGGTTAACGCTTCAGTTGACGAAGCAATCTCCGCAGCCAGTGGCTGATGGCAACCGGGTTATATCACGAGACGAAGCCGATGTTAGCGAGGTGGTGCAGCGTGTTTCTAAAAGCGTAGTCTCAATTGTTACAACCAAAAACGGTCGATCCTTTTCGTATAGTGACGTGCGGCAGGGCGCTGGTACAGGCATTATCATTAGTAAGGACGGCTATATTTTGACAAATAAACATGTTGTCAAGGACGCTGATCGTGTTGAAATTGTGAGCAGTGACGGCACACAATATACTGATGTCAAGTTTGTTGGAGCTGACCCACTCAATGACGTGGCATTTCTCAAGATTAACGGCGTTAATGATCTGCCAGCGGCCACCCTGGGTGACTCAGGTACCGTTCGTGTCGGTCAGAAAGTGATTGCAATCGGCAACTCATTGGGTCGTTACCAAAATACCGTGACGATGGGTATTATCTCGGGCAAGGGTCGGCCGGTTCAGGCGTCTACTAGTGAGCGGAGCGGCGAAGCCGAGAGCTTGACTGATTTGCTCCAGACCGATGCCGCGATCAATCCGGGTAATTCTGGCGGGCCACTTCTCAATATGTCGGGCCAGGTTATCGGCATCAACACAGCGATCGTTTCAGATGCACAAAGCGTAGGTTTTGCGATTCCGATCGGTGCTGCCAAGGGGCTAGTCCGCAGCGTGTTGGCATCTGGTAAAATTCAGAAATCGTATATCGGCGTGCGATATATCGCTATCACGCCTGAAGTGCGTGCCGAGTATAAACTATCCGCCAAAAGCGGCGCCTATGTCGGTGGTTCACGCGACAAATCGGCGGTCGTCGCTGGCGGGCCGGCAGATAAAGCAGGTATCAAGGACGGCGACGTCATTACCAAGGTAAACGACAAGCTAATCGGCGAGCAGGGCGGCCTCGGCAGTCTTATTTCTGAGTTCTTGCCGGGCGAGACAGTAGAACTGACTATCCTGCGCGACGGCAAGGAACAGAAGGTCAAGCTAACGCTTGGTGCTTACAAGGCGTAGGACGAGGATAAAGCCGCGCGTCTCTACCTCGTGAAGGCCGTGCTGTCTTGCTTGATGGAGAATTGCCTGGTGCTGTCGCGGGTCGGCTTCCAGAAAAAGCAGACCATCCGCCGTCAAGCGGCGCGGCGCTTGCTCAATGAGTGTCTCGATTAACCTCAACCCATTATCCGCTGCGAATAACGCCTCGGCGGGTTCGTGGCGCAGTTCTGGTGAAACATCCCAGTCCCGATCAACATACGGTAAATTAGCAAAGATATAATCCATCGGTTCAATCTGCCCAGAAAGGAGTGACTGTTGCTGCAGTGTCACCCGAGCCTGCAAATTGCCCGCGTTTTTCTCGGCAACTTTTAAGGCTCGCGGACTAATGTCAGACAGAATAACCCGCAGGGACGGCCGCTCTAGCGCTGCTGTAATGCCGAGGCAGCCCGAACCGGTACCGATATCAATTAGCGTCTTTGGCGCGATCTCACCGGCTGTTAGCGCCAAGAACAGGGTAATCATCTCCTCCGACTCCGGCCGCGGCACCAAGACGGCCGGTGAAACAGTAAATTTCCGTCCGTAAAATTCCTTACAACCCAAAATATATGCCAGCGGCACTCGGTCAAGACGCAAGCTCAGCCTGGCCTCGGCGATATCAACCCGTCGCGGATCAATCTCCTCATCCAGGTGTGCGTGAAGGTATGTCCGGTTCTTCCGCAGAGTGTTAGCCAATATCAGCTCGGCGTCCAACCGCGCCGACGTGATGCCGATAGCCTTTAACTGTTTAGCGGCGTTCTTTAGCCAGGTTGCTATATTCATGTTGTTAATTATACTACATATCCGGGAATGAGTAAAGTGGTTGTGGTTACAAAATAGCTATAAAGTTGTAAAAAGTATTGACAAATCAAGAGAGAGAGTAATATAAGAAGCACGCTAAGCATAATCAAGTAAAAAGGAATAAGTTGTGGATAGAAATAGGACTCCATCACTAGCGACATTAGAACATATGGATGAAGAGCGCGAGCCACGTATCGTCGCCTATGAAAGCGGTGCCACTGCGTTAGTTCACGATGAGCCAGGTGACAAAGTAACTATCGGCGCTGGTGATAAATATTTTAGAGATCCTGAGTTGACTGGCGGCATGCTTTGTTTTGAGGCTACTCGTGATGATGGCGTCAGAGTTGAGTCTTATGTTACAGCAGATAAAGTTGTAACTGCACGATACTATGATCACATGGTCGCGTATGATGTGTATACACGCAACAGCAATACCCAAGATGAGGCGGCGATACCAGTGCCAGTGGGCAATGATATACACGGACGGGAGTTCGTGATTGGTGAGGATATTACAGTAATTCCGGGGTATGCTCGCGGCGGTATGACGCTAACGTCCATTTCGGCGGAGTATAAAATTATTAATACGGGCCGTTATGATACCATAAAGGGTGAAAGTCCATTTGAGACAATAAAACACAAAATTGAAAAGCAGCGACGGAATAGTAAATTTGGCTCGGTTGCACTAGGGGTATAATACTACTAGGTAGCTGATACTATTTTTCCGTATTCTGCGCCTTCAACTCTCGCTCATACCGCTGCAATTGCTCAATCAAATCGTCAATATCCCCGTTCATTGCCGCGGGGATATTGCTGCGGCTGTAGTGGATGCGGTGGTCGGTGATGCGGTCTTGCGGGAAGTTGTAGGTGCGAATCTTCTCTGAGCGGTCGCCGGTGCCGACTAGCGAACGCCGTTCAGCGCTTAACTTGGCGTTTTCCTCGTCAATTTTCATCTGTAGCAAGCGCGAACGCAGCACGCTCATGGCTTTTTCGCGGTTCTTGATCTGCGATTTCTCGTCTTGGTTGGTGACGATGATGCCAGTCGGCAGGTGGGTGATGCGCACTGCTGAGTCAGTGGTGTTGACGCTCTGGCCACCGTGGCCGCTGGAGCGGTAAATATCGACGCGCAGGTCATTCGGGTTGATTTCGATGTCAGTCTCTTCGGCTTCTGGCAGCACCGCCACGGTGACGGTCGAGGTATGGACGCGGCCTTGGCTTTCAGTGACCGGGACGCGCTGGACACGGTGGACGCCGCCTTCAAATTTCAATTTAGCGTATGGTGCGTCGCCCTTGACCATAAAAATAACTTCTTTATACCCGCCTGAGTCGTTGGCAGATTCGCTGATGAGCTCAGTTTTGTAGCCATTTGCTTCGCACCAGCGTAGATACATGCGGTACAGCTCCGCAGCAAATAGCGATGCTTCGTCGCCACCAGCGCCAGCACGGATTTCTATGATGATGTTTTTCTCGTCGTTCGGGTCTTTGGGTGTCAACAGGATAAATAATTCTTCCTCCAGTTCTGCCAGGCGCGCTTCAGTTTCAGTAATTTCAGCTTTCGCTAATTCCGCTAATTCGCCGCCGTCATTCGCTAATTCTTTCGCCTCGACCAGGTTCTGTTCTAGCGCTATCCGCTCTTCGCCCTTGGCAATAAGCGTCTCCAGCTCTGAGAATCGCTTATTTTTTACGGTAAAATCTGGCGAGCCGTAAGCGTCAGGATGCGCTAAAAAATCACCCAGCGCTGTCCGCTCCGCCTTCAACGCCTCGAGGTCGAGAGAGATTTTTGTCATATGGATTATTATAGCATATTGGTGGGGTGACAGCGGGTTCTTTGGCCCGACCTAAAACCACCCCGGTTATTGGGGCGGTTTTGAACTATACTGTGTCGTAGCTTGAGTTATTTCTTAGCTTTCTTGCTCTTCGCCTTAGGCGTAGCCGCTTTCTTCTTCGTGTCGTCTGTGTCATCGTCTGTTGTCTTGGCGGCTTTTTTGGCGGCAGCCTTCTTGGCTTTGTTTGCTAGGGCTGTCTTGCGAGCCTCGGCGGCTGCTTGGCGTGCCTTGAACCGGTCAACACGACCCTCGGTGTCGATGATCTTTTCTTCGCCGGTGAAGAATGGATGCGAGGCGCTAGAGATGTGCACCTTGACGAGTGGATAAGTTTTGCCATCTTCCCAAACGATGGTATCCGTGGTTTGCGCCGTTGACTGAGTCAAGAACGCGAAGCCCGCTTGATCGTCGCTAAATACGACCGGGCGATAGTTCTGTGGGTGAATACTGCTTTTCATAACCTTGGTATTTTAGCAAAAAAGCACAGGTATTGCAAATATCGCCACTGGTGCAGCTGCATGCTGGAGCTATACTCGTCGTTCGGCAAGGGCCGCTCAACAATTATGCTTGTAAATCATCAAAAATATTGTAATGTACTTGACAAATTAAGAGAGAGTATAGTTGACTCCGATGGCTAAAAAACCAAGGAGTTACACGACATGGATAAGGGAAAGCAGCCAAGTATTTGGGGTAAACACAACTTTAACCAATTGACAGAAGAAGCGTTTCGGCGCAATAAGGAAAAAGAAAGGGCGCAGGTTGTCGGTGAGATACTAGATCAACCTGATGGCTGCGAGAAGAGTAACATAGACGTTCTTAGTGATAACTCATTATCGCGTCTTAGTAGGGCGCTTGAAAAGGCCTTTGAAGTGGAGCTATCTCCTAGCGTTTGCGATACTGTTAATGTGAGACTCTTTAGCCCCCACGAATGTGTTGCCGACGATTCTTTTGTTGTGCCAATGGAAGTAAATACTTCAGTTGTGGCGCTTGATGCCTATGGACCTGGTTCCGTTGGGAGAGATGGGCCAAAGGTTGGTTCGATCTTATTGTTTAAAGTAGCGGGAAACCTTATTGAGGAGTCAGCGCCAGATATAACTGCAAAGGACTTAGCGTGGGGAGAGAACTGTGTGTTTGGTGCTTTTGTGGATGGCGACGCAATTAACTATTTTGAGATTGCTCAAACGAGTGGTGATGTCGTTCAGTCAGAATTACGTCGTAACGATCCGACAGAGGAGAATGGTCAATCTGTCGAGATGCAAGTTGTGAAACCGGGGAAGGATCGACTTATTGTTCAAAAGCTCTCTTCTTCAAGCGATGAGGCACTCCAGCTTGAGCAAGAGTTAGACAAGTTCATGGCGTCTCGCCCTGCTCAGTAATCGGTTGCTTTTGGTGTCGACTCGTGTTAAAATGATGGGGTAACTAAACATAACGACACAGCCCGTCGCAGCTCCAAAAGCGACGGGCGAGGAAAAGGAGTAACCTAATGTCTGTAACAGTAGACATGAAAGCTTTATTTGAAGCTGGCGTTCATTTTGGACACAAAACGAGCCGTTGGCACCCGAAAATGGCGCCATATATCCATTCAAAACGCCAGGATAGCCACATTATTGATTTGGCAAAGACGGCTGAGGCGCTAGAGAAAGCGCTGCCGGAGTTGACGAAAATTACCGCTAGCGGTAAAAAGGTGCTTTTCGTCGGTACGAAAAAACAAGCCAAAGACGTGGTGCGTCAAGCGGCCGAGAGTATCAATCAGCCGTACGTGGTTGAACGCTGGATCGGCGGTATGCTGACCAACGGCGCAACGATTGCTCAGCAGATCAAGAAGCTGAAGAACCTCGAGAAGCGTATGGCGTCGGGCGACCTCGAAAAGCGCTACAATAAACTAGAGGTGCAGCGTTTCCAAGAGGAAATTGATAATCTAAACTTCAAGTACGGCGGCATCAAGAATCTGATGGGCAAGCCGGGCGCGGTGGTCGTGGTTGACGCGCTGACTGATGCGAACGCAGTGTGCGAGGCAGAGGCTCTGGGCGTGCCAGTGTTTGCCGTGGTTGATACTAATGTCAATCCAACGGGCATCGACTACGTCATTCCGGGCAATGACGATGCGATCAAGAGTATCCAGCAGCTGCTGGACTACTTCACGGCGGCCGTAGCTGAGGGCGCAGGTAGTGTGAAGGCTGAAGAAAAACCAGTGAAAAAAGAGGAGAAATAGGATGGGAGTTTCTGTCGATGACATTAAAAAGCTGCGCGAATTGACTGGCGTGGGCTTGACTGACGCAAAGAAGGCACTGGTCGAGACTGACGGCGATTTTGACAAGGCGCTGGAGGCAATGCGTAAAAAAGGCTTGACCAAGGCTGAGAAAAAAGGCGACCGCGAGGCACGCGAAGGCTTGATTGAGGGCTATGTGCACTCGGGCCGAATTGGCGTGGTGGTTGAAGTGAACTGCGAGACCGACTTCGTGGCGCGGCTGGATGATTTCAAGACGTTGGCGCACGAAATTGCTATGCAAATTGCAGCCATGAGTCCGAAGTATGTTTCTGAGGCGGATATTTCGGCTGAGGAAATGGAGCGGGTGAAGGCTGAACTGATGGCCAGCGAGGCATTGGCAAGCAAGCCTGAAGAAATGCGCGAAAAAATTGTCGATGGTCAATTGAAAAAGCATTTTGTTGAACAGGTGTTGATGAGCCAGGCATACATTTTGGACGATTCTAAGACAGTTGAGCAGCACATTAAGGAGGCAATCGCTAAACTTGGCGAGAACATCGTGGTGCGCCAGTTTAGGCGAATCGAGCTGGGTGTGAGCGAGTAACTCTAAGCCTATTCAGGTACTGTTTATTGTCTGGCTGGGTTTGGTGCTAGTGTTTACCTATGTTGGGTGTTAGTGTTGTATGTGTTGACAATATGCTCTATCTGTGATAGTATCGGCGTAGGATTAGATGCAGCGATATTAAAACTATAGAAGAATATGAGGTTTGTATGCATAAAATGAGCCCTAGCCCTGAATCAAGCGTAAAAACACCCCACATTGGCCACATGCCTGATGGATGGGGCCCTTCTCTGAAAAAGGGGGTTGACTCTGATGCCTCTAGACGGGAGGATGTGCAACAGGAATGGACCGTGTTGACGACGCACGGCGGAAATCTTCCGTCTACGTGGAGCGAGCAGGCTAGTCGTATGCTCAATACTGCCGGAGAGGCGCGACTTGGTGAGGGCCAGAATCCTGGTCCTGATTTTCGAGAACCTACACCAATGGAAGCAATGGACGGCTGGAGCGCTGCCACATTATCGGAGAGCAAGACTCAAGGGTGGGCTGATCCGTTTGAGCAAACACCAGGTGGTCGTCGAGAGTCTTTGGCAAAACGAATTATTGGTGGTCTGAAAGGCTTAGGGGAAAAACTATCAAATCATGGCGGAGCGGCAAAGAGAAAGATTAGTGAAGTATTCAATAAGGCAGCTGAGACCGGGAATAACCTAAAAGAGACTATCGGTCAGGCTGCTCAGAGTGCTAAGGAGCGTCGTGCTGAACGCCGCCAGCAACGCGAGGAGGTTCGCAAGAACCGTGAAAATGAGTTGGCTACAAAAAGGCAGGAGCGTCAGGAGCGAGCTCAGAAGCGCAAAGAGGCGGCAGGCGAACGCCGCGAGGCGGCCAGGAATGATAGAAATGCTGAGGTTGAGGATTTGCGAAAAAGGGCTGGACTCAGAGAAGAGATCGTAGCCGTAGAAGGTAGGCAGAAGGGTGCTGATACAGAAATCGCTGAAACGAAAGCAGAGATTGAAGCAATGTCGAGTGGCGAACTGGCGAGCGCATTTGAACGGCTCACGGCGGCGCGTGAGGCGTACGAGAGCAGTAGACACCCAGTTGGTTCTCTCGAAAATAAACAACTGGCGTTAGCAGAAAGCATAGCAGAAAGTGCATGGCGAGTCGCCAGCGGTCAAGTCGAGATGCTCAAGCTTAGCTTGCAAGAACTTGAGATGAAACGGCAAGGTCTTGAGAGTCAGCGCCAAGAGGCTCTTGATAAGATTCGTGAGATAAATGAGCAGCGAGGTGAGCGCATAACGGCTGCCAAAGAAAGGCAGGCGGCACGCCGCGCGGCGCGCCGGGAAAAGTGGGCCGCCGTGAAGGGAGCGGTTGATGATGGTTTTGAGTCTGTTGGTGAACGGGTTAGTGCTGCCGCTGATCGATTAGATGAGGTGGCTGGTCGTGCGACCGAGCGAATCGGTGAGATGCGTACTACCGCAGCGCAGCGACTACGGGACATCGGTAGCTATCTATCACGTCCGTTTGCTCTTATGGGACGTAAGACAAAAGAAACGCTCACGGTAATGGGTGAGTTTAGTCGACGGGTTGGTAGGGCGGCAGTTGCAGGCCATGTAGCGTTCAAACAGGAAATGCAAAACTCGAGTCCTAATGTAGGTGATAGGGTCTAATTCTAACGAGATAAATAGTAGGCTACTTGTCGAGGAAATTGATACGACAGTTGAGATAACTAATAAAATATAAAATAAAAAAGGATAGTTTATGAATAACGACAATACATCACAGGTTAATCTTGATGAGGCATTGATCACGGTCGATCAGCTACGAGAGATGGGTATTAATCTGCCAGAACAGCAATTGCAAGAGCTAGCCGCTCACGTGCAAGATACGATTAATGAGCGAATTGGTGAGGAGGCCGTGGAATCTCTAACAGGTGAACAGCTGGAAGAATTAATCACAATGCAGGATAGTGGTGCGCCGGGTGATCAGATTAGTGAGTGGCTGCGTACACGAGTACCGGATTACGAGCAGATAGTTGAAGATAATACTATGATTGTGCTTGGCGAAGTTGTCGATGATATTGACGCAATTCAACAACCAAAATCTGAAGCCGACAGTGAGTGAATAATATCGTCACGCTTGACTTAGCATGATAAATCCCGCCAAAATGGCGGGATTTTAGCGCGTGGAGATTATCAGGCAATCATCCCTCTGGTGGCGGGCGTCGGTGGTGGTGACTACGAATTGATGATGTTGGATGGTTTCTTGGAGGAGTTTCTCGCGAGTGGCATCTAGTTCAGAAAACACATCATCCAGGAGGATGAGCGGCCGCGATTGGCTAGCTTTTGTTTGCAGTTCCAGCTCGAGCAGCTTGAAAGCCAGCATAATGGTGCGCATTTCGCCGCGCGAGGCGACTTTGATGGCTGGTTGATTATGGAGGAAAATCGCAAAATCTTCGCGGTGTGGGCCGGCCGAAGTATGGCCTGTAGCGATCTCATAGTCGCGGGCGCGCTGCAGACGGTCGAGAAGCGCTTGTTCGTATTGATCAAGTGAAGCACTGGCTTGATAAGCAGCTGCAAAAGCTGTCTTGCGTCCCGCCAGCGCTGCATATAAACTACTCAGCGCCGCCTCGTGCTTAGCCAAGAATTCAGCGCGAGCTTGGGCGATATGAGCTGCTAACTGGACAAATTTAATATCCCAAGCAAAGAGATGATCGCGCCAGTTTTGAGTCGTCTCGTGGGGGTGTTTGAGTAGTTCATTGCGCTGGAGCAAGGTTCGGTGAAAGGCACGGAGAGTGGCTTCGTATTGAGCATCCAGCCGAGATAATATACCGTCCAGAAAATCCCGCCGCCGCGATGGCGAGGAGGAAATGAGCCGTAGCTCGCTCGGCTCAAACAGAACGACCGGCAGGCGATGTTTGCGGGGGAGGAGCTTGCTGCGACTATCGTTAATCGTGAACTCTTTATTTATCGTGCCGTCGGCTGTGCGGAGCAGCTGGAGACGTCGGGGGGTGTCATTAGTTTCGAGATGGATGATGGTTTGTGTTTGGCCGTGCTGCATACAGTCAGCGAGGCTACCACGAAAGCTACTGCCGCGGAGGGCAACGTATATCGCTTCGAGCAAGTTTGTCTTGCCGGTGCCGTTTGGTCCAATGATGACGGTTCCGCCCGGTGCGAGCGTTGTCTCATAGAGGCCGTAGGAGCGAAAATGATATAGCTTAATTTGTGTTATCACTGATGATAATTATATCACGCGGCTTCTTCTGGCGAGGTTAGTTCCGCATAAGGATCGGCTACCCGTCGGAGATTTTTTTGGTCTTCTGGATCAATGAGTCCTGGATGAGAGAGAATGCTATGTTTGATTTGGGTTTCATGCAGCGAAAGGGGACGTTGCATATTTCTATATTCGGGCGGTAGGTCTTGCTCGTTACCACTAGTAATATCGTTTTCGATGACACATTCCCACGTGTCGGGTGCGCTCTCGATGAGCTTGACATGGTGAGTGCCAGTGACGCCCAAGTAATCAATAGGCATTGGCGGAAATTCAATGGCTACTCGTGGTGTTTCGGGGTGCTCCTCCATATACCAGTCTTCTGCACGGCGGATGGTGAATTCCTGTCCCCCGTATTCAACTTTTACGGTCTTAAAGCCATTGGGGTGTTCCTTGTCGGCATCAAGAGTGTTGTTGTTTTCAGCGGCGATCGCGGTAGCCTCACCGAAGAACTCACGACTTTCGTCTTGGTCACCTGGTGTCTCCACGTCGCCAGTAGGTTCGTTAATACCATCCGGGAGATTACCGTAAAGGTCTGTATCATAGTCACCGTTGCGTTTTGCAATTTCCTCAGGGTTAAGCGGAGTTGGTCTTCTCTTTGTCCTCTCTCCGTCTTTTCCAATCCAGTCTAGTCGTTCAATATCGTAGGCCATCTTCTAAGTTTCTGTTTAGTTATACGTTAACGCTTCGATTTTAGCATGAATATTTGGATAAGTCAAGCAGACAACCCTACCATCAGTCTGCTATAATGGATGATAGATAATGGGAGGAAATATGTTTGACACACAACCATATGAGGATAAAATGGCGCAGGCGTTTAGTCATTTTCAGGACGAGCTAAAAAAGGTGCGGACGGGCCGGGCGCATGCCGGGATGCTGGATGGCGTGATGGTAGAGGCGTACGGGGCGCGGATGCCGCTCAACCAGGTGGCAAATGTGACGGCACCGGAGGCGCAGATGCTGCTGGTGACGCCGTTTGATCCGAGCAATATTACGGCAATTTCGGCAGCGATTCGCGATAATCAGAGCTTGGGCTTTAATCCGTCCGATGATGGACGGGTGGTGCGCGTGCCAGTGCCAGCGCTGACTGAGGAGCGCCGCAAGCAATTAGTCAAGCAAGTCAGTGAAAAGGTCGAAGAAGCGCGGATCGCTATGCGGACGATTCGCCAGGATGCCCTGAAGGATGCCAAGCGCATGAAAGACGCCAAGGAGCTCGGCGAGGACGATCTCAAGCGAGTTGAGAAAGAAATCGACACACTGATGGGCGCGATGCAAGCACAAATTGACGACGCGTTTAAGGCAAAAGAAAAGGATGTGTTGACGGTTTGATGAGTCAGACATTTGCTGAGCGCGTGAAAGAGTTAGGACTGCCGCTGGATCAGATTATTATCATTGGCAGCGGTATTTTGGATCAATTAGGAATCCGCCAGTCTGCCGATATTGACGTGGCGACTAATCGAGAGGCGTTAGAAGAAATCGCTCGTAGCGATGGCTGGGTCGAAAAGCTTGATAAAAATCAACGCCAGTATTTGGTGAAGCATGATGGATCGGTCGAGATCTGGGATGGCTGGGAGATTGATGGGCGAGTGGTTGAGTACGATGAGCTACTGGACTACGCGGTGGAATATGACGGTGTGAAGTTTGTCAGTTTAGATTTTCTGCGGCGCTGGAAAAACTGGCGCGGGCGCGAGAAGGATATGCAGGATGTGAGGTTGATTGATGAGTGGGGGGAGAAACATGAGTGAGAAAGCAGAATTACCACAACACATAGGATTTATCGTTGATGGCAATCGTCGCTGGGCGAAGCAGCACGGACTACCTGCCTATGAGGGGCATTTAGCAGGGTACAATAGCCTAAAGGATGTGCTACTGGAGACGTTGCGCCGTGGCGTGAAGTATGCCAGCGCGTATGTGTTCAGTACAGAAAATTGGAAGCGTTCTGAGGAGGAGGTTGGGCATTTGATGGGCCTGCTGCTCAAGGTACTGGAGTCGGACGTGCCAATATTTTTGGAGCATAATGTGCGGATGCGGGTGATTGGTTCGCGCGATGGGCTGTCAGAGACCTTGCGAAAAGCGATTGAGCGAGCCGAGGAGCGAACGCGGAATTTGACGGGCGGTGAGCTGCTTTTGTGCCTTAATTACGGTGGACATTTGGAAATTGCCGACGCGGTTAAAAAAATTGTTCAGTCGGGCGTGGCGGCCGAAGCCGTGACGCCAGAACTGATCGCTCAGAACCTATATGCGCCAGAAGTACCGCCGTGTGACCTCATCGTACGAACAAGCGGCGAACAGCGATTGAGTAATTTCATGCTGTGGCGGGCGGCATACAGTGAGCTAATGTTCATCGAGAAAAACTGGCCGGACATGACGATAAAAGATGTGGAGTTCATTCTGGAGGAGTACAAAAAACGTAATCGGCGCTTTGGAGGGTAATAATGGTGTTCATTGGAATTTTGGTTGGGCTGATCATACTAGTTTTATTGGTGGTGGTGCATGAATTGGGCCACGCGATCGTGGCGCGGCGTAATGGTGTGGTGGTTGAGGAATTCGGTATCGGCTTTCCACCGGCTGCAAAAAAATGGCGGCCTAAAACGAGCTTTCTCGGCAAGAATGTGGTGTTTAGTCTAAACTGGCTGCCGCTCGGCGGGTTCGTCAAACTGAAGGGCGAATACGATTCGGCCGAAGGTGCGGGGACGTATGGTGGCGCTACCTTTTGGGTAAAGACCAAAATTTTGCTAGCTGGCGTGATGATGAATTGGCTGACGGCCGTCGTGTTGTTCATGATATTGGCGCTGGTGGGGATGCCAAAAATTTTACCACAGCAAGCGGTGCTGCCGTTTGATTCACGGGTGGAGCGTTCAGCACTGACGGTGGCGCGAGTGACACCAGGCTCGCCGGCAGAAAAGGTTGGCCTCCAGCGTGGCGATGAAGTGCGAAAGATTGGCGATCATAGTGTGGCAACACCGGCGGAGCTGTCGGCGGCCACGAAAGCGCAGGCTGGCCGCGAGGTGACGATTGAGCTGGTGCGCGGCGGTCAGGTGCTCACCAAGCGGGTTCAGCTACAAACTGCCGAGCAAGCAAAAAATGGCGGCTATCTCGGCGTCGGCCCGCAACAGACGCAGACGATTCACAGTACGTGGTCGGCGCCAATCGCAGCAGTGGTGACTACGGGGCAATTGACGTATGAGACGGTGGCGGGCGTTGGCTCGATCCTTGTAAAAACGATCAACGGGACGATTGGGCAGTTATTTGGTTCGCCAGAATCTCGCCAGGCGGCCAAGGCTGATCTAGCGGCGGTTGGCGAAAGTGTGGCCGGGCCGGTCGGCATCTTGGGTGTGCTGTTTCCGTCAGTGCTGAGTTCTGGTGTGACGCAGATTTTACTGCTGGCGGCGATCATTTCGTTGACACTAGCGGTGATGAATGTGCTGCCAATTCCGGCGCTGGACGGCGGGCGGTGGTTCACGATGGCGGGCTTTAAATTATTCAAGAAAAAATTGACCAAAGAGCGCGAGGAAACGATTCAGGGCATCGGCTTTCTGGTGCTAATGGCGCTGACGGTTTTAGTGACATGGAGTGATATTGCGAAGGTATTAAGGGGATAAAATATGAGAAAACGGGCGAGAAGTGAAAAAACCCAGTCGACAAAGGGGCGGTTGAATAAAAATAATTGGTGGCTGCTCATCGTGCTGCCAGTGTGGACGTATGCGGCGTTTTGGATGGCGCAGTTAATTGTGCTTGGCCTAGTGTGGGTATTGCATCGGGTCGGCGTGCCGCTTGGTTCGGTGAATGAGGTGCTGCTGAACGCGACGGGCTCGGTCGTTGTGTATGTACTGGCGGTGACCTTGGTGGTGGGCCTACCGTTTTATGTCCGTCGCCGCCGGACGACGCTGAAAGAAATGGGAGTGACCGATTGGCCGTCGTGGTGGGACGTGGTGATTACACCGGCAGCCTTTATTGTATACACGATTTGTTCAGCGGTGTTTTTAACAGTGGTGACTAAACTGATAGCAATTGATATTCACCAGCCACAAGCACTGCCATTCTCGCAGTCAATGCTCGGTACCCAGTGGCAGTATGTCGCGGCATTTATGACGATAGCAGTATTGGCGCCAGTGGCGGAGGAGCTACTATTTCGCGGTTATTTGTATGGTAAATTGCGTCGGACGGCACCAGTTTGGATGGCGGTTTTGATCACCAGCCTGACGTTTGGGGCGGCGCATTTGTGGGGAGATAGCGGGTCATTGCAGTGGGCGGTCGCGGCAGATACCTTTGTGCTGAGTATCGTGATGAGCCTAGCGCGGGAGTATACCGGTGCGATCTGGGTGCCAGTTTTAATGCATATCGCGAAAAACAGCATTGCCTTTTATGCGCTGTACGTTAATCCAAACCTTTTAGAGCAACTAAAGTCGGCGCTGCTGCCGTTCATTGGAGGAATATAAAATGCGAATGAGTCAACTATTTACCAAGACGGCCAAGACCGCACCGGCTGACGAAGTGTCGAAAAATGCCCAGCTCCTCATCCGGGCGGGATTTGTGTATAAGGTGATGGCGGGCGTGTATGCGTACACGCCACTAGGGCTGCGTGTAGTGGAAAACATCAAACAAATTGTCCGTGAGGAGATGAATGCGATTGGTGGCCAAGAGTTGATCATGACGAATTTGCAGCGCCGCGAGACCTGGGAGGCAACTGGTCGCTGGAGTGATGAGGTGGTCGATGTGTGGTTTAAAACTCGCTTGCAAGACGATACTGAGCTGGGGTTGGCCTGGAGTCACGAAGAAGCGATTATGGAAATGATGCAGCAATATGTCAAAAGCTATAAGGATCTACCGGTCAGCGTGTATCAGTTTCAGACCAAGCTGCGCAATGAACTCCGATCAAAGAGTGGTATTATGCGTGGCCGTGAATTTGTCATGAAGGACATGTACAGCCTGCACGCCACACAGCAGGACATGGATCAGTATTATGAGCGGGTTATCGAGGCGTATAAGCGCTGTTATGCGCGGTTTGGCATTGGTGATAGTACATTTGTGACGTTTGCTGGCGGCGGGGCGTTTACTAAGTTTAGTCACGAGTTCCAGACGATATGCGAAGCGGGTGAGGATACACTGTACGTCAATGCTGACCAGACGGTAGCCGTCAACGAAGAAGTGTTGGATGATGCTACTAAGGAATTGGGTATCAGTAGAGATGATCTACTACCAGTTGTCAGCGCGGAGGTGGGCAATATATTTAAATTTGGTACCGAAAAAGCTGAGCAGATGGGTATCATGTACACCGGTGAAGATGGCAAGCAGCATCCGATTTACCTTGCAAGCTACGGCATTGGTATCACGCGGGTGATGGGTGTGATTGCCGAGAAAATGTCGGATGATAAGGGGTTGGTCTGGCCGGAGAATATCGCACCGTTCAAGGTTCATGTGGTGGCGATTGGTGATAAGGGTCAGGAGCTAGCGAGTACATTATATACCGAGCTGGCGGAAAAGAACGTGGCAGTGTTGCTGGACGATCGGGCCGAGCGGCCAGGCGTCAAGTTCGCCGATGCGGAGTTGATGGGTCTGCCATGGCGGATTACGATTGGCGAGCGAGCGATTGATAGCGATGGGTTATTTGAACTGACCGAGCGGGCAACTGGTGAGACAAAGAAGTTGGATTATCAGCAGCTGCTTAGGTTTTGTTTGGAGCGCGGGTGATCACATTGTCTGATATGTGCGACGGAGGCCAGATTGCACCAGGGGCTCCGTCATGTATTGACATGGTTTGGGGTGATTGCTATACTCGTAGAGACTTAAATAACCATATAAATAAGCGCTATATATAGCACTTTTTGTTTTTGTAGACGCTATATATGGAGTGAGGAGAGTAACATGAATAAGGTATATCAGATTACCGAGAGTGGCCAGCGTGAGCTAGAACGAGAGCTAGAGGAGCTAAAGAGTCGGCGCGGCGAGATCGCTGATAAAATCGCGGCGGCGCGGGATTTTGGCGATTTGAGCGAAAATGCAGAGTACGACGCAGCGCGTGAAGCCCAAGGGCTGCTAGAAACGCGCATCACCGAGATCGAAACAATTTTGCAGAATGCGAGTATCATTCAGGCTGGTAGTAGTTCGACAGTGGTGCTGGGTAGTACAGTGGAGCTGGAGGCGAACGGTAAGACAGTGGTTTATACCGTCGTTGGGCCGGTCGAGGCGGATCCACTAGAAGGGAAAGTCTCAAATGAGTCGCCGATTGGCCAGGCGTTGATGGGCAGGGCGGTTGGTGATACGGTAACGATCAGTACGCCAAAGGGTGAGTTGGCGTATACGGTCGTGGCGCTGCGGTAGGACCTTGAGGTGATATTTGCGACAGTTTGTTGCTTAAAATACGTTACGAAAGATGCGATATAGTATGCGTGACAGCGTATGTTGCTTTCTAAATATGCGCTGCCTCGTCGTTTTTTCTAATTTCTTCTGTACAGCTTGACGTGCTTGTTTCCGTACTTTTTTCAGCAGCAGTCGTTGAGACTCACTTTCAGATAACCCTTGGAGTATGATATCATCTTGCACTGGTAAGTTCTGCTGGTTAAACTGCTCCATGATCGTTTTTGCTGGTGTAGCGTCAGTTTTTGGATGATAAAAGTTATATATTGCTAGAGTTACTCGGCCGAGACGCTTTTGCATTTCTTTAGAAAGCCCACCAGGTTTACGCTCCAATTCCTTGAGCGCACCCTCGAGAGCGTATGCTTCCTCTGGATATTTTTCACGGAGTAAATCAGCCGCATTGACCACATCCATTAGGGTACGGAGTGGATAGGCTGGGGGCTCCGTTCTACCCCTTAGTTCTGCCACCCATGAACGAGCGTCATGGTAGAGTTTGTTTGCTTGATCTGGATCGTCACAGCGATCGGGCAAGCTTATTTCCCATGAGGACGGCGTCGGGGTTTTATCTCTTGTTAGCAGTGTATCCATACCATTTTTGAACATCGTTCTCCATTATCCAATAAATGTTTCATTTTTGCAAGACCATTGGCGATAAATATTATTAAAAGCGCATCGGTAAATAAGTGATATAATTAACATATGAAGCGGTTTTTCTTTGGGATAGTCGCGGTGATGGTGCTGTTGGTTGGGTTCGGGTCAACGGCACAGGCGGCAAATAATTTTACGATTAGTAATTATACTGTCGATATGGAGCTGGGGCGCGATAGCGAACAGCGTTCGACACTGCGTACAAAATTGACCATTACTGCGAATTTTCCGCCGCGGCAGAACCATGGTATTGCACCGGTGTTCGTCAAGCAGTATGATAAGCATCCGACTCACTTTACGCTGGAGTCAGTGACGGATGAGCGGGGTGCGCCGCTGGAGTATAGGTGGCATAATGATGAGCTGAGAATTGGCAACAAAGACACCTACGTCAAGGGCAAAAAGACCTATGTCATTACCTATACGCAGCGGGACGTGACGAAATTATATCACGATACGGGTAAACAGGAGTTTTATTGGGATGCGATCGGCACTGCTTGGCAGGTGCCAATTCAGTCAGCATCGGTGACGCTCAAGCTGAGTCCCGAGCTGGTGGCCGCTAAACGAACGAATCTCCAGTGTTATCAGGGTCGATTCGGCAGCAGCCAGCGCTGCGAGGTACGTGAACAGGGCGATACGTTGACGGCGACAGCCCGCGCACTGCCAAATCAGGCGGGCGTGACGATCGCGGTCGGATTTGCGCCGGGGACGTTTGCGGCGTATCAGATGTCATTCATGGAACAGCTGATTGATTGGTGGGCGAAATTACAATTGGTGTTGCTGGCGGTGGCGCTGATATTGGTGGGGGTGATCATCGTGGCTTATTATCGGTCGATTGGTCGCCGTAAAGAACTGGAGCCAATTCCGCCGGAGTATTTGCCACCGCGAGGTACGAGCGTGACGACGTCGGCCAAGCTGGTGCAGCCGTTTCATATGGTCAAGGGGTCGGTGATGGCGGCACAAATGATAGACCTAGCGGTGCGCCACTACATTCAGGTTATCGAGGTGAAGCCGCGTACGACATGGCGAACAGCTGAGTACGAAGTGAAAGTGATACAAGCTCCGGGCAAACTCCTGGCCGAGGAGCAAGAAATGCTGAGGAATATATTTGGCTCCTTGCCGAGAGTTGGTAAGCGGTTAAATCTAAAAACGCTGCGTAACAATGTGCCATATGCGGCGCGAATACGCTACAGTGCAAAGCAAATGAAGGGGCGGCTCATTGACGACTATGGTTTGCAAGCGCGCGAGCCGCAACATACCCGACGATTTCGACGGTATGCGATAATTATCAGTATTTTTGCGGTGCTATTGCTGTCGCCGGTGCTCTTGGTGCTGGCGGGGATGGTGTTTTATCTGTCGTTTGGTAAGGTGCTGACCGACAAGGGTCTGGCGCTCAGGCGGCATCTGGCGGGCCTGAAGAGGTACATTGGCGTGGCTGAGGTCGAGCGTTTGCAGATGCTGCAGAGTCCTGAGGGCGCGGAAAAAGTAAAGGTTGATGCGGCTGATGAGAAACAATTAGTGAAGTTGTACGAGCGGGTACTGCCGTACGCGGTATTGTTTGGTCAGGAAAAAGAGTGGAGTGCGCAGCTGGGCAAGTACTATGAGCAGGTCGGCGAGCAACCGGATTGGTACAGTGGTCAGGGTGCGTTTAATGCGGCGGCATTTGCGGCTGGAATGAACAGTCTGTCGAGCGTGGCTAGCAGCGCCAGTGATTACTCTTCGACCTCTGGCGGCTCAACTGGCGGCGGCTTCGTTGGCGGCGGAGGCGGCGGAGGCGGAGGCGGCGGCTGGTAACCGTGTCTGATGTTTTATTATTGGCGATGGCGGTAGTGTTGCTGGTGCTGTCGGGGTCGTTTTCAGGTCTTAATATTGGATTAATGATGGCGCGGCCGGATGATCTGCGGCGTAAGGCCCGGCACGGTGATGTAATCGCTGCACGAGTATACCGCTACCGCAAGGACGGCTACTATCTGATCTTTTGCATCTTGCTGGGTAACGTTGGCGTCAATACGGCGATGTCGATTTTGCTGGGTAATATGACGAACGGCGTGATTGGCGGGTTGATCGCCACGCTGCTGATCACTATGTTTGGTGAGATTTTGCCGCAAGCGATTTTTACGCAACGTGGCTACCGTTTTGTGCGGCATTTCTTTTGGTTGCTGGACGTGATTTATGTGGTATTTTGGCCGCTGGCCCGGCCGATGTCCAAGCTACTGAACCGCTGGCTAGGCAAGGAAACGCCGCAGCTGTATTCACATCAGGAGCTGGAGCAGATCATTCACGAGCATGCTGAGCGGTCGGATAGTCCGGTCGATTACGATGAAAGCCGGATCGCCGCGGGTGCGCTGCAATTTAGTAAAAAGACAGCTGGCGATTTGGTAACGCCGATGAGTGAAGTATTTACCGTGGAGTTGGATGATGAGCTGGACGCGACGCTGCTGGCCCAGATCAAACACGCTGGACATTCGCGGATCCCAGTGCGGGCTGATGGGCGGCTGGCGGGGATTTTATATGTCAAGGATGTGGCGGGGCGCGAGCTACCACTGCCAATCAGTCAATTGTACCGCGATAAGATTCATGACATTGACGCGCGGTCGCGGCTGGACACGGTGCTCAGCCGATTTATCCAAACCCGCAATCACTTGTTTGTGGTGATGGATGATGAAACTGAGCTAGGGATTATCACGTTGGAGGACGTGATTGAGGAGATTTTGGACCAGGAAATTGAGGATGAATACGACGAGGAATAGGGTAGGTAATCTCTCGGCTTGCTGTAAAATAAAAATAAAAATCGAAGAATTCTAAGGGGTAGGTTGCTATTCAGGTTGTAAAATAATCAAAATAGCTTGACATTTAACAGTACCTTGTATAACATAGTACTATGTACAATAAAACTATAAGGAGTAAGGCATGAGAAGAATCGATATCATTAAGCGGGCGGGGCGGAATCTTCGCCAGTCGAAAGGTCGGACGATTTTGACATCATTGGCAATTTCCGTCGGGGCGTTTACGATTGGGCTGGCGCTGATGGCTGGCGAGGGTGGCCGTTTGTATACCAATAGCATAGTCGATGCGGCTGGCGACAAGAAAGTGATTATGGTTGGTAAAAAAATTGAAGCCGAAAAGAAGGATCAATTGCCAGAGTATGGCAGTTCGGCAGAAGAGGCTGACAAGAATAAAGCATCGGCGGCGCGTAGCAAATATTTGCTCAATGACAAGGATTTGGAGAAGATCCGACGAACACCGCACGTAAAAACGGTAACACCGGCGTATTCGACTGATGGTGTGGCGTATGCTAAGAGTTCAGCGAGTGATAAAAAATTTGCACTGACGGTGGGTGTTAAAATGGATAGGACTCGGGCGGAATTGGCAGCAGGAACTCTGGAGGATTTTATGCCAAAGCCGGGCGAGATTATTATCCCGAATGATTATGTGAAGCAGTTAGGCTTTAAGGATGCGCAGTCAGCGATTGGACAGACAATAACCTTGGGTGTGCGTAGCGCAGCGCGGGGCGGCAATGTCGCCAAAGAGGTATCATTCAAGATCGCGGCGGTGGACAAAAAATCAGACACCATTTTGTTTTATGAACCAATGCTAAGAATTTCGACAGCTGATGCTAAAGCTATTTACGAATTCAGCCATAATAAGAGTCAGCCGCATCAGTATTCAACGGCGATTGCTTTGGTGGATGACGAGAAGAATATTGATGTTGCTAAAGACGAAATCAATAAAGATTACAGCGCGTATTCGATTCAGGATATTCGAAAAACATTGCTGACAATGGTCAATGTGGCTCAAGCGGCACTGGCGTCATTTGGTGGATTGGCATTGCTGGCCAGTGTATTCGGGATTATTAACACCATGTACATTTCGGTGCTGGAGCGAACTAGTCAAATTGGCTTGATGAAAGCGCTGGGGATGCGTGGCCGCGATATTGGCAAGTTATTCCGCTACGAGGCAGCGTGGGTTGGTTTGCTGGGCGGCTTGATTGGTGTTGGGCTGGCGAGTTTGGTGACGCTGCTGAATCCAGTGATTACCAGTGTCTTAAAATTAGGTGCCGGGACGAACCTACTGGTCATCAATCCGTTGCAAATTGGACTGTTGGTCTTTGGACTAGTAGTGATGGCGGTAATTTCTGGCTGGCTGCCGAGCCGCAAAGCAACAAAGCTAGACCCAATTGAAGCATTAAGGACGGAATAGGAGAATTATCATGATTGAACTAAAAAATGTAACAAAAGTTTACGGCAAAAAGAAGAATCAATTTATGGCGCTGAAAAATGTTAGTTTGCACATCCCAACAGGAGCTAGTGTAGCCATTTTAGGTAAATCTGGCTCAGGAAAATCGACGCTGATGCACGCCATTTCAGGATTGGATAAGCCGCAAAAAGGCCAAGTTATCATTGACGGGCAAGATATTTTGCAGTTGAAGTCAAAGTATGTCGATGAGTTTCGTGCTAAAAAAATTGGCTTTATCTTCCAGAGTTTCTTCGTACAGGGCAATGAGAGTGTGATTGACAATGTTAGTCTGCCGCTGGAAATTGCGCGGGTGCCGCGGAAGAAACGAGCACATAAAATCAACGCGGCGCTCAAGGCGGTGGACTTGTATGATAAGCGCAAGAACCGTGCTAAGGATTTATCGGGCGGACAAAAACAGCGTTTGGCGATTGCCCGGGCGATTGTCGGCGATCCGCAAATTATCTTTGCTGACGAGCCGACCGGCAACTTGGACAGCGAAACGGGCGCCAAAGTGGAAGAATTGTTGTTTGATTATAATAAGCAAAAAGGTGTGACGCTGATTGTGGTGACACACGACGCTGATTTGGCGAAAAAATGCGATCATCAAATCATCATCAAAGACGGTCGCGTCGAGAAATCAACTGTACCAGGAGGGATAAAACATGGACGCTAGTGCTTACGCGGAAAGCTTAGCGATTCAGCTGCGCAAAGGCTTTTTGGTCTACTGTGTGCTGCTGGTGTGCGCCAAACAACCGCAATATACCGGCGACATCGTGAAGCAATTGAGCGAGTCGGAGCTGATGGTGGTTGAGGGGACAATTTATCCGCTGCTGAGCCGCTTGCAGAAATATGGCTATCTCAAGCACGAATGGCAAGAGAGCGAGCAGGGTCCGCCGCGCAAATATTATTCACTCACTGACGTGGGCGCGCAGCTGGTCGATGAATTGAAAAATCGTATCAAAATGTTGAATACCTCGCTAAAAGATCTTGAGAAAGGAGCAAAGCGATGAAAGAAATAACCAGAATCCATTTGGCAAAAACGCCGTTCAGCGTGGAAGTTGATGCCAAAAAATCATTGGAAAAGTATCTGAATTTAATCCAGAAAAACATGCATGCCGAGCCAGAAGCTATGCGAGAAATCGAAGCGCGAATGGTGGAGCTTTTGGCGGAGCGCGGCGTGTCGAAGGACGGCGTGATCAGTCATGACGACGTCCTGGCCGTGCAGAAACAAATGGGCGAACCGCGCGATTTTTCGGATGATGACGAGGCGGTGGAGACCGATGACGAGCCCGAGCGTTCAGAGCGTTCGGAGCGACGGCTGATGCGTGATACGGAGCATGCGCTGATTGGTGGCGTGTGTGCGGGCATTGCTGCCTATTGGGGAACCAATCCTTTGTGGATACGATTATTGTTCATTTTTTCGCCATTTATTACCTTTGGTGCAGCGGTACTGATTTATATTGTGATGTGGCTGTCAGTTCCAGAGGCGCGGACTGCCTCTGATAAGCTCCAGATGCGTGGCAAGGCGGTAACGTTTGATTCGCTGAAGCGTCAGGCCAGTCGGAATGAGCCATCCGTAGGGCGGAATAGTAACACGGGTCATACGGCAGCAAAAGTATTTCGATTTATTCTTGGTGTTGGTATTCTCATGGTAACGCTGGGGCTGTTGGTGGCGCTGATCGTGGGGGCGGTCAGTGGCATCGCGGTGATTGGTTTGCTTGATGGATTCTATGCACAGCCGTGGGCGTGGGGTCTGTGGGCATCCTTACTCGTTGGTGGCGTGGCGGCGGTATGGCTGGGCGCGATATTGAGCCACAGCGCTTTCACGTGGACATTAAAGCGGCTATCGGTGGTTATGACGGTGGTGGCGCTAGTTGTGGGAGCACTATCGGTTTCGGGAATGACGCTGTTTGGTGTAGGTATGGCGAATGAGCTAGCACGTGACGAGGAGCGCTTGACAAAAGTCGTGCCGGTTGAATTGCCAAGTGATATGAAGGGCGTGAAATATATCCACGTCGAGGGTGAGAATGCGTCGTTACATTTTGGGGATACGACCCGAGGTGATATCAAGGTTGAACTGCGCTATATAGACCTCAAGGGCAAGCGCCAGCAGCCAAAAGTGTCGGCGGTGCGTGACGGTGATAAGCTCGTGCTCAGAGTTGAAAACCAGCGTAGTCGCTGTCGTACAACGTGGTTTGGCTTTTCGCCAGAGCTTGATGTCAACTGCTTCGGGTTTGTGCGATTGCACGTGTCTGGGCCGCTGTCGCCATCGCCCGCACCACAATCAAGCAACGCATAGTGAACGCGGAGGTTGGCGAATGCTTACTGAGCTGCTACACTGAAGGGATGAGAAGGAGCTATTAAGTAGTGGCGTGGTGGCAGGCGATCATCCTCGGCATCATTGAAGGCGTGACGGAATTTCTGCCGGTTTCTTCGACGGGACATTTGACGATCGTCGAGAAATTGATGGGGATGAGAATTGACGATCCGAGTCTGACGGCGTTCACGGCAGTAATTCAGATCGGCGCGATCTTGGCAGCTATCATCTATTTTTGGAGCGATATTTGGCGGGTGCTAAGCGCGTGGTGGCGCGGGCTGTGGTGGAAGCGGGCGCGGCGACAGTTTGATTATGTGTATGGCTGGGCGATTATCATTGGTTCGGTGCCGATCGCAGTGATTGGACTGCTTTTTAAGGATCAGGTCGAGACGGTACTGCGTAGTTTGTGGTTTGTGGCGGTGGCGCTGATCGGCTGGAGCCTGGTGATGTGGTGGGCTGATAAGCGTTCAGAAAAAACCAATCATCGCAGTGAGCAACAAACAACGTGGCGAGATACGCTGGCGATTGGCGTGGGGCAGTGCCTGGCCTTGATACCGGGTATTAGCCGGTCGGGAGCAACGATCTCGGTGGGGCTGCTGCGGGGATTTGACCGAGTGACGGTGACGAAGTTGAGCTTTTTCCTCGGTATCCCGGCGCTGGTGGCGGCGGGGCTGCTGGAGATGCTGACTGCCTCAAAGCACATTGCTGGCGGCGTTGGCTGGGCAGCGACGGGACTTGCGACCATCGTGTCGTTTGTGGTCGGCTACATTGCGATATCATGGCTACTCAAGTTTGTGGCGCGGAATGACTTCTCGTTATTTATTTGGTATCGAGTCGGGCTGGGCGGTCTGATCATTGTTTTGCTGATGAGCGGCGCGATCAGTGCGGTTTAGTTCGTCGTTAAAAGCGTATGGTCACTGGGGCGAGTGTAGCGATTTTAGGCAAATCTGGTTCGGGCAAGTCGACGCTGATGCACACCATCTCGGGACTGGGGATAAGCCTGAGCAAGGCGAAGTGTTGGTTGATGGCGAGGGAGTGACTGGCCCGTACTACTTAATTGTGGCTGACCTGTCGTAATTACCCGCGATTTTTGATAAAAATTATGGCTTTTAGAATGTGCTCATGCTATAATCACGGTAAATAGGCGTATAGCAAGATCAAATAGGGGATATAATACAATATGAACGAGCGCTCAGACAAGACATATGCGAGTCGTAAACTGGTAATATGTTTGTTTATCGTCACGATACTAATCATTCTACTGCTGTGGTGGTGGCCATGGGGCGGCGGCAATCGCTTTTACAAGGGGGTTCGTCCAGATTAGATTAGCCTGCGCCAAAGCAATGGCAAGGTGCAGTGGCAGTTTATGGATGGTGATTGGCAAGATATCGTCTCTCTTTCTGAGTTGCGGGGTGAAAAAGGTGACAAGGGCGAGAAAGGCGACAAGGGTGACACTGGTGAGGCCGGAGCTGCTGGTAAAGACGGTAAAAACGGTGTGAACACAGGGCAGCGTGGAGCCAATGGCCGTGATGGGGCGAATGGTAAAAACGGTGCGACCGGGCCAAAAGGTGACACCGGCGCGACCGGTGCTCAGGGTCCAGCTGGTCCACGGGGCCAAAAGGGTGACAAGGGTGAGAAGGGTGATGCCAACGGTGTCGTCGGTCCGGCTGGCCCACAGGGTCCCAAAGGCGACAAAGGTGACACTGGCCAACAGGGTCAAAAAGGTGATAAGGGCGACAAAGGTGATACTGGCGCCAAGGGAGATAAAGGAGACGCCGGCGCTAAGGGTGATAAGGGCGAGAAGGGCGATGCCGGCCAACAGGGTGCTAAAGGTGATACTGGAGCGACGGGCGCCCAAGGCCAAAAGGGCGATGCCGGTAATGATGGACGAGAGATTGAGCTACAGAAAACTGCACTATATATACAGTGGCGCTACAGAGGCGATGCCACTTGGCATAACCTCATCGCATTGTCTGATCTAAAGGGCCCGAAGGGTGACAAAGGTGATACCGGTCCACAGGGTGCAACGGGTGCCCAGGGCGCACAAGGTGCTCAGGGGCCTGCCGGTGCCCAAGGCCAAAAGGGTGAAACTGGCCCTGCCGGCCCGCAAGGCCCAGCTGGTCCCCAAGGCCAAAAAGGTGAGAAAGGTGAAAAAGGTAATGATGGCCCACAAGGTCCTGCAGGTCCTCAGGGAGCCAAAGGTGATACCGGTCCAGTCGGTCCCGCCGGCCCGCAAGGACTCAAAGGCGCTAAAGGTGATACTGGAGCGACAGGCGCTCAAGGTCAAAAAGGCGACAAGGGCGACACCGGCCCAGTAGGTCCTCAGGGCCTGCCCGGCCCCCAGGGTATACCAGGTGTTAAGGGGGATAAAGGTGACACTGGTCCAGCGGGGCCACAGGGTCTTCAGGGTGCTAAGGGTGACAAAGGCGAGCCAGGGGCTAAGGGTGAAACTGGCCCTGCCGGCCCACAAGGGGCCAAGGGAGATGCCGGTGCACCTGGAGCTAAAGGTCCGAAGGGCGACGCTGGTCCCCAAGGACAAAAAGGTGATAAAGGTGAAAAGGGTGAAGCTGGTGCAAATGCAACAGTCAATGTGACAAATAGTACTCAGCCATGTTCGACCAAGCTCAACGTTACGGGCAATGGTACGCCAAATATTGGGCTGACGTTTACCGGATCAAACATTCCAGCCGGTGGGTCAATTGGTCAGGTATTGATGAAAAAATCAGCAGCAGATTGTGATGTTGCGTGGAGAAGTTTGCCGCAAGAAACGATGTTTGCTGGCTCGATCGGTGTCGGTAATGGTAACATCACGGCGGTGAATGTTAATGCTGACACTTATACAGCCATTCCGATGACAACGATCACCACGAATACCGGCGGTGGCACCTGGGATCCAGTGAATCACACGTATACCATTCCAAGTGACGGTGTATATTTCATCCGTTCCAGTATTCGTACCGTTGACAACTCGCCAGTGCGTAATATTTACCAAATTGTTAATGATGTGAACGGTGATCGTCCAGAGGGCACGTGGTCATCTAACCAAGCTGGTGTCCGTCGTTCGACGCTGCCATATTCACGGATGATGCGGGCCACGGCTGGCACCAAACTAAAGTTGATCGTCGTATCAGACCTCCAGAGCGTGCAGCTCAGCGATGCAAGCCTGACAATTACCAAGCTTTCAAACTAGTGAAGTTAGCGAGATAAATTATCGTATATCTGCTACAATGATACCATGTTAGATATTCGCTTTATTCGAGATAACGCCGAGGCAGTGCAGACTGCGGCGAAACACAAGGGGTGTGACGTGTCTATTGCGACATTGTTGCAATTAGACGACGAGCGTCGTGAGGCGCAGCGGCAGGTTGATGAGTTGCGCCAGCAGCGTAATGAGATTGCTGCGCAGATGAAGGGCGGCAAGCCCGAGCCGGGTCTGATCGAGCAAGGCAAGGCGATCAAGGTCAAGCTGAGCGGGCTCGAGGCTCGGCTGGGCGAGGTCGAAGAGCGCTACATGGCGCTACTCAAACAAGTCCCCAATATGCCGCACGCCGACGTGCCAGTTGGTCTCAGCGAGGACGAGAATGTGGAAGTCAAGGTCGTCGGCGACATTCCAACCTTTGATTTTGCGCCGAAAAATCACTACGAAATTGCCGAGGCAAAAGGCTGGCTCGACAAAGAGCGCGCCGCCAAGGTTGCTGGCGCTCGCTTTGCTTATGTCATGGGGGATTTGGTGTTGTTGCAGCAGGCGATTATCCAGTTTGTGATCACATCTCTCACGAACCCAGCGGTGATCAAAGAGATTGCCGAAAAGGCTGGCCTTGATGTCAACACAAAACCATTCATCCCAGTACTGCCGCCATTGATGATCCGGACTGAGCCGTATGACCAGATGGATCGCCTCCAGCCGAGTGATGATCGCTACAAAATCGAAGGCGAGGAATTATGGCTCCAGGGAAGTGCTGAGCATGTACTCGGTAGTATGCATGCGGGTGAGATTTTTGATGCGAAACAGTTGCCGCTACGATACTTGGGCTTTGCGACCAGTTTCCGAAAAGAAGCGGGGACGTACGGCAAGGATATGGAGGGTCTGATTCGGATGCATCAGTTTGATAAGCTGGAGATGGAGAGTTTCACCGAGGCAAAGGATAGTTATAACGAGCACCTGCTATTTATTGCCATCCAAGAGTGGTTGTTAGCCCAGCTGAAGTTGCCATACCACGTGCTGATGAAATGCACCGCTGATATCGGTAAGCCAAATGCGCGCGGTGTTGACATGGAAGTCTGGCTACCGGGTCAGGGCAAGTACCGCGAGACGCATACCGCTGACTACATGACGGATTATCAGGCACGCCGCTTGATGACGCGGGTACGTACGGATAACGGGGTTGAATTGATCCACACGAATGATGCGACGGCCTTTGCGCTGGGGCGCTGCATGGTGGCGATTATCGAAAATTGCCAGACCGCAGAGGGTGATGTCGTGATACCAGAAGCACTTCGTCCGTATATGAATGGCCGCGAGATGATATAATGGAGTCTAGGAGGGTATATGGCACTGACGAACGATGACAAGCAATGGATCAAGAGCGCGATCGCTGATGGCGTGGTTGAGGCGTTGGAAGCCGTTGTCTTGCCGCGATTTGACGAGCATGACAAGCGGTTTGACAGGATCGAGGCCAGGCTTGATTCGGTTGAAGAGGACGTCTCCGGACTGAAAGAGGACGTCTCTGGACTGAAAGAGGACGTCTCTGGATTGAAAGAGGACGTCTCTGGATTGAAAGATGATGCCTCTAGCCTGAAAAGCGAGATGTGTGAAGTTAAAAGCCGACTCAATGGGGTTGAAAACGAGATGCGCGAGGTCAAAGAGCGGCTCGGTCGAGTTGAAGGTGAGCTGCAGGCACTGACAAACGACATTAAAGAGATATACGATGTTATTTACGGTAAGCCGAACAAATCGTTTATGAGCGCCAGCTTTGCCAAAATGTCGTCGAAAGAAAAGCTGCTCGTTATTAACGAAGAATTACTAAAAATGGCGAAGGACGCGGGTGTTGTTTTGCCGCGCTAGCACGTGATAAGAGGAGGAATTATGATCAAAGATATTACCATTACTGGCGTCAAATACGAATTGACAGATACCACAAAGAAATACGTTGGGCGCAAAATCGGTGCGCTGGGCAAGTACTTACCGCGACATGCCCGCAAGAGCGCGACCGCTGATGTAAAGATCAAGCAGATTGATAATCCTGGCGGCAACAAGTACGAGGTTGAAGTAATTATTAATGTACCAGACAAGAAAATCACCGCCAAAGATTCGACAATGAACGTACTGGCGGCAGTCGATATCGTTGAGGCGAAGCTGAACGGGCAGCTACGCAAATACAAGGATGATGTGTTGGCGCACGTTGGCAGCAGCCGCGGCGTACTGGCACGGTTCAAGCGCGGTTTCCAGCGCGAGCAGTAGGGGTGCTGACTAGCCAATCGGGGAGCGAATACCAACCCCTCTGTCTCTGTGATAGGTTTTTACCCACCTAATATATATTAGACCGTAGTGTACGTTTGAGTGAATAGATAGGATTTGAGTAGCATCTGGGTCGGGCTGCTGACACAGCGAATAGTAGTTCTCATCGGTTGGCTTATCACCAGCTAGTATAGTGGTAAGTTTATCAGTTAAACCTTCAGCCAGAGTCTGGTGTTCTATGGGAGGAGTTTGCTCTTGGCTCTGTTGGTAGGAAATGAAGGTGCGATTTGGTCGTTTTCTGCCAGAAAGGAGGCGAAGAGTCCACTTTATATTTGGGTGACTTTTATCTTGGTGAGTCGGCAACCTGTTTAATGCTGGGGTTGTTGTTGAGGTCGGTACTTGATCTGAGCTATGCCAAGCACTATCTTTAATACTCAGATCAATATGTAATCCATGGTCATGCTTTCTAATTTGTAGGGGGTTGTTTGGTATATTCGTATCACTAGTCATTTTTCGAGCGATGGCCAGCCAGCTTTGCTTGCCGAGGCTGTAGGGCGCCAAAACAACGTGCGGGGCGACACCTTCTCCCTGCTCCATGAGCGCAAATTGTTCGGCTAGGTATTGAAGGTTAACACCGACAGACACCATTTGTTCTGGTGTTGGCGCTGAAAGACCGATGTAGCCAACCAAACGCTCGGATAGAGTAAAAGCTTTTTCAAAAGCTCGCTGTGTTTCTGGATTGGGTATCGTATCAAGACTATTAAACCCGGTTTTATTTTTCTCTCTAGCTTCTCTCACATCAGCATTGAGGGTGTTTAGGAGCGCTGCAGAACCAAAACCCTGACTGGTATTGAGAGACTGGGCCTTTTGTTCTTCCTGAGCTCTCTGCCAAGCATTATTCGCCGCGGCTCGAATTTCTGGTGATAGTAGATTGAGATTAGCCATATGTTATTCTTTTTATGTTTGAATCGTTGTTTCTATAAATGATTGTAACACATTTGGCAGGTCTTTAGGGTCGTTGATAAGTTTGGCATTCGGAGCGTACAGTTGTTCAGCGGCGTCTGAGCCAATGGATACGCCGTATACTACGGTGTTTTGGTCACGGCGAAGCTGGCTGATGGCTGCTTGGGTGGCGCCGGGGTTGTTACTTTGACCGTCGGTCACGACAATGATAATTCGCTGACGATCTTGACTGTGGGGTAAATCAGCAATCTCCTGGAGGGCTAAATAATCTGCCGTACCGCCAGCACTGGCTGCAGTTATGGCTGTATATGCGTCAAGCCGTTGTTTATCATTCAGGCTGCTGCCAAGCGGCTTATGGCAGGTTGCGTCATAGCCAAATGTATACAGTGAGGTGCGTACCGACAGGTCGGACAGATCAATATTTTGTTGCTCTTCCAGTCGTCGAACATCACGCTCCATGCTGGCGAGTCCCTCCAGCATGATGACGGCGCAACTGGCGGCAGCCTGTGCTGGCTTGCCCTTCATGGAACCAGAGCAGTCGAATACAAAGAAATAGTCGGTCTTGCAGTTCAGTTCCGCCCGCCCGCGGACGGTTTCATAGCGTTGAAATGCTTCTGGAGTGACGCTACTTTTAATGTCAATGATGGTTTGTGCTAGGCGGTTAGGATCAAGAATGTCGCCATCCTGGTGAGCGCGGCGACTGAGACCGCGGCGGGTAGCAACGGCTTCATTCAAGACTGAGCGAAAAACTTGGCGCATCTGATCAATCTGCCTATGTAGCCGCTTGACCTCGTTATCGTAATGCTGCTTTTTGTGTAGTGAATGTCCAGTTTGCTCTTGATAGCGGCGGTTGGCCGCTATCTGACGGGCGCGTTCTCGCTGTTCGGGTGTCATGGTTTCGTGGCGTTTTTCTTGAGCAGCTTTGTCAATGGTGTTATGGATTTTTTCGTGTTCTTCGGGGCTGAATGGCTCGGGATGCTTGTTGTCAAAATAATCGGCGTAGGCATCTACGAATGGATTGCCGTCTTGTTTTTGTGATGGGTCAGTATCTTGCTGTTCGGTGGTGTTGCTGTTAGTCTGCTGGTTGTTGTTTTGCTGTTGGGCGTCCTTTGCCTCTTGCTCGTCCAGCTGTATGAGCTTTTCATATTTCGGCCAAATCTGCGTAAGCCAATAGTCAAAACGGTCGCTGCCAGAAAGTTTTTTACCATTAGAACCCCTTGCGCCAGGATCGGTCAGGAACGAGATAAGGTCAAACTGCCCATCCTGAAAGTTGCGCAGCTGGTCTATGGCTTCATCGACCTCCTGGCGAACAGGCGTTTCGCTACCTGGTATCATCTCCTGGCGGATAATTTTGTAGAGAAATTGCAGGTGCATTGGTATGTTGGTGTAATCAACTATCTTGCCGTCTTGCTCCGTCGGAAATAGGCGATTATCATAAAGGTCCGCACCGACCTCTCGCATGGCGGGTAGCATGTTCATAATCTGTTTGTTGCCATGGATATCGGTCAGGATATTATTGAAGATGCTCCTTGCTTGCTGCTCCTGGGGGTCTTTGCCACTCATGATGAATGCATGTTGCCGCGCCGCGAATACGGGATCACGTTTGATATCGCGCACATGTGACATTAGTTCATGCAGGATGGCAAAAACACAGTGATTGGCTGAATAGCCTTTTTCGATAAAGAATAACGGATCGATGGTAACCAAGCTAGTTTCAGGATACGTAGCCCAGCCTTTACCAACCACAGCTCGTACCTCTAGACCAGTCAACCGGCAGATTGCTGGTTTTTGATCTAGTAGAAACTTTTCAGCATCATCAAGGGCAACTCGGAATTCCTTGACCAATGCTTCTTGCTCGGGTGTCAATTCCGGTGGCTCTATATCACTTGCTGGTATCTGTAGTGTTTCAGTCATTTTTCTTTACAAACCTTATGCTCATAGTATATAATACGAACTATATAATTAAAATACCAACATGCTCTATGAAAACAGTTGAATCAAAACCTGTCATGACTGAAACCGAATTACGGCTTGAGCCTCGCGTTTCAGAAAGTTATTATTCTCCAGACATGGATGATCGAACGGTGGATGGTGTTGTGGAGCTGATGACTGGCTTGCAGGAAAGTATGCAGGCGGTTAGGGCTGATTGGCGGACAGCAGCCATAGGAGATCGGCAGCTCTTGGAGCGACTGGCGGCGCCACATATTGCGCGTATCAATGAGTCGAGGCGCCGGACGGATTTGGAGGAGCCGGATATAGACGTCAGTGAAATTAGTGAGAACTTTTTGCTGGGTCTGGCGGAGCCAAATTGGGAAGAACATATGCCGCGCGACACAAGCAAAGAGGAGCTGCAGCGCTGGGAAAGCTTTAAGGATGAACACCCTGATGTAGCCGACAATCTGGAAGAATGGTATATGTACCACGCCAAATTGCATGAGCTACGCAAAGACGCTGTGCTCATGAAGGAATTTGACAAGGAATATCGCGGCGAACAGATGGCGGCGACTCGCGCGGCGGCTGAGTTTTTGCGCGCCCAAAGCAGAAAACAGCATATTAGCGAGCAGATGGCAAACTTGCGCAGTAGAGCGGCGAAAACAGGCCGTTCTTTAACGGCGGCCGAAAGGCAGGAAATAGCTGCATGGCAAAAGCAGTTGTCTGAGGTCGATGAAAATATTGATATTCCACCAAATAGTAGCAGGGAGCAGTTTTTGGAGGAAGTGGCTCGTTTACAAGTCCGTGAGTGGAAGCGACAGCTAGATAGTGGCTTACTGATGACCGAGCAGATGCAGACAATTATTGACGAAACGCTGCCGGCTATGATGCGGGGTGAGCCAACGTTGTTCGTCGGTGAGACGGGCGGTGCCAAAACTGCCATGGCGGAGTATATGGTGCAGACGTATTTTGGGGTTGAACCTGAGTTCGTCAGTGCATATGGTGACGTCAATAGTTATCAGTTGATGGGCAAGCAAGAGCTACGCGAGGAAAATGGTGCGAGTGTCAGCGAGTTTGTGCCAGGGCCGATCATTCGGGCTATGGAACAGGGCACACCACTCATCCTTGACGAAATTAATGCCATGCCGCCAGAGCTGTTGAAGCGTTTGAACAAAATCATGCAGCTGCGCCCAGGCGATAGATTTACGGTACAGGAAGATTCTGGGCGGATCGTGGAAGTTCATCCGGGTTTCTGTGTCATTGCCACGGCTAATGAGAAATCCAAACGCTACAAGGGCGTGGATGATTTGAGCGTTGAGTTCCAAAATCGGTTTGGGGCGAATATCAATCGCGTACGTTACCCTGACCATGACAAGGGCTATGACGAATATCCGCGTGAGAATGCTCAGCTGGCCATGGCGGCTGTGGCGACGCAGCGAGGCGAACTGCCGCCAGACATTGACGAAGGGGATTTCGAGAATTTCGTGAGGGCAGCTCGGTTGAGTCAACAGATATTTAGCGGTACTAATGGCGAAGGCTACGATCAGTTCATCGATACGGAGACAATGGTGGATAATCGTCCTGGCTTGGAGGAAACGGTGTTGGCGCCGCGCACCATGGTGGACATTTTACGAAAAGTTGCCGGCAGTTATGGAGTGGTGTCGCTGAAGCGGGCGTGCCAAACATTTCTGGATGGCATCAAGAACCAGAATGACCGTAAGGTGATGCATCATATCCTTGAGTATCATGATTTGCTGCCAGAGGAAATGCTAAGAAAGAGGCCGGGGTTGGCAGAAGATGACTATAGACAGAGAAGAGCTGATTAGCTTTTTAGTTAGGGTAAGTATATGAGTATGGCTGAAATTCTCCCACCGGAAATTTTCACCGCTGCTGGGAACGCTTGGGATAAAGCCCATGAGAGACATATCCATACGAGTAAGGATGTCGGTTCTGCGGCGATCTCCGCGCTTGATGCTACTGTTAGGGAGGTCAAGAATGGCTTTGGCGCGCTGGAAGTCATAACGAACCCAGAGATTAAAGAGCTATTTAAGCGAGACCTCGAGGATTATAAGACGATTTTTGCCGAAGCCGATATTAATATGCCGTCGCCAAATCAGCTGGCGCAGGGTGGTATTGATTTTGGGCATTTGGCAGAATTGAAAGAGCAATTATCAGATTATGACTTAGTGGTAACGCCGTTGACATTACCGTTAGGTGCAACGTGTCAATTTGTTTCTAAGGCGTATGAGCCCAAACCTAATATTAAGTCGACAAGATATGCCCGTCGACTATTCGTAGATGACGAAGTCGCTGATAACTGGGAGGGTATAATGAAAGGTACGATGAACAACTGGCAGCTGCCAGTTGTAGGAGATAATAAATGGACAGCTTTTATGCTGTTTAATCGTGAACAGCCACAGGATCAGGGTCTATCCTATAATCAGACAAAACGACTCAAGGCGATAGTACCGGTAGTTGGTTATGCTGCCTATCAAATGCATCGCGTTCGTCAAGGTATGCCGCCGGTAGATACCGGAGGTGTCAGTTCATGGGTAGCCAGTGAGTTTAGTATCAATTATTACGCCTGCGCTTTGCACATTGGCTGGAATAATCCAGACTCTGACAGGCTGATGGCGATCCGTGGATGTGGCACCTCGCTAAAGATGGAGGATGTGGGCTCGCGGGCTATGGCGGCGTGATCGCATAGTTGAGTGTTGTATGGGCGAGCCTTGATTAACTCCACATCTAAATACTCTTTAATTTTCCAACCCTGCACGGTATAATATATACAGTTTTTGAAAATGCCTGAAAGTGAGGGAGTTTTGAGTTTATGGCAATGACACAACAAAAGGCGCTGAGTAAGATTTTTGGCGATCCGCAGAAGAAGATTTTGAAGCGGCTGCAGAAGCAAGTTGACGTAATTAACGGTCTGTCTGAAAAATATGAAAAACTGTCAGACAAAGAGTTGCAGGCGCAGACGGAGACGCTGAAAAAGCGTCTGACGAAGAAAAACGTAACGCTGGATACGATTTTGCCAGATGCCTTTGCGGTGGTGCGCGAGGCGGCCAAGCGCGTCATCGGTGAGCGCCCGTATGACGTCCAGCTAATCGGCGGCATGGTCCTTCATGAGGGTAATGTTGCTGAGATGAAGACCGGTGAAGGTAAAACCTTGGTGGCGACGCTGCCGACCTATCTGAATGCACTGGAGGAAAAAGGCGTTCATGTGGTGACCGTCAATGATTATCTGGCGCAGCGCGACGCTGGCTGGATGGGCCAGGTGTATGACTTTTTAGGCCTGACAACTGGCGTGATCATCAACGAAGCGTCGTTTGTGTATGACAAAGAGTATGATAATGAGCATCACGACGATCCGCGCATGCGCAAGCTCCGTCCGGTCACTCGTAAGGAAGCCTATGCGGCCGATATCACCTACGGTACGAACAATGAGTTTGGCTTTGACTATTTGCGTGACAACATGGTTAACGACGTTGACTTATTACGTCAGCGCGAGCTGAACTTTGCCATTGTTGACGAGGTGGATTCAATTCTGATCGACGAAGCGCGGACGCCACTGATCATCTCGGCGCCAGCAGCGGAGAACCCGGACAATTACTACACCTTCGCTAAAGTTGCCAGTAAACTAGTGCCAGAGGACTATGTTTTGGATGAAAAGCGCCGCAGCGTGGCCTTGACTGATGAGGGCGTGGAAAAAGTCCAAAAACTGCTGGGTATAAAAAATTTGTACACGCCAGATCACGTGCGCAGCGTTTATCATATGGACCAGGCTCTGCGAGCACAAACATTGTTCAAGCGCGACAAAGACTATGTGGTGACCAATGATGGCGAAGTGATCATCGTCGATGAGCACACTGGTCGTTTGATGCAAGGACGCCGTTACAACGAAGGTTTACACCAGGCAATTGAGGCGAAAGAAGGTGTGCCAGTGCTGGAAGAAAGCATGACGCTGGCGACCATTTCGTTCCAGAACTATTTCCGTTTGTATAATAAACTTTCCGGTATGACCGGTACGGCATTTACAGAGGCGGAAGAGTTTCAACAAATTTATTCACTGGACGTTATCCAGATTCCACCGAACAAGCCAGTTATTCGCGACGATAAAGAAGACCTGATTTTCAAGACCGAAAAGGGCAAGCTGAAGGCAGTCGCCGAAGCTATTAAGGATTATCATAAGCAAGGCCGGCCGGTGCTGGTTGGTTCTGGTTCAATCGCTAAGAACGAGCAGATTGCTAAATATCTGGAAAAAGAAGGCATCAAGTTTGAGATTTTGAACGCTAAGAATAATGAGCGCGAGGCGGCTATCATCGAGAAGGCTGGTGAAAAGGGCGCCATTACGCTAGCGACAAACATTGCTGGACGTGGTACCGACATTAAATTGGGCAAGGGCGTCAAGGAATTGGGTGGCCTGGTGGTGATCGGCTCAGAGCGGCACGAATCACGACGCATCGACAATCAGCTGCGCGGTCGTGGTGGTCGTCAGGGTGACCCAGGTGAAACGCAGTTCTATGTGTCGACCGAAGACGATTTGATGCGAATTTTCCAAGGCGAGCGCATCGCTGCATTGATGGACCGGCTGGGTGTCGACGAAGAAACGCCAATTCAAAACCGTGCCGTATCAAAGACGTTGGAGGCAGCCCAGAAGCGCGTTGAGGGCTACAACTTTGATACGCGCAAAAATGTTGTTCAGTACGACAACGTCATTAATCGTCACCGCCGCGTGGTCTACACGATGCGGCGAAAAATCCTTGAAGGCGACAATATTCAGCCGGAAATTGAGCGATTGTTGCGTGACAGAGTCAAAGAATTAGTGACGCTACCAACCAAAAACAACCCGAAGTTTATCGAGGAATTTACGTCGGCCTTTCCGGTCGATGAGGCGGCCGTGCGCAAGGTTGGCCGCGAGAAAAAAGACCGTCCACGCCTCCAAAAAGCCCTGAAACTAGCACACCAGGCCTACCGGGAAAAAGATGAAGAAATCGGTACTGAAGAGTTGCGCGGTGTGGAGCGCGAGGTGTATATGGCGGTGCTCGACACCCTGTGGATGCAGCACCTAGAGAATATGCAACACCTACGCGAAGGCATTCACTGGCGCAGCGTTGGGCAGCGCGATCCGTTAGTAGAATACCGGGCGGAGTCACAAAAATTGTTCACCAGCCTTCAGGAAAATCTGCGTAACGAAGTTCTGAACACAATTTTTCATATTCATAGATCTGACGCGGTGATTCGTCAGTCGCAGGATGATGAGTATGATACCGAGCTAACGCGCCTAGCCGAAAGTGCAGTTGAGCGCGGTGTCAATGAAGTTGGTGCGGGCGAGGAAAATCGCGACGGTGACTTTTCGGTGAAAAAGGGTAAATCAAACGCCGAGTCGAACCGCGCCAAAAACCAAGCACGTAAGAAGAAAAAAACGCAGCGCCAAAACCGCAAAAAGAACCGCAAATAAATCTAAAACCGGTGGGCAGAGAGCGACAGACAGATGAAACATACGGTCAAAGAAATAAAATTGAAAAATGGTGCGAAAGGCTTGTTTATCGATGTGCCGGACGCGACAGTGATGAGCTTTCAGGTGCAGTTTCGGGCGGGCAATCGCTACGTTCGCGACAAGGACATCTACGAGACGGCGCACATCATGGAGCACATGGCATTCGGGGCGAATGAGAAGTTTCGTTCGGAGCACGCGTATGAGCAGGAGTTTACCAAGAATGGCGCCTATCATAACGCGTTCACCTCTGATTATTCAATGGTGTACGAGGCGGCCTGCGCGGATTTTGAATGGGATCGGATCTTGGATTTGCAGCGGCTGGCGATTACTACGCCGCGCTTTAATGCTGAAGAACTAGAGGCCGAGAAGGGTAACGTTCGGAGCGAGCTGACCGGCTATCTCAATAACCATAACCGTGTGATGTGGCCGCGGGTGCAGCAGGCACTGGGCGAGGATATTTTGACATATAATCAGCGGCTGAAAACGATTGACGCGATTACGCTAAAGGATATCAAGGAGCACCATCGGCGGACACATACCCTCAACAATATGCGATTTGTGGTGGCGGGCAAGTTGACTGGGCGGATGGCGACGATTCGTGAATCGCTGGAGCAGTGGCAGCTAGAGCCGGGCGAGCGGTTTACCATTCCGCACGATAACCTGTCGAGTGCCGCACCGATTTTTATCCACCGCAAGGAGGCCTCGAATCTGACATTTGGCTGGTCGATGAATTTGCCGCGTGAGCTGAGCGATGAGGATTCTGACGCTATGGGCTGCTTGAATCATATCTTGACCGGGACGATGAGTTCGCGGATTTTCGGGGCGGCGCGCAAGAAGGGGCTGGCTTACGGTGTGTTCAGCGACACTTCGGTCGGGTTTTATGATTCGGCGTGGGACTTTGGCGGCCAGGTCAACCTCGAGACAGCCGAGGCACTGTTCGATATCATCGTGCGTGAGCTGCGCCGGGTGTTGAACGGGACGATCACCTCAGAGGATATCGAGAATGCCAAGTCGTATGCGCTGGGTCGCTATCAGATGGGGGCGCAAACGGTAGCGCAGGTCAGCAATTTTTATACCGGGCGTTATTTTGCCGATGATTTCGTCAAGAATTATGAGGGCGTGCCGACAGCGATTTTGGCAGTGACCGCTGACCAAATTGTTCGGGTGGCGCGAGAGTTTTTTGCAGCAAATACCTGGGTGCTTGCTGGCGTGAGTAGCGGCGATAAAGAGCTGCTTGGGCGACTGCAGGAGAAGCTTGAGGGGTTGTTTTAGGCGGGATCTTCCTGCTTATGCTTGAGAAAGACGACCCTTGTGTATTACTATTACTATGGGGTTATTCAGTTGGACTGAGGTGAGTGGACTGTCTTTGGAATGGCCGGTTTACTCAGTCGCAATGCGAGAGGAGCAGAACATGTGTGAACATAATCTAGTAGGGACCGACCTCGATCCAGCAATATCTGAGCAGGAGCGAGCGAGATTGCTTGATCAAATGGCTGCTGATCAGGCGCGCAGTGATGCAGTTGCCGACCAAATATGGAAGGCTTTTAGAAATCATGAGATACTAGAGGGTCGGGATGTCTTGCCGCTCGTAGGTACGATGTATCGTGCAGTACGTGATCTGCGTACGAGTATTATAGATGGACGGCAACCTGTCGATCCTTCTCGTGGTCGGGTTGAGGTATCAATGCCTCTTGAAAATACCGATGCATATAAACAGGGGGGTGTGCGGCATATGGAGGACGCAATTTTTCTCCTGAAAGTGTGTGAAGAGTCTCATATTGATAGGAATTCGTTGGATACAGAGGGTGAGAAGGGCTGCGTTGAGGGCTATATGATGAAGCAAATCCAGCCACATATAGACTCCGGACTTCTCCCTAAAGATATCACTATCACGGCACATCCAATTAGACGGGATACTGATGGCGGCTATGACCCGCTCCCAATGCTTCCGTATGGCTCGGTAATTTTTAGGGCTAACGTATATCCACGACAAATCAGCGAAGAAGAAAGGGGTGAAGTAGCGGCTGGTGATGAGGTGGGGCTGCGGGAGATTGGTGAACATGCTATTCGGGGCGGGTTTTAGTAAAAGAAAGCCGTATCCGAGTGCTCGTTTTCTGATGTCCCAACTGCTCTCGGTGGTATAATAGAAACTATGAAGATCGTTATCGCTGGCTATGGCCTTGAGGGTATATCAAGTTTGAGATATTTTCGGCAGGCTTTTCCTGATGCTAAATTTGTGATTGCTGACCAGAAAGCGGTCGAGAATGCGCCGGATGGCGTGGCAGTGCGGACTGGTGAGTCGGTGTTCGCCGAGCAGCTGCAGGATGCCGATATGGTGGTGCGAGCACCGGGTGTGCCGCCGCGGCTACTCAAAACGTCGGGCAAAATATGGTCGGCGACCAATGAGTTTTTCGACAAATGCCCAGCGCCGATTATTGGCGTGACGGGGACGAAAGGCAAGGGTACGACCTGTAGTCTGATCGCGGCGATCTTGCGGGCGGCCGGTCAGACGGTGCATCTGGTTGGGAATATTGGTGTGCCGGCACTGGACGCACTACCAAACATCACAAAAGACGACTTCGTTGTGTACGAGCTATCAAGTTTTCAGCTGTGGGATCTCGAGAAATCGCCAACTATTGCCGTGGTATTGATGATTGAGCCGGACCATTTGGAGGTGCATACGGATTTTGCCGAGTACCTTGATGCCAAGAAAAATATTTGTCGTCACCAGGGCATTATTGATACATGTTTATATCATCCAACGAATAAATACTCACGGGAGGTAGCCACCGCGCCGCTTGATAGGCTATTGTATGGGTGTGACTGTGAGACATGTAGCGAATACTGCGGAGATGATGAGTTAAATTTCGCGTACCGCTATGCTGTCCCTGATGAGGATCAGGTGTATGTCCGGGATGGCTACTTTTGCGTACAAGATCGGCGGATTTGTCGCACCGATCATTTACGGCTGCCGGGCGCGCACAACCTCGAGAACGCCTGTGCGGCGATGAGCGCAGTGACAGAATTGCCGATCACGGTGACCGACGAGCAGTATGCGGCTGGATTAGAGAGTTTTACGGGATTGCCACATCGATTAAAATTTGTTACTGAGAAAAATGGTGTGAAGTATTACGATGACAGTATCGCTACCACGCCAGGCAGTGCCATTGCGGCGCTGCGGGCGTTTGAAGCGCCGAAAGTGCTGATCGTCGGTGGGTACGACAAGGGGGCGGATTATGATGAAATGGCCACGGAGATTGCCAGACAAACGGTGCGGGCGGTGATTATCATCGGGGAAAACGCGGCGAAGATTGAGCAGTCGCTGCATCAAGCATCGGTCGCGGCGACAACAGTAGTACTCGGTCAGACAACGATGGTGGATGTCGTCGCCCAAGCCAGTCAATTATCTCGCCCAGGCGATGTTGTCATCCTCAGCCCGGCGGCCGCCAGCTTTGGTATGTTCAAAAATTACGTCGACCGCGGTGAGCAATTTGTGGCGGCGGTGGAGAAGTTGTAGGTGGTAGTTTTGTTATAAAGATCTGCCGTAGTTGAGCAACATCTTAGACTAAAACATTGACATGTTACAATAAAATATGTATAATAGTTGTCATGTCAGAAAAAGATAGGCCTATTGAACAATATCATCAGCCGCGTCTTTGGGGTGAAACGACTGATCCAAAAGAACATAGCCCAAAACATTTCCGATATCTTGTTCACGCTATTAATCCATTTGCCAAAATAGGCGCCATGGCTGGTTGTGCCTTGGATTCAATGGAGGGGTTTGGTCCTGAGGCGTCAGGAGACCAATCGATATCTATGTATAAACAACCTGAGCGCATTGGAGATAGGGTTTCTGCTAGTATGTCATTGATCGACCAAGACCACACCGCCACTTGGGGGAGCGGTGGGCTTATTATTGATGCTCCTGAAGAGAATATAGTCATAACTTCTGGAGCTGATGCGAGTGCTCGTAACAATAATCGAGATCTGCTCATAAAACAGGGCCATATTTGTGGTATTATAGATCCGAATGAACTTTTAAATAGGACTTCACAGTATGCTCATAATGAAGTCGTGGCTCTTGCCGAACACGAGGGTCACCAGCTGCAAACCGTTGGTTTTTTCTACAAAGTAACACCAAAAGGTGAGCCGGTAAATCATCATCTTGCGCAGGCAATGCATATGCATGCCGATAGACTGCAGTTACCGATTGTAGAGATACCTGAGCCTCGTTGTGCTGACTCTGAGAATAAAGTACATCGTACCATTCGTCATGGGAAAGAGGAGGAGAGTATCATCGTTAGCTTAGATGGATACAATTTCTACCTTAGGGGGTTTGATGATACGTCTGGATGCTCAACTTATTCGATGCTTGATAAAGATTCTCTTCAGGCCTGCTTTGCATCTCCTTGTCAGTTTAAAAAAGCTGTTGAGTTTGCTGTTGGTATGGGAGAATTGAGTGATGAAGATGCTCAGCATATTCTGAGTGGCTATGAAGAAGCAGATTTGCAACGAAAAACCCCGACTGCGTATTATGATAAATATGGAAATTTTGAGAAAATAGAATATTTTGAAGGTTATGGTAGCGAAGAGTATTATATCTCTATTAGGAAAACAGGCCATAGCGCTAGGGGGAATACGATAGACGCGAGAAGGTTTTATAGGGCATTACTTTGTGATGATCAGTTGGCAACGGCTGGGCCGATCGAATCTCCACTAAGTCCTGCTGATGCAGAATTCGTGATTAAGGAAGCTATCGGTAAGCTTGACCCGGCCAGAGCTGTAGAATTAGAAAAGTGGCATGAAGATCATAAGTCGGTCATTGAAAGAGTATGGCGTGATCGTGTGCAATCAGCCTCTAGGCTATCTGGTCAGTTTGCTGTGAGATACCACTCTATACTATAGATAGAGTAATGAACTTCTTCAGGTTCATTACTAGTGGTGTATTAGTTTATCCCTGATACACCTCAGGTCTCAACACTCCGATATACGGTAGGTTTCGGTATTGTTGGCGGAAGTCTAGGCCGTAGCCGACGACGAATTCGTTAGGAACTGACAGGCCGACGTAATCGGCGGTAACGTTGGCGATACGTCGTTCGGGTTTGTCGAGTAGTGAGCAGACTTTGATTGAGGACGCACCGCGACCAGAGAATAATTCTAGCAACCTTTCCAACGTTCGACCGGTATCGACGATGTCTTCGACCAGCAAAATATGCCGCCCAGTAACGTCGCTATCAATGTCTTTGAGAATAGTGACCGCGCCGGATGATTCAGTTGCGTCGCCGTAGCTAGAGACGTCAATGAAATCGATTTCCAGGTAACAGTCCATCGCTCGCACTAGATCAATCATAAACGGTGCTGCACCGCGCAGTATACCGATGATCAGCGGGTTTTTGTCACGATATTCTGCCGTCAGCTCTCGGCCCAGCTGCGCCACTGCATTGTTAATTTGCTCAGTAGTCACGAGGATTTTAGCAATGTCTTGATTCATTAGGATAAGTATAACAATTAGCTAGCAAAATCGCTAATCCGCTTGGCGATAATTGTAGTGGGTTCAAGAATGCGGCATTGCGGAAAAAGGCGTTGTAACCGCCTCTTAATTGCCAGATAATGCGTGCAGCCTAGAACAATAACATCGCTGCCGTCCGCAACACTGGCCGATACTTCATCAAGCACAATATCGTCGGCCAAACCTTGATCAATCATCTGCGCCCACGCACGGGTGTCTGGCGTATCGATGCGAACGCCAGTAGCATATTCACTGATAAGCGCGCGCAGACGCTGGCTGTGTTTGGTGGCGTTTGTCGCCAGCATGGTAATATGATGTGATTTGGTCAAGATGACGGCCGATTTGATCATCGGTTCAAAGCCCATAAAGCATACGTCTGTGTAACGTTGCCGCAGCGATCTAATCGCGTTAGTCGTGGCGGTATTGCATGCTATAACAATAATGTCGCATGATAGTATCGGCTGGATGGCGGCATCGGTTAGCGTGATAATCTCTTCCGGTGAACGATTGCCGTACGGTGCGTGCTCGCGGTCGATCGCCGTGATGTACGAATGCTGTGGCAGTAATTTTTTCAGCCTCTTTGCTACTAATTTGCCGCCAGTTCCCGTATCAAATATGCCAATCTTCATACAAAAAGTATAGCAAAATTGTTACAATAGTACCCATGCAGCCACTTAAAAAACGCATCCAGACCCTGCAGTCAGAAGTAGAACAGGCCAAGGCGGCGCTGGATTTTGCGGCGCTGGAGCAAGAGCTGGCGGCGCTGGACGAGCGGCTTAATCAGCCGGAGATTTGGCATAATCCGGACGAGGCGCAGGCCTTGGCTAAAAAGGCAGCTAGCTTGCGCCAGACAGTTGAGCCGTGGCAGACGCTGGGGGTGCAGCTGGCGGATATCGCTGAGTTGATGGAGCTGGGCGACGATGATCTGCTGCCGGAGTTTGAGGCGCAGGTGACGGCATTAGAGCAAGAATTTACCCGGCGCAAGACCGATTTGCTGTTTAGCGGCCCATACGACAACCGCGAGGCGGTGGTGCGGATTTCGGCGGGCGTAGGCGGGCTGGATGCTCAGGACTTTGCGGCGATGTTGGAGCGGATGTATCTGCGTTGGGCGGAGCGGTCGGGGATGAAAGTTGACACGCTGGAGCGTTCGACCAATGATGATGCCGGAATAAAGACGGCGGTGCTGGAGATTTCTGGGCCGTTTGCTTACGGGAAATTACGCTCAGAAAATGGCGTGCATCGGCTGGTGCGCCTCAGTCCGTTTAATGCTGATAATTTGCGCCAGACTAGCTTTGCGCTGGTGGAGGTGCTGCCAAAGATTGATACGCCGGATGAAATTTTGATTGATCCGAATGATCTGAGGATTGATGTGTATCGCTCGGGCGGTAAGGGCGGCCAAGGAGTGAACACCACTGACTCGGCGGTGCGGGTGACGCACGTACCGACGGGCATTACCGTGGCGATTCAAAATGAGCGTTCGCAGATTCAGAACAAAGAAACGGCGCTGAAGATTTTGCGATCCAAGTTGCTGGCGATGAAGCTAGAACAACACGCCGAAACGCTGTCTGACCTCAGGGCTGGCGAGTCGGCCAACTGGGGCAGCCAGATCAGAAATTATGTCCTGCACCCATACACGCTGGTCAAGGACACTCGCACTAAGCACGAGAACCGCAACGCTCAAGGGGTGCTGGATGGGGATGTTGATGAGTTTATGGCGGCTTATTTGCGCGAATCGCGCGGCTGACGGAAGACAGCAATGGTGATCATCACGGCAAAGGCGATGAGGCTGATGACCATGACGGACAAGAAATGTACACCAAACGGCCAAGCAGCTTGCCTGACGAGAACGTCGATCGGATATTTTCGGTTGGTGTCATCGCCGATGATGTAATAGAGCCACGCGCATGTACCCACCAGAAAGCACACCATGGCGAGGCCGTACCATACTAATGTTGAAGTGTGGCGTGCGAGCCACTTGTTACTATCGGTAATTGCCTTGTTCTGCCAGCGGTTGGTGCCAATAAGCGTATAAAGCGGCAAGGCGAGACAGCCAGTAGTCAGGAGCAGTCCAGTCGCAGTGTACATGATATATACGAAAATACCGCTGTGTTGTGCTATGTCTTGTAGTAGCGTGACGTGGGGTGTGAGGAATAGGCATATGAGCGTGGCGCTAAGCGACATGACCATAAGTAGCGCCAATAGTCGCAAGCCAATCTCCAGTATCCTATAGGTGCGCCGTACAGGTTGCGCTGACTCATCAGGTGATTGCCCCACGAGCTGTCGTAGTCCACGTCCGAGGTAATATATACCCCAGACGATACTGATAAATAGGAATAGTCCACCGACCAGGAAGAGTGGCCAGCGTAGAGCATTGGCAGTTTGTCCAGGAGCCTCGCAGCATGACCAGGTGTCTTGCGGTCGCGCCGCGTCAAACGTATCCGGCAGGAATGGTACGCTGATATTACTGATAATCATTAATCCGACCCCGATGATACTGAGGGCGATAAACATGATACTGAGGCGATTGAGTAATGTGGCTGAAGTTTTCATATGTCTAGTGTAGCATGGTTCGTCGCGCTAATTCGCATCATCCTAAAAAATCTGCTATACTAATGGCAATGATTTTGTTAGATAGGGTTACCAAAACATATGGCAAGGACAACAAGCCGGCCTTGAACCGGGTGAGTGTTCATGTCAAGCCTGGCGAGTTTGTGATTCTGGTCGGGACATCGGGCGCGGGGAAGTCGACGTTGCTCAAGCTGCTGACCCGCGAGGAAAAGCCGACTGGTGGCAAGATTGTTGTCGGCGGGATTGATTATGATACGCTCAAAGACAAGCATATCCCGCTGCTCAGGCGCAAAATCGGTGTGGTGTTTCAGGATTTCAAGCTGCTGCCGAATCGGACGGTGTTTGAAAATGTGGCTTTTGCGCTGGAGATTGCTGGGATGACCAACCGCGAGATTAAGTCAACGGTGCCAAAAGTCATTGAACTGGTGGGACTGAAAGGCAAGGAAAAGAACTTCCCGCATCAGCTATCTGGTGGTGAGCGCCAGCGGGTGGCAATTGCCCGGGCAGTGGTGCGCCAGCCAAAGATTTTGATCGCGGACGAGCCGACTGGTAACCTCGACCCCAAGCACAGCTGGGATATTGTGCGCTTGCTGGAAAAAATTAACAAATACGGCACCACGGTGCTGCTGACCACGCATAATGTTGATATTGTCAATAAGCTCAAGCGTCGGGTGATCACCATTGATCATGGTAAAATCACCTCTGATCAAGCCAAGGGGAGTTACAAACAATGACCGATATTTCACGTAAAGCCGCCGCCAAGGCGCGCGTCGATCCCAAAGTCCTTAAGCGCACGCGGCAGCGTCGCCGTCGGGTGCTGACGTTCTGGCGAATGTGCCGGTATGGTATCAATAATTTTAGCCGTAACACCTGGTTGACGATTGCAGCGACTGCGGTGATGGCGGTGACGCTGCTGATCATCGCCCTCACTATAGCCGCCCGCCAAGTACTGGTTGACTCGGTCGATACAATTTCACGCAAGGCGGATATGTCAATTTTCCTCAAAGGCTCAACCGAGCAAAAGGTGATTGATGAGTTGATATCGCGCCTGAGTAAGCTCCACAATGTCGAAAAGGTAACGTATATTTCAGCAGAGCAGGCGCGGCAAGAACAGATTGAGCAGCACAAGAATGACCCGGCGTTTCTTGAGGCGATCAAAGAATCAAGCAATGAAATGCCGGCGTCGCTGCGGGCCTCACTCAAGGATTTGAACGACCAGCGACCACTGATTGAGTTTACCAAGCATGATGAACTGTACAAAAAGCATAAAGACCCGACCAAGGAGCCGTCGTTCATCGGCGATCGGCGCGATGCGATCAATGCCATCGGTGACTGGGTGCGGTTTGCCAGTATCGCTGGCTCGATCGCTACGGTGGTGTTTGTAGTGATTTCGTCGCTGGTGGTGTTTAACACCATCAGGATGGCGATTTTTAATCGTAAAGATGAGATCCAGATGATGAAGCTGATCGGTGCCGATCGCGGATTTATTCGTGGGCCGTTTATCGTTGAGGCGGTTATGTATGGATTTATCGCGGCACTGGTGGCTTCAGGGGTTGGGTATCTGTTGTTGTTTTCGGCGCATGACAAGCTGGCGGTGCGGCTGCCGATGGATAATTTGATGAATATTGGCACCACGTATGCCGGACTGGTGGTGCTAGCGATGATTATGATCGGTGCGGTGATTGGCATTATCTCGTCATTGATCGCGACGCGCAAATACTTAAAATTATAAGTTATTTTGTCGCTGACCCCTGAATATTTACTGAGCCAGGGCGCTTGACGTCCATATGTCGCTTGTGCTAAAATAAAAAGCAATGAAGATACGGTCCACCACACCAGTTTCGACATCACGAGCCACACGGGCAGCTCTCGTGGCGGTTAGTGCTGTTGTTTTGGGCGCTGGCGTGTTCCAGCTCGGCCCACACGTATTCGCGCGTGACTATGAAGCGGAAATTAACGCTCTCAACCAACAGGCGCAACAGGCGCAGAACGAGGCCAATCGTCTCGGGACGATGGCGGCGACGTTGGAGGAGGAGCTGGGGCGCATTAACGCGCAGATCGATTCAATTCGGGCGGAAATTGCCAAGAGTCAGCAAAAGCACGACACGTTGGTTGCGGAAATTGCTAAGAATAAGCTAGCGATTGAAAAGAACCGCAAGGTCATGGGCAAAATCTTGTCAGATATTTACCTCGATGATCAGATTTCGCCGCTTGAGATGCTGGCTAGCTCCAAGTCGATCGGTGATTATGTTGATAAGCAGGAGCAACGCAGTAGCTTGCGATCATCACTGAACGATAAGATCAAGGAAATAAAGGCGCTGCAGGCTAAATTAGAAGAGAATAAAAAGTCAGTTGAGAATGTGCTCAAAGACCAGAAGGCTCAGCAGACACAACTAGCGTCCAAGCAGGCAGAGCAGGCCAAGCTGGTTAATGACACCAAGAACGACCAGAATGCCTATGCAGCTCTCGCAACGCAACGCAATAACCAAGCAGCGAAACTACGCGAAGAGCAGGCGGCGGCTAACCGGCGAGCGCTTGGCGGGGTGTCAATTCCGGGTGGTATCCCGGGTGGTGGCGGCTATCCAGGCGTCTGGGCAAACGCACCACTGGATGCTTACGTCGATCCATGGGGCTTATATACACGTGAGTGTGTGAGCTATGTGGCGTGGAAGATCCACAGTACCGGTCGGTTTGTGCCGCATTTTGGTGGGGCTGGTAACGCTAATCAGTGGCCATCAACAGCGGCGCGATACGGCATCCAGAGCGGTTCGACACCAAAGGCTGGCGCAGCAGCGGTTATGAATGTTGGCTATTATGGACACGTGATGTACGTCGAGTCGGTTAATGGTGACGGCACAATTACGGTCAGCGACTATAACTTGGCGTGGGACGGTCTGTACCGAAAGTATACGCGTTTAGCCTCGGGCCTAACCTACGTGTATTTTTAATAGCACGATGAGTCAATAAAACCCTCGCATCAGCGGGGGTTTTTGTGTACAATAGATATATGACAGAGCAACGGAGGGTAGGAACGCGAGCTCACTTGTTTTTGGGCGGGCTGCTGATCGCGATTGTGAGTTTTGTGGCCGGAACGCGGTCAGATCTGATTATGGCGCAGGTCGGGTCGCTGTTTGGCCTCAGGACGGCGACGGGGTCGCTGGATGTATCAACGGTGCAGCGCGTGTACCGTGAGTTAAAGGCTCATTATGACGGTAAGTTGGATGAGCAAGCACTTACGCGTGGGGCGGCGCGCGGTATGGTGGCGGCGACGGGCGATCCGCACACGGCGTACATGGATCCGGATGAAGCCAAGGAGTTTGAAAAGAGCTTGTCGGGTAATATTGGTGGCGGTATCGGGGCGGAAATTGCTAAGAAACATAACGTGCCGACGATTATCCGACCGCTCAAAAATAGCCCAGCCGAAAAGGCGGGCATCAAAGCCGGTGATGTCATCGTCAAGGTTAATGACACGGTGGTGACTGATATGCCGGTTGATCAAGTGGTGCAGCGCATTCGTGGCGATGTTGGCACGACGGTCAAGTTGGTATTGTCGCGTGGTGGCGAACGTAAAGACGTGACAGTGACGCGCGAGAAAGTCGTCGCGCCGGCTGCCGAGTGGAAGATTGATGGTGAGATCGGTATTTTGACAGTCAGTCGCTTTAATGATGACACCGGCAAGCAAGCGCGCCAAGCCGCCGAGGAGTTTCGCTCGGCAGGTGTCAAGAAAGTTATCCTCGACCTCAGGGGAAATCCTGGTGGTACCGTGGCGGCCGCACAGGCGCTAGCAGGGCTGTGGCTTGATCATCAGGTGGTGATGACGCAGCGGCGCGGCGAGCAGGTTGTCTCGACGGAGAAATCGACTGGCCAGCCGCTTCTCGGTGATATCAAGACGGTTGTGTTGATTAACGGTGGTAGTGCCAGCGCCAGCGAGATCGTGGCGGGGGCGCTCAAGGATTACGGCAAGGCGACGCTGGTTGGTGAAAAAACCTATGGTAAGGGCAGTGTGCAGCGGCCGATTGATCTGGCGGACGGCTCGGTTCTAAAAGTGACCGAGGCGCGCTGGTATACGCCGCATGGCAAGAATATTGATAAGTCGGGTATCGAGCCGGATGTCAAGGTCGAGATGACGACCGGGGCGGCGGATAATGGGCGTGACCCACAGTTAGAGAAAGCAAAGAGTGTCTAGCTTAAAAAGGGAGGGTAAGGGACATGCAACACAGAAAAAAAATACTATTAGTTGAAGACGATACGGCACTGGCGGCAGTCTATCGGTCGCGGCTCGAGCTGGAGGGCTTTGAGATTCGTGAGGTGCATAATGGCGAGGACGCACTGTCGGCAACGGTGGCGTTTCGGCCGGACTTGATCGTACTGGATGCCATGATGCCGAAATTTAGCGGCTTTGACGTGCTCGATATCCTGCGCAATACACCAGAAACAACCAACGTGCGGGTGATCATGCTGACGGCGCTCAGCCAGCAGAAAGACCGAGAGCGGGCGGAGGCGCTGGGCGTAGATGAATATCTCGTCAAGTCACAGGTGGTGATTGGCGACGTGGTAACGCGAGTAAAGCATCATTTGGGTGTGTCGTAGTTGCTCGGAGAAATTAGCCGCTCAAATACTGCTAGTGTAGCCGAATAAACAGCTAAATAGATGGGTGTAATCTGGATGCCGGGATAGCGGCGTCATAGAATAGAGAATAGTGCTGACTAGCCGACGCAAACCTGGGTTCGTCGCTCGGTTTTGCCGGTGAATTTGGTTTTCTTGACTCGCTTAAAGGTGACGACACCGGACTTAGCAGCGTGGATGGTGTAGTTGCGGCTCATGTATGCACCTGCACCAGCGACTTTCGTGGCGCCCGTTTGGCGGACGAGTACCTCACCGGCGTTGACTTTTTGGCCGCCGAAACGCTTGACGCCGAGGCGTTGGCCAGGGTTGTTGTGGATGTTTTTACTTGAGCCACCAGCTTTGACTTTTGACATTGAAACTCCTTAAATTTTCTAAACCTAATCCGTACCAGTATAAGTGACGGCTGATAAAAAGTCAAGGGGCTTTACTTGATTGGGCGGGTGTTATATAACTAGGGGCTATGAACGAGCAGAATATGACGGAAAGAAAACCTGGGTTGGGCGAGTTGGTAAATAGAAGAACGGTACTACTGGGTGGCTTGGGTACTGTTGGCGCAGTGGTATTCGGTGGTGCTGTGTACGAATCTCAAGAGAAGCCTCGTGACGGAGAGGCACTCCAAGCATTGCACGCGGTACAGACGGCGGCGGCAGAGGTTGCTGAGCGCGGTGTCAATGGTCAGACGACACCAGAAGAGACGATTGCAGCGATACTGCGGTACGAGAGCGGTGAAACAGCAAAGGTTGAGGTGGCGCTTTCCGAGCCGCTGGCGCACTACGCTATGGGTGAGGGGCGGTATGCGTCAGCTGGAGCGAATATGGTGGATGGACTATTGAGCCAGATTGGGCGAGAGATGTTTGCCAGTAAAGATCAACAGATGACGACGGAAATGGCGAACCAGGCGCGGCCGACCTTGGCGTTTTTGGTCATGGCGTTGAATCAGCGGCGGATTGGTCTGGGCGCTAGGGATTTACTAGCAATGTGTCAGCAGTATCATCCGGAGGCGATCACTCCTTCTGTGGCCGAGCAAGCAGCAGAGGCGCGTCAAGCGCAGCTTGATCTTTTGGAAAAGGAGTTGGTGGGTCGTTTGGGACAGCTCGCAGACTATGATCCGGCGTTACGGCTCAATCGTCCGGTGCTTGGACAGCCAGCAAGATAAGTAGCTCGCGGGCGACGACCTGGTCAGGGCGGCGGTAGATGAGTGGTGTACGACGGTTGAGGTGGTGATAACCGAGCTGTCGGAGGTGCTTTATCAGCGGCACATGAGTGGCCTGGTCGGATGCGTCGTACCACGCTGGCACGGCGATGCATAACGGCGTGTTTGGAGCTAGCTGCGGACGGATATTAGTGAGGAAGCCGGTGATAATGTGATTACAGTTGCCGACAACCTCTGCTAATTTTTGGGGTGCGGGCGGTGCGGAAAAGGGCTGGCCAAGGTAGGTCTCGCAGACGACGGCAGTGAGTTTCTCGCTGTTTGACCAGCGGTGGGTGGTGGCGTCGGCTTGGTGAATGTCAATGACACGGCTAATTGGTCGGCTGGGCGCGGTGAACGTCGATTGTAGCCATGACAGGTTCTCGGCGGTGTAATCAACCATTCTCTGGCTGAGGTCGGTGCCGACGACATCGTAGCCAGCAAGCAGCGCTTCTTGCAGGACGGTGCCGGTGCCGCAGAACGGGTCGAGGATTGTTACAACAGGTCGGCTTCCAGCCGTCTCCTCCAAGTTGAATGCATCCGGCAACGTCGTCCGCAGAACCATCGACTTATCAGAGAGGCTGGAAGCCGCTCCCGCCGCAGAATTGCTGCACGATCTGTGATGAGCCAGCGACCCGGCACCTAGCGCTAAATTCAGCATAATCTGCGCTAATTTGGGTGGCAGCATGCCAACGAAGGCGTCGCGTTTGGGACGATGGCGGTCGCGGCGGGTATAGGCGGTGATATTCTGGACGCCGCGGCTTTCGGCGATGATCAGGCGGCGGTCGGTCGTTTTGACGAGCAACAGCTCGACCTTGTGCGGCGAACTGCCGAGCTTATTGTTATGCGCGGTGGCGGTAGAGAGGGCGGACTGATCGTTGGGGATGAGGCGGAGGCTGGTGTCAGATTTTTTGAGGGATGATTTGAGGATGAGGCCGGTTTTCTGGACATCGCGGGCGGTAATGGCTAGGTTATAAGCGCTGAGACCGAGGGTGATTTTATGTGGCGAGTGCGCCCACTTGGCTTGATAATGCTGGGTGATGAAGCGCGAAGCGGCGAGGAGCGAGGCCTTGTCGGTGCGGCTGGCTGGTAGCTCGGTGATCACTTTGGCACATTTGATAGTGCCGCCCAATGTAGTAATGTCAAATTGAGATGTTTGAACTTTGGCAAATTGCTGGCTGATACGGTTGACGTAGTCCGCGCCAAAGACCGCCGCAAGTTCGGCGAGCGAGATCTCTGGCTGGCGGCCAAGCAGGGCGATATACATGGTTTGATTATAGCAAAAACCGCGTGATATAATGGGCGATATGGTGTCGAAAGGGATACGGCAGTTTTTAGAGGCGTTGAGATCACCGCGGACGATCATGAGTGTCGTGACGCTGGCGGTGCTGGTACTGATCGTTTTCCTGTCGCGCGCGGAATTGGTACGAGCGTGGGAGCTGCTTGGCCGGGCGAATATCTGGCTATTGATGTTGCTGCTACCGTTTCAAATTATCGTCTATTTTGCGGGCGGCGAGATGATCTTTGCCTATCTTCGCGACAAAAAACTGATCGGGCATATCTCGCGGTTTGAGCAGACACGGATTGCACTGGAGCTGAATCTGGTCAATCACATTTTTCCGTCGGGCGGTGTCAGCGGTATTTCCTACACAACGTGGCGGATGCACAAGCTCGGCGTCAGCTCGGCACGCTCAACGTTTGCCCAGGTGATCCGCTACGTGACGGGCTTTTTGTCGTTGATGGTGCTGCTGATTGTGGCGGTGTTAATCTTGTCAATTGACGGGCAGGTAAATCGCTACATCGTGACGTCAAGTTTCCTCCTCGTGCTGGTGGTGCTGGCGCTAACATTTGGGCTGATTTTTATGTTCTCGTCACGAAGGCGTATGCACAACACGGCGGTGCGGGTGTCGCGGCTGATCAACGCGGTGGTGCGGTGGGCGACGCTGGGCAAGATCAAGCGGCTGCTGGTTTCGACAAAAATCGAAGCATTTTTTGCTGAGATGCATGATGATTTCGTGGAGCTGTCAGAGCACCGGCGCCTACTCATCAAGCCGCTGGTCTGGGGGGCAATTTATGCCGTCTTTGATGTGTTGATGTTCATCGTGGCGTTTTGGGCGCTGGGCGTGTCGGTCAATCCGGCGGTGCTGATTATCGGCTACGGCGTGGCGGGGCTGGCGAGCTTGGTGGCCTTTACGCCGGGCGGTGCGGGCGTGTACGAAGCAATTATGATCGTTTTCTTGAGCATGACCGGTGTGGCACCGGACGTGGCTATCGCTGGGATTGTACTGACGCGGGTGATTTTACTAACGGGGACAATTGTCTTTGGGTATATGTTCTACCAGCACGCGCTGATCAAATATGGGCGGCCAGATGACGACGATAACACCGCGGTTTAGCGTTAGCGACTTTGTAGCAGTCGTCAATCAGGTGCTGGAGACGGCCGTTCCAGCCATCGAGGTTGAAGGTGAGGTCGCTGAGTTCGCGGTGCGTCAGCAAAAATTTGTCTTTTTTACCCTCAAGGACAGTGAGAGTGCGGTCAATTGTTTCATGATGGCCTGGCAGCTCAGGGCACCAATCGAGGAGGGAATGCGCGTGGTGGTGCGAGCCTCAGCTAAGTTAACTGCCAAGGGTAAGTTTAGCCTAACGGTACAGGAGGTCAAGCCACTGGGTGCGGGTCACCTCAAGCGCAGCGCTGAGTTACTCAGGGCGAAATTAGCGGCCGAAGGTCTGTTTGATGCGGAACGCAAGCGCCCCTTGCCACCATATCCTGCTCGTGTGGCGGTTATTTCTAGCACCCAGGCGGCCGGCTACGCAGATTTCATGAAAATTGCTGGTGAGCGCTGGGGCGGGGTGCAGTTTATCGTCGCTAACGTGAAGGTCCAGGGCGACGGCGCAGCTGATCAGGCGGTGCGGGCGATTGCCCACTGCAACCAGCTGGCGGAGCCGCCAGAGGTGATTGTGCTGATTCGCGGCGGTGGTAGCGCGGAGGACCTGGCGAGCTTCAATGATGAATGCTTGGCGCGAGCGGTGGCTGGTAGCCGCGTGCCGGTGCTGACTGGTATCGGGCACGAGGTTGACGAGAGTTTGTGCGATCTGGCGGCTGATCGACGGGCGGCCACGCCGAGCAATGCTGCGCAGCTATTATTTCTGGATAAACACGACCTGAAGCGACAGTTAGCGATGCGGCTGGGCGGCGTGGCAGAGGTAATTCAGCAGCAGATTGCGGAGCGTCGTTTACGTGCAACAATGTCGCAACAAGCGGTGCTCGAACAGTGGTTGCGCCGCGTCGAGATTGCTAAAAATATGGTATTGTCGCAACAACGGATGATCGCTGAGTACGATCCAGAGATGGCGCTGCGGCGCGGTTATGCGATGATCAGCGGCCACCGTCAGATTGGTAGTATTGTGAAGATTACAACAAAAGATATGATTATGAAAGCGAGGATTGAGAGTAGTGGAAAACGATAAAACGAATGAGAAAACAATTGAGCAGATGATGGCAGAGTTGAACGAACGCATCGCGTGGTTTCAGGGCGAGGAATTTAATCTGGATGAGGCCAAGCAGCGGTTCATCGAGGCGCGGCAGCTGGCGAAAGACATTACGGTGGTACTTGACGATATGCAGCACGATATTACAGTGCTCAGCGAGGATTTTGGCGCGTGATATGGCTGCTGTGGCTTGGTGGCGCGATTCTGATGATCTTTGCACTGCCAGCACTGATTGGTGCGCCGTATGTGCCGTCACGGTCGCGCGAAGTGCAGCGGCTGTTTGCTGAGGCGCTGCCGCTCGGTAAAGGTGACGTGGTGCTTGATATCGGATCGGGCGACGGTGTGGTGCTGATGGCGGCAGCCCAGCAGGGTGCGCGGGCGATTGGCTATGAGATTAATCCATTCCTGGTGCTAATATCGCGCTGGCGGCTGCGCAAACTACCGGGCGCCCAAGTACACTGGGCGAATATCTGGCGGCAGCCGGTGCTCGACAAGGTGACGGTGATGTATGCCTTTGGCGATGGTCGCGATATCGCAAAGATGTTTCAGCTGGCCGAGCGTCAAGCGGCCGCCCAGACCGAGCCGCTGACTTTCGTGAGCTACGGATTTTCTGTCCCCGGCACGCAACCGACAAAAGAATACCACGGCTATTTTCTCTATCAGCTGCCGGGAGGCTTTACATCGCCCGAAGCATAAGCTATACTGATGCATATGAGTAGAAAAACAGAGATGGAACAGGGATATGTCAATAGCTGGATGATTGTGGCGATTAGCGCGATCGTGCTGTTCGTGGCGGCTGGTAGCGCGGCAATCTGGGCGTACCTGGCATATTCACAGGAAAAAACTGCGGTCGAGAGTCGGATGGCGGTAGCTTCGGCCAAGGCGCGCGAAGAGCAATCAAAGGCTGACCGCGAGAAATTTAATGAAGAGGCCAAAAACCCGCGCATTGAATTTGTCGGCCCCGAGCAGTACGGCCGCGTGTCGTTTATGTACCCAAAGACCTGGAGTGTTTACGTAGCGGCTGACGGCAGCGATCGCGGTGATTATAAAGCGTATCTCCACCCGGCTATCGTGCCACCGACGAATACGCATAGTAGCAACCAAAACAAGTTTGCACTGCGCCTCGAGATCCTTAACAGTGACTTTAATAAGACACTAGATCAGTACGCCAGCTTGCTGAAAAAGGGTGATTTGACCTCGAGTAGCGTCGAATACAACGGTAACACCGCCACGCGCATTGACGGTGCATTTAGTAAGGATCTGCGCGGCTCGGTGGTGCTGATGAAGGTGCGCGACAAGACGCTGCGTTTTTCAACCGATGCTGATACGTTCAAGCCAGATTTTGAGGCCATCCTTAAGACAGTGAAATTTGTACAGTAATTTTCTCGGCCGTGGCTGGCGCGTGAAATGACACGGGGCGGCAGCAGTTCTTTTTGGCGCCTCGGTTTGCTATACTAGAGGTATATGGCGCAGCCACAGTGGAGTGATAAGGAGTTTGCCGCAATGCCGAGCATAGCGGTGGCAGCGCATGAGCTGAAGGCGCCGCTGGCGTTGATTCGGCAGATGAGTTTATTGATTGAGGATGGTCAGCTCAGTTCAGCCGAGGCACAGCAGATGCAGCGGCGGCTGACGTTGACGGCGGAGCGCTCGCTGGCTTTGGTACAGGATTTGGCGCGTACCGTGAATGTGCGGCCAATGCTGTTTCCACTGGAGCCGGTTAATCCATTAGCGCTACTCGCCCAATTGGCGCACCAGTCGCGCGACATGCTGCGGCTGTATGACCGGCGGGTGACGTGGCCGCGTACGGGCAAAAAGCGGCTGGTGGTGGCTAATCCATTGCTGCTTGGGCGGATCATGATGAATTTTCTCGATAATGCGATGCGCTACAGCGAGGCTGGGGCCGCAATTCGCGTGACTGTTCGCCAGGCAGGGACGATGGTGCGGCTGGGCGTACGGGATTTTGGGCCGATGATGAGCCTGGCTGAGTATCGGCGGCTGGTGGATGAGATGACTATGCACAAATCAGTCAGAACCCGGCCGGATAGCAGTGGTCTCGGAGTGTATATCGCTGCAACGTTCGCGCGGGCGATGGGCGGGCAGATCGGGCTGATACGCCACCGAGACGGACTGACGTTTTATGTTGATGTGCCGCTCAGCGAGCAGATGAGCTTATTATGAAAAAACTCCTGATCATCGAGGATGACCCGCAGTGGGCGGCGGTGCTGGAGCGGTATGCGCTGGAGGCGGGCTATACAGCCCGAACAGTGGTAGCGGCCGGGCAGGCGATGGCGATGATTGATGAGTGGCAGCCGGATGGCTTGGTGCTTGATATGCTGCTGGCGGGTGAGACGGGGATGGCGCTACTGAATGAGCTGCAAAGTCATGAGGATCTGGCGCGGCTGCCGGTGGTGGTATGTAGTAATGTAGTGCTTGACCCTAATCAGCTGCGGCCATTTGGCGTGCGGGCGGTGCTCGATAAGGCGCGAATGACGCCCGACGACGTGCGAGCCGCGCTCAGCGTGCTAGGCGAGGAGGTCGAATGAAAGATGGCGAGCGGCTGAAGGCGATTGTGCTACGGCGGACGGATTATGCGGAAGCTGATCGAGTATTGCAGCTACTAACGCCCCAGGGGCGGCGGGCGGTGATCGCCAAGGGGGTGCGCCGCGAGCGGAGCAAGCTGGCTGGCGGCATTGAACTCCTGGCGCTGTGCGATGTAGTGATTCGTTCGGGCCGCGGCGAGCTGGGGCTGCTGACCAGTGCCAGGCTCAGTGCGTTTTATCGGCATATCCTCGAGGATTATGAGCGGATGCAGTTCGCCTACCAAGCGCTCAAGCTGGTGGCGCAGGCGACCGAGACCGTTGATGGGCCGGAGTGGTTCGCGGTGCTTAGCCAGGTGTTGGCGTGGCTTGATCGGCCGGCGGTTGATCGGCTGCTGGTCGAGACGTGGTTTTATATGCAGTACGCCGGGCTGCTGGGTGACGAGCTGAATCTACGCACTGACGTGGCCGGGCGGACGCTCACGAGCGATAAATCATACATGTACGATCCAAGCGAAAAAGCCCTAAGGCCAAGCGAGCAGGGTGATCTAACGGCCGATCACATCAAGCTGCTGCGCCTCATCCAAGCCAAGCCGCTGGAAAATCTCACCCACATCGGCGGTCTCGGCCCGGTCATCGCTAGTTGCTGGCTGGTGACTAGGCAGCATGCGGCGGTGTAGTCACGAGGAATTTAGGTGGCCGTGGTGATTGCGGTGAGGCAACGACAGTGGCGACGGCTGTCTTTCCAAGTTCGGTATCTGGCTGGATCAACCGGCCTGCTTCTGGGTCAAAACCGATTTCCTTAGCATAGAGGTAGTAGAAATATCTCACATGATTATGGAACGAACATAGCCTTCCAGAAACCCCGTTTTGCTGCGATTGCTTCATGATATATTCAATGTCACGTTCAACTATCTGGAGCCCTTTTATGGCGCTAATTTTTGCCTTGATATTTTCCTCTGGATCGCTCGGTTCATTTGAAAAAAGTGCTAAATCATGCGTCACGACATGTGTGTGCATGTCGAGGATGGTGCTGGTTATTGTCGGCTGGCTCGTATCTTGACGGGGAAATTGCTCCCAAAAATTAGCAATTTGCTGCTGGATTTTGTGAAATAATTCACGGCGCGCATCGTCGGTGAGCTCAGAGTTACATTTGGGATTGGTTTCATTGAATAAATTTTGGATAGAGCACAGCGCCTCTGTAGCGGCGAGAATATACTCTGTGTTGATATTCTTTACATGGTCGATATAAGTGGTCGGTGGGTTGTATTGTGGCTCGGGGGTATTGTGCAGTTGTTCTTCGAGGAGTAGACCTGAAACAAGACGAGTTTGTTCATAAGGTGTCGCTGGATCAATTAGCGCGCCAGTGAGGTTCTGGAGATACGGCATCGGGTTGTCATTAAATATACTGCATTTAAACAATAGTGGCCATTGAGCCAATAAATGTTTCATCTGTCTCGGATACTGTTGTGCATCAATAATAGGATAAAGGCGGTTATCGAGAGTATATGGCGGATAGGGACTAGAGGTCTCATTCGTTGCTCTCTCAGTAGGGTGCCTAAAATAGCCTGACTCAATGCAGGAAGATGCTCGGTTTTTCAACATGTTCTGACCCTCCAAGTTCTCGTTCTAGGGCGACTATACCACCATCACTAATGACACGTCAAGCGTGCTATAATAAACTTTAGTTAATGAATCGCCATGTTGCCAACATGGAGAAAGGTTGTGTGATGAGTCAAGCAAAAATGGAAGACATTATCAGCCTGTGCAAGCGTCGCGGCTTTATTTATCAGGGGTCGGATGTGTATGGCGGCCTGTCGGGTACCTGGGATTACGGTCCGCTGGGTGTGCAGCTGAAGCGTAATATCATGAATTTGTGGTGGCGTAGGTTTGTTGACGAGCGCGACGATATGTACGGCGTTGATGCGGCGATTTTGATGAATCAGAAGGTGTGGCAGGCGAGTGGGCACGTGGATACCTTTTCTGACCCATTGGTGGAGTGTAACCACTGCAAGGCGCGTTTTCGCGAAGATCACTTGCTCAAAGATCAACAGGAAAAGTTGGACGAGTACGAGGCTCTCACCGACAAGATCCAATGGTATCGCGAGCATGCCACGGCACCGAATTTTTATGACGAGATCAAAGAAAAAGAGCCCGAGTTGTTCAAGAAAATACTGGACATGGAGCTTGGCCCAAGTGAGATTGACCTTGAGGAGGCCAGTGATTTTGGGCTGAAAGAGTGGTCGCACGTACTGAGGGTGATAAAATGCCCTAACTGTGGCGTGCGAGGTGATTTTAGTGAGCCGCGACAGTTTAACATGATGTTCAAGACATTTGTCGGTGCTAGCGGGCAAAATGAGCTGGCGATTGATGAGTTGACGGGGGGCGTCGATGGTAAGCGTAGCCTCAATGGTATGAAAGCGATTACCTACGATCCACAGTCGATTTCCTATCTCCGCCCCGAAACAGCCCAGGGCATCTTCACTAATTTCAAAAACGTCGTCGATAGTTTCTACCCGAACCTGCCGTTTGGTATCGCTCAGCAGGGTAAAGCGTTTCGCAATGAGATTGCGCCGCGCGACTTCGTCTTCCGCTCTCGGGAGTTCGAGCAGATGGAGATTGAATATTTCGTCGACCCTGAGCATTGGCGGGAGGCGTTTGATGAGCTGCTGGCGGCGACGCATGCGTTCTTGGCAGAACTGGGTTTGAAGCAGGAACATATCCACGAGCTAGACGTGCCGGCGGAGGATCGGGCGCACTACAGCAAAAAGACGATTGACATCGAATACGACTATCCGATTGGTCGCGAGGAGCTGATGGGTATCGCGTATCGGACTGATTTTGACTTGATGAACATCCAGCGCGCCAGTGGCAAGAGCATGGAATACACCGTCAAGGGAACGAACACAAAATTTGTTCCGCACGTCATCGAGCCGTCGTTTGGTGTGGAGCGGGCGCTGATGGCGGTGCTGTCGGGTGCGTACCGTGAGGATGAACAAAACGGTGAAAAGCGGGTGTATTTGGCGTTGCCAGAGCATTTGGCGCCGGTCAAATTTGCCGTTTCGCCGCTGCTCAAGAACAAGCCAGAACTGGTAGAAAAAGCCCGCGAAGTCTACGCTGCACTCGCCAAAGCCAACCCCGGCCGAGTGATGTGGGACGACAACGGCAACATCGGCAAACGCTACCGCCGCCAAGACGAAATCGGCACGCCATACTGTGTGGTTATTGACTTCCAGACGCTGGAGGACGGCACTGTCACCGTGCGCGAGCGGGATACGACGGAGCAGCGGCGGGTGAAGATTGAGGAGCTGTAGATACTAGATATGAAAAAATAAATTAGTTTTGAGGAGCTAAAATATTGATAGAAAGTAGGCCTGAGTTTGATAAAATCACATCGTTTGATGAGTTTCATAAATACTATTGGTATCGTGAAGAACTTTCACAGATATGCAAGTCATTAGGATTAGAATATAGAGGTACAAAACAAGAACTTAATCACATTATTGAACAGTACTTTAAAGGCAATTTGATTAAAAAATTACCAATAAAAAACGAAACAAAGCAAGTTGAAAATATTACTTCAGATACACCATTACTTGAATGTGGTTTTTCTTTTAATGCAAAATTCAGAGAATATTTCTCCGCCGTAACAGGTATTACACCTTTTAAATTTACTGCTGATATGGCAACAGCTTGGAGGAAAGTAAAAAGAGAAAAGGATGGCAAATTTACAATCAAAGATATGCTAAAGGTGTATTATGGAGAGTCGGATTATGCCAAGTATGATAATTCGGTTTGTCAATGGAATCAATTTTTAAAGGATTTCTGTGCAGACGAAAATAGTCGCAACTATTCGAACAAATTAAAAGTAGCTGCTATTCTCTGGAAAGAAGTTAGAAATTCAAAAAAGGAAAAAATCTATTCAAAGAATCTTTTGACTGAATATGAACATAACATAAAAGAGTATCACGAATAGGTAATTTCCAACTTGTTAACACCCAATAAGCAGTTAATAATGGATATTGGAAAGACAAAGCGCGAGCTGCTTGAAGAAGTCGGCTATAAGGGCGATTTGCGCCATCAACTATTTGACGCGTCGTAAATATTGATTTATACGCATATCTCTGCTAATATAATACATACAGCACCTCGACTTGGGTTCGTCCCCGTCGAGGTTTTTGGTATAATGAGGTGCATGAAGAGGGTATATGTCGATGGCCAAAATTTTTTGTATAAGGCTGCCGAGGTTTTGATTGAGCATGGCAAAATATCTTCAAAGGACGAACTAACGAAGATAGATATTAGGTCGCTTGTCGAAAATATTGTTGGTGTCGGTGTGGAAATTGTATTTTACGGTGCTAAGGTGCAAGTTCGTAGGGATCTTGATGATTCAATTCTAGAGAAGACAACGCGTTTTTCGGATGTGGCGCGACGATTAAGAAACACCTTGAAAAATCAAGAAATTACCTTTAATGAAGTCGGTAAATTAAAAGTGCGCGACAGTGATGTGTGTCATAACTGTCAGCACAGAGATTTGCGTATGCAAGAAAAGGGTGTTGATGTTGGTATTGCGGTGGATATTGTCGTTGATTCATTAAGCGGACGGATTGATGAGGTTATACTGGTAAGCTCAGACACTGATTTGCTACCAGCTATTCGGGTTGCGAAAGCTCGGGGTGTAAAAGTTACGTATATTGGCTTTAGTGATAAAATGACAAGAGCTATTATAGCAAGAGCCGATGCTAGCGAAGTAATTCGCAACCAAGAAATTATTGATGCGTTTGATGTATATAATAATATGCAATAAATAGCTCGTATATCGTTGGCGGATTTGTTTTTACGGCGTATATACTCGCCAAGCGGTCTAAACTGTTGGAAAATATGGACAGAAGCGAACTTTTTATAAGATGACGGGGAAGATCTTACCCGAGGAAGAAAAGATACAGTCGGTCTTAAAAACTTTGTCTATAACGACGCTGGGCAGATTTTGGTCGTTAAAGAAATTAATCTGACGTACTGGGATTTGCCGGGTGGAGGCATGGATTATGATGAGGATTTTGAATCATCGCTGAAACGCGAGTTGTACGAAGAAGTTGGCTATAAAGGTGATTTGCGCTATCAACTGTTTGACGCGTCGGACGAGATGTATATTGAGCGGATTGACGCCAATCAAATCTGTTTTTATTGCCGCGTCTGGCCGGAGAATTTTGATTTTATACCAGGTGAAGAGGGCGACGAAGTGAGGTTTATTAATCCTGAGGAGCTATTGCTTCAGAAGAGCGAGGTTGACGCGCCAGCTCGAGCCTATGGAGCGCATGAGAAATGGCAGGAGCTATACAACAGGGGCATTTACAAATAGTACGCAGCGCTTAGATTGACATTAGCCAAATATTATAGTAAAATAAACCGCATGACAAAGGAATTATTAAGTAACTCCTGTGATTACGATACGGGTAGTCCAGAGTTTATAAGCAAGACCGAGATCAAGCGGATAATTATGGAGGCAGTCCGTGGGCGTCTTGAGTCCGATGGCGTGACCGTTGCACCCGTGATAATCCGTAGACGGTTAATGTATGATGCTACCACTGGGGAGGAGTGGCTTATAGGTCCGGAGTTAGAACCTGTAGAATGCGAAGGCCCTCTTATAGTTGAAGGTCGTCATACGATGAAAGACTTGCCGAATGGCAACACTGTTATGGAGCATCCAGAACGTACGCATTTGGATCGTGCGATTTATAATGCTATGACGGGTCGCTGCGAGAGAGCCTTTAGTCCCGATGATATTAACGTGCTTAGTACTGGATCCAAGAGTCTAATTAGTGCCCTGAATCAAGCTGGCTATGAGAAGGGGGGATTTGAATTAGGACAAGAGATGCCCTCTTTCCAATTTGGAGACGATAGGAGCGAGGATGGTGAATTGCCTCCAACCAGATTATATTTACATCGCACGGATCTATTATCATTGCAGATGGTAGCAGACCTTGTAAATTCAGGTGCTCGTCCGGACTATGGAAAACTTTGGGTTCCATATAATCAAGAGGGTCCACAGCGGTATCGCCAGGATACGCTTATTTTGGGATTCTCAGAGTATCGTGATTTGAAAGAAACAATTGAACTACTGCGCGAGAGGTTTTTGTGGGACGATGGGGCCTGTATAGGTGCCGGTGAGACACTTTATGGTCTGAAGGTTGCGGGTATCCCAGGCGCCTATATAGGGCAGACCAAGTATGGAGGAGACTCATTTAACGGCGAAATGACACAATATTTTGAAGAGGCTATCCAGCGCTCATGTGAGGATATCAAGCAGCCACAAACTGGTGAGGTGCTGACGGATGAGTGGCTGGATGCTATGGCGCGGAAAACGACAGATATACTAGGGTCAATTATGTCAAAGAATGGACGCACCACCCACCACGCTTTGATTGATTCAGATATGACTGCAGATTTGATAAAGCTTGCTAGCAGCGTACAATAGAGGAAATACATTGCAATAAAATTATAATTTTGTTATAATGTTTGCATGGTAATCACTACGATTCAAAAAGTTATCAAGATTGGGTCCAGCCGCGGCGTGACGCTGCCAGCGCGGGATTTGCGGGCACTGGGGATTCGCGATGGCGACGAGGTGCGATTAACGGTTGAGCAGGTAAGACCAATTAAACAGGCAAATAAGCCGTCGCTTCGCCAGGATTATGATGATTTTAAAAAACAATACGGCGAAACGCTGAAAAACTTGGCAGACCGATGATTTGCTATCTGGAGATTGACGAAATTCTAGAGCTGCATTTTTGGATAATTGAGGATTTTGGCGGCTCGCATGGCGTACGCGATGAACTGGGGTTAAAGTCGCTGGCGGCTGCGCCGCAAACAGTTGTTTTTGGTGAGGAGCAATATGTGTCAGTTCACGAAAAGGCGGCGGTTTATTTGCGTAATTGTATAGCAGACCATGTCTTTACCGATGTCAATAAGCGCACAGCGGTGACGATTGTTGGCATCTTTTTGGCGAGAAATGGCTGGAGAATGACTGCGGCGGCTGTTGAACTAGAAAATTTCGCTGTCCGCGTCGCGACCGATCATCTCGATATTGATGCGATTGCCGATTGGCTGAAGCGTCATTCACAGATTTGCCAATGATTTCATAGCAAGAAACTTCGGCGATAAAACGGATATTATCGGTCCAGTCGAAATAAATGTGCCATTATCTTGAAGATATTTTACACGTGTCAACTATATTGCTATAATAACCACATGCATATTATTCTTGGTGGGACGAGTGGGCTTGGACTGGAGATGGCGCGGCAGCTCAGAGAAAGCGGTAAGCACGTGTTGGTGCTGGGGAAGACGCATAATGCTCAGGAGCACGGCGAGGGATTCCCGTTGGACGTGTACTATCCCGAGCAGGTTGAAGCAGCGCCGGCGCTGATTGAGCAGATTTTGGGCGGTGACGCCATTGAGCAATTTGTCTGGGCGGCGGGCTATGGTTGGCGCGGTAATTTTGAGGATCAGCCTGATGCGCGCTCTATGGCGGAGGTGAATTTCGCCGGTGCGCTGCCGCTGGTGCAGTGGGCCTGGCATAGGATGGCGCAGCAGCGGATACGCTCTACACTAACGGTAATCGGCTCGACCAGCAGTATCAAAGCTCGCGGGGATGAAGCCGTGTATGTGGCGACCAAGCACGCCCAGGCGGGGCTGGCGCACAGCTTGGCGTTGCAGGCGGACGAGCAGCATTTACCGATTCGCGTAGCGCTGTTCTTGCCCGGGGCGATGAAAACACCGTTTTGGCGGGGACATCAGCCGGATGATTATGCTTTCTTTAATGACCCAGCCAAGGTGGCTGAGCATATATTGACCGCCGTTAACACGCAGTACCAGACATTCCTCGAATGGCCACTACCAAAGGGCACGTTGGTCTAGCCTCGCTGAAGTGCTATAATGCGGGCATGACGTACGAAGTGGATAGAGAATATTTTGGAGTAAAAATTGTAGTAATTGGCGGTGGAACTGGTAGTTTCACGCTGCTATCGGGCCTGAAAAAGTATACCCATAGTATCACGGCGCTGGTTAACATGGTTGACGACGGTGGCTCGACAGGCATGCTGCGCGACGAGCTGGGCGTGTTGCCGGCGGGTGATGTGCGGCAATGTCTAGTGGCGCTGAGCAGTTCGCCAAAGGTGCGCGATCTGTTCAATTACCGGTTTGACGAGGGTAGCATGAAGGGGCATGCATTTGGTAATTTGTTCATGGCAGCGCTGGAAAAGATGACGGGGAGCTTTTCGCAAGCGGTTGAGACGGCCAGCGAGGTGCTCGGCGTAAACGGACGGGTGTTTCCGATTACGCTGGACGATACCAAGCTATCACTGAGGCTGCGTGACGGTACGGTCGTCGAGGGCGAGCACGCCATTGAGGTGACAAATATTCCAGGTGATGAGCGGCCGTGGTTGGAGCTGAGCCCACCGGCAACAATCAATCCACAGGCTCGGCGGGCAATTCTCGACGCTGATCTCGTGGTGGTAGCACCGGGGTTATTGTACGGTAGTTTGGCGCCAGCACTGCTGGTGCGCGGCGTGACGCGGGCTTTGGCTGAGACCAAGGCTAAGAAGGTCTATGTCTGTAATCTGGTGACCAAGCCGACGCAGACTGACGGCTTTACGGTGGCGGACTTTGTCGATGAGATTGAGCGGTTTGCCGGGGTGAGCATGGACTATGTGCTGTATAACAATTATCGTCCACCAAAGGAGCTGCTTGATAAATACGCGCACAATGGTGAGTATTTGGTGGAATGGGACGAGGCGGAGCTGAAGAAAAAGCATTATTATGCTTCGGGCAAGCACCTGATCGCTAACGGCGTTCGCCAGCACAATAAAAAGGCCGATCCGCTGGCGGCGCTGCGTAGTCTGATCCGTCACGACAGCGATAAAATCGCGCGAGAACTAATGAGGATTTACTTTTCATGAGTTTAAAGTTGGTTCTTGATCTTGATCGCACCTTGTTTCGGACGAGTGAACTGGACGAGGCGGAGTGGGGGCTGCTTGGGCGGCAGTTTGGCATTGATAGCGAGGTAGAGCTGGCGCGGCGGACTGACTTTCATGTGCGCACTGAGAAAGCATACTATTATGATTTCGCGGCGCACGTGCGGGCGGCGGGACTCGGAGAGGAGGCGGTATTCGCGTTCCTGCTTCAGTCGACGTTGGCCGACGGGCGGATGGAGTACGATGGAGTGGCTGAGTTGGTGGCGTGGGCCAGGCAGCGTGGAACGGTACACGTCTTGACCTATGGGCCAGCGAATTACCAGCGATTCAAGGCGGCGCTGTGTCCGTCGCTTGAAGGGGTAGAGATTATCACTACATTGCAGCCAAAAGGCGAGTATTTCCGCGAGCAGTGTCCGACTGGTGAGGTGTGGATGGTTGATGATAAGCCAATTGGCGGTGATCTACCTGATACTGTGCGATTTATTCAAACGGTAGAATATAACGGCATCGCGGCGCCAGAACATCCAGCGTGGCCAGTAGCGACAGCGTTAGGCCAGATTCCTGAGATAGTAGATAGGTATGAACTTTCCAATTGATCAACTGCCCGAAGCGCTTGATACGCCGAGTTTTGTATACTCGCGGCGGATGTTACGGGAGCGGGCGCGGCAGGCGCTGGCGTGTCAGGTGCCGTTCGGCTTGACGGTGCGTTACGCCGCCAAGGCAAATTCACACCCTGAAATTATACGACTGTTTGATGAGTTGGGGTTACAATTTGATGCCAGCTCAAGCTACGAGGCGGCGCTGCTGCTCAAGCAAGGGGTGAGCGGCCCAACGATCAGCCTCTCGAGCCAGCAGCCAGCGCACAACCTCGACGAGCTGCTCCGGGCTGGCGTGCGTTACGTGGCGACGTCGCTTCATCAATTGGAGCTGGTTGCGGCGAGCCCATATCGTCCACGTACGGTCGGTCTGCGGCTTAACCCTGGCATAGGCTCGGGGCATAATAACCGGACGATGACCGGTGGGGTTAATTCTAGTTTTGGGCTGTGGCATGCCTATACCGAGCAAGCACTGGAGCTAGCGAGGCGTCATAACATAACGATCGATCGGTTGCATATTCACATCGGCTCGGGTGCTGATCCGCGGTTGTGGGGCGAGGCGATGGACGCAGCGCTGGCGCTGGTTAGACGACTGCCGGAGGTGACCAGTTTAGACATTGGCGGTGGCTTTAAGGTGCATCGGTTTGGCGATGAGCAGGAGGCGGATCTGGCAGCAATTTGTGAAGTGTTTTCTCAGAAATTGGCTCGTTTTGCCGAGGAAACGGGGCGGCAATTACATCTAGAGATTGAGCCAGGAACGTGGCTGGTAGCACATGCTGGCGTGTTGGTTGCGGAGGTAGTGGACATCGTTGATACTGGTGCAGATGGTCACACATTTTTGCGCCTTGATACCGGCATGAACGACATCACGCGGCCAGGGATGTACGGCGCGCAGCACGAGATGATGGTACTCGCGGGTCGCGAGGAGCAGCGAGAGTACATCGTGGTGGGGCACTGCTGCGAGACGGGCGATATCTTGACGCCAGCGCCAAGCAACCCAGAGAATCTCGCATCGCGGCAGCTGGCTCGGGCGGAAATTGGCGATAAGCTAGTGATCTTTGACGCGGGGGCGTATTGCCAGAGTATGTCGCTGAAACAGTACAATGCGTATCCTGACGCCGGCACCTATTTTATTGACTAAATTTAATTCATCTGTTATAATATCCCAGTTTGATAACGAACTGAATTATGAGTGAATTATGTTCTTCGTGCAGTGAGCAGCTAGAACTGGGCACGCTACAAAAGAAATTTGAGATCGATCTTGAACGCCCATCTCTTGAGTCTCCTTTTCAGTTGACACTCGAGGGGTATTTTCAAAGTGAAGGTGTGAATGAACGAAAGGATCTGATGGCGCATGCTGAGCGAACGATGAAACTGGTGGAGGAGTTTGCTGGTTTGAAACTACCGCCTGAGGCGATTCATGCCGTGCTGCTGCATGACGTGGTTGACCGCTTTCACAACAGAGATAGCCAGAAGTGTACACCGGAACGTCGACAGGCTGCCGGCTTGGCTCTGGCCGATGTATTTACGAATCCTAAAACTGGGATGACGCGCGAGCAGGGTTCATATGTAGCGTCGCTACTAGCGGACTTTATTCTAGTAGAAGAGGTTTCTGGCCAGCACCGACTACAGGTGGCTAATACTATTCCTGAAAATATCAGAGAGATTATCACGGATCGTTACGAAGGTTCGGTGCCGGCTGAAGCATGGCAGCAGATCGAGCCATTTGTTGATGTGGAGCAGATGGCTGAATTCCTAGATAAGACCAATATCGAGGCGGTGATTATCAAGGCCTGTGAGCTACTCGACAATATGTGCTATCCGTCATCATCGCGTGAGTCTGCCAAACTGCAGGATGTCTTGGAGGCGGAGTCGTTCTATGCACCGCTGTGTGAAGTGATGGGGTTTGATGGGCTGGCGGCAAGCCTGCGTTCACAGGCACATATCATTCGGCTGGAGGGGCAGGGCAAGCGTAAGCTCATCGAGGAGATCCGCGAGCAGTATGAAAAAACTCGCCACGTTGGTGTCCGTAATTTAGTTAATACAATTTTTGGTACTGAACAAGTCGAGACCGAAGCAGTGGTTGGTTTGCGCAGTGAAGCATCGTGTCACAATCGGTCAGTTCACATCGGAGATTTTGTAGCGCAAAACGGTAAGGCGGTCTATGGAAAATATCGCCTGAAAACTGTGGGGTCGTGGGCAGCCAAGGTGCATGAAGCGCACCAGAACGACAAACCAGAGTATACACCGATGGACGTGCTGGGCTTGACCGTTATATCAAAGAATGTGAAAGCTCAGGCACGTGATTTTGTGGAGTTTTTACAGCGGCGAATTGATATGAACCCAGCGTTTCAGCTAAAAAAGGCTGCCAGTAAATCCAGTGCCATTTGTGTCCATGGTACGGTGGATTATGTTACTACCGTTCGCCGGGAGATGGAGCAACGCGGGTTTGATACAGAGCGCTGCGAGTTTGTGGTCCAGGATGCTGAAAGTGTGCAGCAGCGCGGTCAGAAATATCAGGTTTCCAAGACGACTTTCCTGATGGATTATCCAGGGCTAGACAAGGGCGTGCCGGTCGAAGTGCAGTTTGTCACCGAGGATGAGCGTCGGCGATCGCGGACGGGAGAGGTGGCGCATATTATTTATAAATATATTCGTCAGCTGGAGCGGCAGCGCCCAGTCTCTGATGAAGATAAATTAGAGCAGCAGAACTCAGTCTCTGACAAAGATAAACATTCCATTGCTAGAGAGATGTCTCAGCTGCTCGAGCAGATCCACCAGCGGCGCGACTATGCCAGCCATGATCTGGAAGTAAATGAGCGTTCAACTCCGGCGCGTGATGCGTTGCTGGAGGATTTATATCATTTCTTGTGTCATGAGCTCGCCTAGTCTCGGCAAACTATGTATAATCAGAATATGACAATTTACTACACTGATGGTTCAGCTAGTCCCAATCCTGGCCCGGGTGGCTTTGCGGTGATTCGTGACCTCCAGCCGTGGATCTTAGGATCAGAGGACGGCGAGACGACCAATATTCGCATGGAAGGCAAGGCGCTGATTGCGGCGCTTCAGGACGCGGACGACGCGCCGTGTGTGATTTATACTGATAGCGAATTTTGGATCAACGTGGTGACCAAGTGGGCACCGGGTTGGCAGCAGCGCGGCTGGACAAAGAAGGGTGGCGAGATCAAGAATCTGGACATCGTGCGTGAGCTATATGAGCTGTATTCAAATTCGCAGGCGGAACTCCGCTGGGTGCGCGGCCACGAGGGCGACGAGGGCAATGAGCTGGCGGATGAGTGGGCCAACCGAGCGCGTGAAGGCGAGCGATTAACTAAATAGCAGCTGGCGACATCTGACAAAAATTGCTATAATTACCCTCATGGAAGAAGTGAGGGAAACGACTGATATTTTTTTGTGGGCCAATCAAACTGATGCGAAGAAGAACGATTTACAGATAGAGCTGTTCTTATTTAATAAAAATTATACGCCGTATGTTATGCCTTTGAAAGGCGATGTTGAGCAGCAGCTCCGGCCGCTATTTTTGTTTGATTATATCAATCAAGTTAATTTGGGCGCCGGTACTGGCCTTAGCGTGCGGGATTATGAACTGAGCGAAGCAGAAGACAACGTACTACTGCGGACGGATCTCGCCAGGGTTGGCCGGGCGGAAACCTTGATTCATTTGATTGAGCATGAGCGCGGCGACATCGTGGAGTTTTCGGAAACTGAGCATGAGTTCAAGCGGATGAAAGGGCTGATAGCGCGATTTACTGATCCGAACGATCCAGAAAAAGTCTTTTACACGGTGAAGCTAATCCAGCAGGGACAGACGCTGAAAAGCGCGCTGGCGTGGGAGTTTTCTGACGGCAAGTTTGGCGCATTTAAGGCGGAGGTTGGGTTTAAGGTGCCAGATGATAACCAGGTGCTGATCATCGGTCAGGACATTTTCGCCTTTAATTCTTCGAAGTTCGAGCGGATGTTTGGCTATGAGTACAAGAAACAGGTGATTGCCGATAAGAAAGTGGCGGAGATTGAAAAAGCGTATAAGCTGAGTTTTCCTGAAGGGTTGGATTTGAACGCGCTGGTCAAGGAGCGCAAAAAGACCATCAATAAACTACAGAAATTAGAGATCGGCGAGGTCAAACAAGAGCAGGTGCTGGACTATGCTGATGAGATGCAGTTGGAGCTGATGAGTGATGATAACGGCGCGATTATCATTATGGATGGCAATGATCTCGACATGTTTGTGAACCTGATCAACGAGGATTACATTGAGAGTAAAATTACTGGCAAGCGCTACGAAATTACGTCGAAAAAACTGCTGGGCGAGCCAGAGGGCGAACCGCCGCGAGGTTAGCTATGGACCAGGAATTAGCGCTGGCGATTTTGATGAGCGGTCGGTCGGCACTGCTGACGGGTGCGGCTGGAACGGGCAAAACGCACCTGTTGAATACTTTTATTGCACAGGCGCGTGACCAGGGTAAAAAGGTGTCGGTAACAGCGACGACGGGCTTGGCGGCGACGCATTTGGGCGGCAATACGATTCACAGTTGGAGCGGCATTGGCGTCAGTGATTATTTGGCGAACAACTTTTTTGATCGGCTATCAAAAACGCGGCGTGAGGTGATTACCAAGACTGATGTGCTGGTGATTGATGAGATTTCCATGCTGCATGATTTTCGGCTGGATATGGTTGATCAGGTGCTGCGCGGTGTCAGGGAAAATGACCAGCCGTTTGGTGGCGTGCAGCTGGTGATGAGTGGTGATTTTTTCCAATTGCCGCCGATTAATCGTCCGGGCGAGCGTGGCGGCGGCTTCGTGGTGTATTCGGAAGCGTGGCAGGAATTGCAGCCGGCGGTGCTGTATCTGGAACGGCAATATCGACAAAATGACGAGCAGCTGCTCGAGATCTTGACGGCACTAAGAAGTGATGATATTAGGCGGCATCATGCCGAGACGCTGCTGGCGCGGACGGAGGTCGAGCTGCCTGATGGTGATATCACCGAGCTACATACCGTCAATGTTGATGTCGACGCCATTAACAGTCAGAAGCTGGCGGAACTGGCGGGCGAGGAGCGAACGTATCAGCAGACGACGACGGGTTCAAAAGTGTATGTCGAGAGTCTGCAGCGGTCAGTGCTGGCGCCGAGTGAACTTGTGTTGAAGTTGGGCGCGTTGGTGATGGCGGTGAAAAATTCGCCGCAGAAATTGTACGCCAACGGTAGTATCGGCACGGTGGTGGATTTCGAGCCGCTGACGGACTATCCAATTGTGGAGTTTCGTGACGGTCGGCAGGTAACCATGGTGCCGGATGTGTGGGAGCTGCGTGACGGTGAGCGTAAGCGGGCGAGTATCTCGCAGGTGCCACTGCGCCTGGCGTGGGCTATCACCGTGCACAAAAGCCAGGGCATGACGCTGGACGCGGCAAAAATTGACCTGAGAAAAGCGTTTGTCGAAGGTATGGGTTATGTGGCGCTCAGTCGGGTGCGAGATTTGGATAACTTGTATCTATATGGTATTAACCGCAAGGCGCTGGAGGTCTCGCCCGATGCGTTGGCAATTGATGAAGTGTTGCAGCGGGCAAGTAGTGAAGCGGTCAAGCACTATCGTCCAATGTTGGAGGAAATGAAGCGAAAACAGTCAGTGCCGAAAAAATCCGGTAAGAAATCTCAGTCCGGTAGTTGGCAGCAAAAAATTGCCAAAATGCGCGAAACCCACCCCAAAGCCTACATGCCGTGGGAAAAAGCCGATGACGACATTCTCAAGCAGGAGTTTCTACAGGGTGTAACCATCCAGCAGCTTAGCCAAAAGCTTGGTCGCCACGAAGGTTCAATTAAGATGCGGTTGCAGAAGCATTTTGGGGAGGATGTGGTGCAGTAGCCCCGGGCTGGCAGATGAGCTGATAACTTGGTATAATATATTTTGATGACAACGAAGCAATCTGAACGCATCGTGTTTCCGAAGAAGTTTTTATGGGGTGCAGCGACGTCGGCACATCAGGTCGAGGGCGGTCTGGTGAATCAGTGGACGACGTGGGAGCTTGAACATGCCAAGCGGCTGTCCGTGCAGGCGCCGCATCAATTTGGTGATATTGATAGCTGGCCGCGCATCAAAAAAGAGGCGACTAGGCCTGACAACTACGTATCGGGGCGGGGTGTCGATCATTACCATCGCTACGAGGAAGATTTCGCGATTCTCAAGAGCCTCAACATGAATGCCTTTCGGTTCTGTATTGAATGGGCGCGAATTGAGCCGCAAGAGGGCGCGTGGGATGCGGCGGCGATCACCCACTATCGGACGTATTTGCGGACGCTGAAAAAGATGGGTATTACGCCGGTGGTGACGCTGTTTCATTTCACGCTGCCGGAGTGGTTTATGGCCAAGGGTGGTTTTGAAAAGCGGCGCAACATCAAATATTTCGTGTATTATGTTGAAAAAGTCTTGAGCGAGCTGGGGCGCGACATTGAGTGGATCGTGACGATTAACGAGCCGACTGTCTATGCTGGCGAGAGTTATCTCGAGGGGCATTGGCCGCCAAATAAAACTTGTAAGCGTGATATGCTGCGCGTGCTCTATAATCTCGTTACGGCGCATAAAAAAGTGTATAAATTGACGCGTGCTCGCAAAAAGTGGAAGGTGTCGATGGCGCATCATCTGATCTATTGCTATCCGGGCGATGATGCGATTCTCAGTCGTGCTAGTGCGCGGGTGGCAAATTATCTCCTGAATACGTGGGTGCTGCGTCGAGTGCGGCGGCATAGTGATTTTTTGGCGATCAATTATTACTTTGCCCGGCGGATTTATGGCTATCGGGTGCATGACCCGTACCTGAAGGTCAGTGATCTTGGCTGGGATATGCAGCCGGATAAATTGCAGTATCTACTGGAGGACGTGGCCGAGTGCTACCAGTTGCCAATTATGATTACCGAGAATGGACTGGCGGACGGCACTGATAGTCAGCGGCAGTGGTGGCTGACCGAGACGATCAAGGCCATGCATGAGGCATTGAAGCGTGATGTCAAGCTAATCGGTTATTTGCACTGGAGCCTGCTTGATAATTTTGAATGGGATAAGGGCTACTGGCCAAAGTTTGGCCTGGTAGCAGTCGATCGGCAAACCATGACCCGGACGGTGCGACCAAGCGCACGCTGGTTCGCGGCGGTGATCAAGAAGCTGCGCGTGTAGCTTATCTAGGGGCGGTACTGGCGTAAGCTGTGGGCAAGGATAGCGCCAGTTGACATTATTGATATATTATGCTAATATGCAACTAGTAATGACCGAAACAAATACGACTAACATTAGTGCTGCTGGCGAGGGGATGCCCCCGTCCCGGGTTGTTGAGGAGTCTCTCTCGTCAGAAACAAAAGGCGAAAAACCGGGCTTCTTGGGTAGGATAAGAAAGGCTGTGGGCAATTTGGCGTTGCGGCTTATAGCGCGCGGCAAAGACGGCCAAGCTAACAGAGACAATAGTGGTGCTGATAGTGAAAATTCTGATGGTGCGGAAGAAACAGCAGAAACACTTGACGATGAAACACTGCAGAGAATTGAGGAGATTGAGGAGCGGTGTGACTTCTACGTTGATATTCTTCTAGAGGACAGTGATATCGCAGATATGCTTATGTCTGGTAAGTATGAAGAAATAGAAAAATTTATACCTAATATAAGAGAGTTGGTTGCGAGTGATGGTCGGCTTAATCCAGAGTCGGAAGATTATGATTTTGATTACGCCGGGGATACTTTATTGCGCTTAGCACGAAATAGTGTTAAGGAGCTTTTTAGGAGACAGTATGAGCATATGCCAAAACTCACCGATAAACTGCGTCACGTAATGTGGGAGCTGATCAATTCAGTACGCTCTTTGGCTGATAGCTATGATCCCTCCTATATTTTTGACAATGAATACCAGCACTCAATGTTTGAACTGATAGGAGTCGAAAGGATGTTGCCCGAGGGGGTGGCCAAAGAGTTTAGGGACATGGTCCTCAGTGAGGTAGCTAGATATGTTACGATGTTGAACCATAATTGCGATTATGGTTACAAGACGACAATGAAGTGGTTGGAGGATCGTGGTTTTCCACCGTGCTACTGGCCGCGAGATGCAAGAGAACGAGAGGATTTTCCAGAGCCGCTGCGCCAAGTACTTGTTGAAGATGCGGTAAGCCATATCGACCACTTGGTAATTAGGTACTATGGCAGAGGAGATAGGGGGGAATGGGTAGATGCGGAGGTAATGCATAAATATTTTGAGGCGCGTTGGCTAGGCATGATTCCCTCCGAAATTTGTGGTAGTTATGATGGGAATCTGATTTACTATTGGCATCAGTGGGTTAACGATATGGACAAGGTTATTGATGGAGTTGGACTAGACAACGCCAAAAAGCTGCAGAAAGAACTTGGGATAACCCATTTTGGTGATTGGAGTCCAGAGACTTTGAGGGGTACGCTGAAGCTACTAGAAACTGGACGTACCGAATCCGGTAATCCAGCAACGATTATCGTCAGGGGTGCTACAGGAGACCATAACGGTGCTGCGGGGACGTATGGAGATATAGAATCCCCCAATACATTTGCTGTTGAAATAAACCATACGAGTGATCTGTCTGGTGTAGTAGCAAAGCTACAACAGGCTGGTGTTGATAGTAATACGTTTGATACAGTTGTCCTGTTTGGTCATGGCTCTGAGAAGCATTTTTTCATGTCGTCGGACGAGAAGATACCGCCCAATCCTCGGAAATGGTGCAATAAAAAAGGTATGCGTAGCCTGATAGAGACGCTGGGGATAGGCACGATCATACTAGACTTGTGTCATCCACTTGTGCGGGAAAAAAGATTTGATGCTCTTATGGTTGGTGACAAGCCACAGCAACGTAGAGGTACGGCGGTAGCGCTATCTAAGGCGTTTCCTGGGGTGCAGGTTATTAGCGGATTGGACGGGGCAACAAGTTCTTACATTATAAAGGGAACAGGCAATATGCAAATCACCACAGAAGACAAGGGTACAATAAACGCATCATCAATGACAGCAGTAACTAAAAACGGGTTAACACGTGTGCATAGAGAGGAGGTTAAAATCCAATGAGCGAGACAGTAGAAAGAAACAGCGGTCCATCACTACGAGAACAGTTACTCAAAGTATCACAGGAGATGAGTCAAACCCTCATTGACTGCGAGCAGGTGGCGCAGAATTATTTGAATAGTATAGCGGGTGTGATGCGTCATTTGGGTGTTAGCTCTAGGGACGTTGATCTCGGTCAGTTTGATGAAAACGGCGATGTGTCGAAGACAGAGTTCGACACGTATCGTATTTGCTGCGATAATACCGATGAAGGTGAAAGAGGTGATTGTCACGTCTATAAAGTTGCTGCTGATGAAAATTTGCGCGAGATTACTGCGCAAGGGGCGGATCTTGATACGTGCAATGTACTAGAGCGACTTAAGCGTGAGTTATATCGCACGACCCGTGATGCGGTGCACCGTAACCAATAGTGTTTTAGTCGAGCACAGCACCACTAGACTTTTCCACAGAATCGTGGAAAAGTTTTTGTTTGGTAGGGAAATGGGTAGAAAGTGGGTAAAAAGGCTTGCATGTGGGTAGTTGTGGGTAGTATAGTGGAGTCAGTGGAACGAAAGTTGATGGAAATCACCAACCAAAACAAACATCCACTACGAAAAACCAACTAATCTACCACGGAGGAAGGGCGACGTGCAGACAGATTACTTTGAGCGAAAGTTGGACGACAAGCGGCGCTTGACGATCCCGGCCGAGCTCAGGGCAGAGTTTGCATCCGGCGTCGTGTTGACTCGCGGGTTTGGCAACTATCTTCACTTGTATCCACAGCAAGTCTGGGATCGGGAAGTGGAGGGCGCGCTGACCGGAAGTATTCTGGATGAGCGCGTGGCCGACCTGAACGTCAAGTTTCGCCGCGGTAAAACCGCCTCGGCGCTCGACCAGAAACAGGGGCGAGTGACGATTGAACAGCATCTACTCGACTATGCTGGTATTGACCGGGAAGTCGTGGCGGTGCGGGCGGGCGCGTATTTTCGGCTGATGGCGGCTGAGAATGCGGATTGATTAGCCGGGGTCAGTACTTTAACAATTTGGAAACCTCTCGAGATCAACTATCTGGGTATTTGAAGATGGCAGGTGGCAATTTGCTCCACGATAAAAACGGCAACGTTCTTTCCTCAAAACACCTCCCAAAAAACTCCACCTCACACATAAGTCTCTTTTGGAAACTATGGTTGTCACTGACAATCATCACATTTCCACTCTTAGACAACAAAAACAAACAAAACACAAATACAAAACAGCCAGAATTAAATATCCAGTTAGGTGATCTCGAGCAGCAAAAGAGGAGGGGCTCGCCCCTCCGGTAGCCAGCCGAACTAAATTCGTCTGCGCTACCTCCTCCCCCTAAAGCTCGCTTACGCTCGTGCGGATCGGCTTACGGGATGGTATACTTTTGCTATGAGTATTAAAGAACATCCACCACAGTCGGAAGCGCTTCAGGTAGGCGAACCGATTCATGTTCCCGTACTCCTTGAGGTGACCTTGGATAGGTTGCGGCCAGCTAAAGGCGAGAGGTATCTCGACCTGACGGCTGGCTACGGCGGCCATGCCAGGGAATTCTTACAGAGGACGGATAATTACTTGGGCGCAGTGCTGGTTGACCGCGATGATAACGCGATTAGCACGCTGGGCGATTTGGCTGAAAAAGGCGCGACGCTAATTCACAAGGATTTTGTGAGCGCAGCGCAGGATTTGGTCAAGCAGGGACGTACATTTGACGTGATTTTGGCTGATTTGGGGGTGTCGTCACCGCAGCTTGACAGAGCAGAGAGAGGTTTTTCGTTTCGGTTTGACGGGCCGCTGGATATGCGGATGGACAATCGGACGGAAATCACAGCAGCGGATATCGTCAATTCGTATTCGGTTGATGAGCTGACGCGGCTGATGACTCGTTACGGCGAGGAAAGTCCCGGGCGGGCTAGGCGAATTGCGTTGGCGATTGTTGGTGTCAGGCCGATTCGGGGGACGACCGAGCTGGCTGATCTGATCAAGCACACTGTCGGTCGCGGCGGGATGAAACATCATCCGGCGACTCGCACCTTTCAGGCACTACGCATTGAGGTCAATCACGAGCTTCGGCTGATTGAAGAATTATTGCCGCTGTTGCCACGCCTTCTTAATCGGGGCGGGCGAGTTGGGATAATTAGTTTTCATAGTCTGGAGGATCGATTGGTCAAGCGATATTTCTGGGAGCAAGCAGCTGCTGGCTACGAGGCCGAGCTGATCATCCCAGAGAAAAAACCGGTGTCTGGAATAGAAGATGTTCACAATCCGCGCAGTCGAAGCGCTCAGTTTCGCTACGCCGTGAAAACATAAACAAAAAGAAGGAGGGCGACACCATGCCAATCCACATCAAAGTACAATTCCAGGACGCAGAAGCAGCTGAGACCGTTGCGGTACGCCGCGGCTAATAAGCTCGCTTGATAGTTTTCCCGGAAAAAGTATGCAAGCTCGGCGGCTCGCTCCCCTAAGGTGAGGGCGGGCCGACCGGCTATATTTTCTCGTGTCTTGATGACGCGCCACCCAAAAACCAAACGTAACAATAGTAAACACACACAGAAATTATTTATGCACACACGCTCATCCACCACATTTACCCCGCGTCGTCCTGGGCCGCAGCTTCGCCGTAACCAGAACGCCACCCGTTTTCGATCACAGACCAAGCTCGGGCCAGTGGCACATACGGTGCTGGTGGCGCTGATGATTATGGTGCTGGGGCTGGTGTACTTGACGCAGGCGACCAAGACGACGGCCTATGGCTACGAGGCGGAGGGGCTGGACTCACAGCTGAATGAGCTGGCGACGAAAAAGTCAGAGCTAGAGGTACAGAATGCGCGGCTGACAGCACTCGAAAAGGTCAAGCATAGCAACGTCGCCTCGGCGATGAAAACACCGACGCAAACGAACTACGCTCGCTAGCCTGGGGGTAAAAGTGGTACAATAGGACAAGCGGTATGAAACGTCACTTAACGCAATCTCGAACCGGCGTACTCGCTATCATTCTGTTGGGGATGATGGCGATTTTTGTGATGCGGCTGTTTTATCTACAGATCATTAAACACAGCGAATACGTGTCGCTGGCTCAGGCCAGTCAGCAGCGTCATTTTGTCATTCCGGCCGAGCGGGGCAAGCTATATATGATGGATGGCGGCGCGCCCGTTCCCGTGGTGCTCAACCAAACAGTTTATACGGTTATCGCTGATCCCCAGACGGTCAAGCAGGAGCAGCGCCAGCAGATTATCGCGGCGCTACAGGAAATTGCCGGTGGCGAGGTAGTGAGTGACGCGGCCAAGCGGCTGGAGCGCACCACCTCTCGCTACGAAGTGCTGGCGCGCAACATCACACGCACCCAGGCCGAGAAGTTAAAGGCCAAGGATTTTGTCGGTATCTTGTATCAAAAGGGGTCGATTCGCAACTATCCGGAGGGGCAGCTGGCGGCGCAGGTGCTAGGCTTCGTGAATGCTGAGGGCAAGGGTCAGTACGGGGTTGAAGGGGCGCTAAACGATAGGCTGAAGGGCCGTGATGGCCTACTCAAAACGGTGGCGGACGTGCGTAATGTACCGCTGACGCTGAGTAAGGATAACGTGCGTGTCGAGGCGAAGTCGGGCGAGAATGTGGCGCTGTCGATTGATCGCAATGTGCAGAGTCACGCCGAAGAAGCGCTCAAACGAGGTATCGACAAGGCTGGCGCGGCCGAGGGTAGCGTGATAGTGATGAATCCGAATAGTGGGCAGGTGCTAGCGATGGCAAATTATCCGACGTATAATCCAGCCGAGTACGCCAAGCAAAAAGATGCAGCAGTGTTTAGTAACGCGACGACGATGCTGCCGTTTGAGCCGGGTTCCATTGTCAAGACGTTCAGTATGGCGACGGGGATTGATAAGGGTGTGGTGACGCCGCAGTCAACGTACTCGAACACTGATTGTACTGAGGTGGGGGATCGGAAAATTTGTAATGCCCTAAGGGGCCTCGGCGGCACGACGAGTATGCAGAGTGCGTTTAACAATTCGCTCAACGTCGGCATGATCACGATTGCGCGGCGGCTGGGCGATGGATCGACGATCACCCCAGGTGCGCGGCAGACGCTGTATGAGTATTATCACGACAAATTTGGGTTCGGTGAGGCGACGGGGATTGAGCTAGCGGAGGCGCTGGGGCTGCTCTACGCGCCGAATCGGCCGGGGGCGGAGGTGAATTACGCTAACATTACGTTCGGGCAGGGTATGAATGCGACGATGGTGCAGGCAGCCAGTGCGTTTTGTTCGGTGGTGAATGGCGGGCAGTATTTTCGACCGACGGTGGTAGCTGGAACGGTGGACGTAAATGGCGGCCTGAAGCCAACAGCTGCTTCGCTACTACGAAGGACGATTTCTGAGCAGTCATCAGCCACGATGCGTGGTATGCTGTCAACGGCGCGGGCGGTTCTCAATCAGCGTATGCCCGATAAAGATAAGCCGGGCTATGATGTCGGCGGCAAGACTGGTACCTCAGAGACACTGATCAATGGTAGCTATACTATGGACGAAACAGTAGCGACGTATATCGGCTATGGTGGCGCAAATCGCCCCGAGTATGTCATAATGGTACGTGTCGCGGCGCCTGGCAAGCGCAAGAACTTACAGGGTAACATTCACGCTGCACCAATTTTTACTGATATCTCCAACTGGATGATTGATTATATGAAATTAGCACCGAAGGGATAGCCATGGCAACTGCTTTACAAACAATGACCAACGAATTGACACACGTATTTTTGCTCAGTGTCGGGGCGTTCTTACTAGCGATGTTTCTGACGCCAATTTATACGTTTTTTGCCTATCGATATCGATTCTGGAAGCGGCAGCGCTCAGAGAGTACCGACGGCAAAGAGTTGAAGGTTTTTGCTAAATTCCAAGCGGCAAAATTGCGGCGAAATATTCCAACAATGGCCGGAGTTATCGGTGTTATTTCGATTTTTGTGGTGACGTTCTCTTGTAATTTAGATCGAGCGCAGACATGGCTGCCACTAGCGGCGTTGATCGGCGGTGCCGCGGTTGGGCTTATTGATGATGTTATTAATCTACGCGGGCTGGGCGGTGGTGCAGCCGGCTTACGTAGTCCGGTGAAATTTGCGCTGATTATGCTTATCGGTATCGTCCTTGGCTGGTTTTTCTATACTAAGCTCGGTGTGGCAAGTTTTCACGTGCCGTTCATGGGCGACGTGGCGATTGGATGGCTGATCATCCCGCTGTTTGCCTTTGCGGTGGTGGCGACTGGCAATGCGGTTAATATTTCTGATGGCATGGATGGTTTGGCCGGTGGGCTGTTGGGGATTAGCTTTGGGGCCTTCGGGGTGATTGCCTTGCTGCAGCAACAGGTACTGCTAGCGGGATTTTGCTTCACGGTAGTTGGTGTGCTGCTGAGTTATCTCTGGTTTAATATCTATCCAGCGCGGTTTTTCATGGGCGATGTTGGTAGCTTTGCCTATGGGGTCAGCTTGGGGGTGGTGGCGATGCTGACCAACTCATTGCTGTTGCTGCCGGTGATTGGGCTGTTGTTTGTGGTTGAGGCAGGCTCGAGCTTGATCCAGATTGTGAGCAAAAAGCTCTTTAAGCGTAAAATTTTCTTGTCAGCGCCAATCCATCATCACCTAGAGGCCAGCGGCTGGCCGGAAACTAAAGTGACGATGCGGTTCTGGGTGATTGGCTGTGTGATGGCGTTTATCGGCGTGATGCTGGCTCTGGCGGGGGGTCATATTGCATAACCGCACTACCACCTCAACCGCCAAGGCGGTGCGTCGACACCGGCCGATGTATCAGATCGTGCTGTATATGGGGTTGTTGTTGATGTTGGGGCTGGTGGTGATGTATGCGCTGGGGCCGCAGCGGGCGAATGTGTTGAATCATACGCACGGCGCGAATTATAGCGACACCTTCTTTTTTAATAAGCAGCTGGCCAGCGTCATCACTGCTGTGGTGGCGTTTGGTGTGGCGGCGATATTGCCGTATCGGTGGTTGACCGAGACGTGGGCCAAGCGGCTGTTCATCGCGGGCTTGGCAGCGTGTTTCTTGTTGGTGGTTTGTGGGGCGTTGCTGCATCTGCCGTTTGCATCGGACACCAACGGTGCGTACCGCTGGTTTTATCTGGGTGGACTGGGTAGTTTTCAGCCGGCGGAGTTATTGAAATTTGGCTTGCTATTGTTTGTGGCTGGGTTTTTGGCCAAGCGGGTGCGCCAAGGCAAACTCAACGATATCAACGAGACGCTGATCCCGCTTGGTATTATTATGGCGGTGTCAATGTTTGTGGTGGTGGTGCTGCAGAAAGATTTGGGGACGGGTGTGTCGCTCGTAGCGCTGGTACTGTCGGTGTTAGCGGTGTCGGGGATGGACGCTCGGCTACTGCGACGCATCGTGCTGGTGATCGCGGCTGCGGCGTTGGTGCTGACGTTCTCATCGCCGCACCGCATCGAGCGGGTGATGACCTTTATCCAGGGTGATACGCATCAATCAGCCAGCCGGGATGAAAATAATTATCATATCCAGCAGGCGCGCATCGCCCTCGGCTCGGGTGGCCTACTGGGCCTCGGCATCGGTAAAAGCGTGCAGGCGACGGGCTACCTGCCGGAGGCGATTAACGACTCGATTTTTGCAGTGATGGGTGAGACGTTTGGTTTTGTCGGTCTGTTGGTTATCTTGGCACTGTTTTCGGCGCTGCTGCTGAGCCTGCTCAAGGTGACGTCGCGGCTGGCTGATATGCACTTGCGGCTAGTGGTGGCGGGCGTGTTTGGCTGGGTGGCGTCGCATGTGCTGATGAATATTGGCTCGATGACGGGGATTATTCCGATGACTGGTATCTCACTGCCGCTGCTCAGTTATGGCGGCACCAGCATGTTATTTATCGCAGCGGCGCTGGGTCTGGCATTTCAACTGTCAGCCTATACGGCGCACAAACCATTAATGGAAGGAGAGGGAAGTGGCAAAGATCTTGGCGGTCGGCGGCGGCTCGGGCGGACACGTTACGCCAGTCGTGGCAGTGTGTAAGGAGTTGCGATCATCGGGTGATCACGAATTGCGGTTTTGGTGTGATCGGAAGTTTGGCGCTAGTGCTCGCGGTATTTTTGGTAAATTTGACGAGGCGATCCCGGTTGAGTTGATTATCGCTGGCAAAATCCGCCGCTACCACGGTAAAAGCATGACGTTTCATCTTCGTCCATCAATTTTGCTACCGAATCTGCGCGATATCTTTTTGGTGGGGGTTGGATTTATTCAGAGCTTTTGTAAGTTGCTCAGGTGGCGGCCAGATGTGATTTTTATCAAGGGCGGCTACGTCTGTCTGCCGGTTGGCTATGCAGCGCGGCTGCTGAAGATTCCGCTGGTGCTGCATGATTCGGATGCGCATCCAGGGCTAACTAATCGGCTATTGGCGCCATTTGCTGCCAAGATCGGCACCGGGGCGCCGCTGGAGCACTATAATTATCCTGACGTCAAGGCGGAGTATGTCGGCATTCCGGTGGCTGAGGAATTTCGACCATATAGCGCGGCTGAGCGGCGGCAGCTAAAGGCAAAGCTTGGCTTTGATCCGGCGCGGCCACTGGTGGTGGTGACTGGCGGTGGACTGGGGGCAGCGCGCCTCAACGAGGCAGCGGTAGCCACGCGCGAGCAGCTGCTGGCTGAGGCGTCGGTGTTCTTGATCTCTGGTAAGCATCAGTTTGACGACCTGAAGGAGCGGACTGACGAGAGAGCGGGCTGGCGCTTAGAGGCGTTCGTCCATCACGGTATGGCCGAAGTATTGGCGGCAGCGGATGTAGTGGTGGCGCGGGCCGGTGCGACGACGCTGCTGGAGCTGGCGGCGCTTCATAAACCAGCGGTGATCGTGCCGAACGGTATGTTGACAGCTGGTCATCAACTGAAGAATGCCAAGGTATATCAGGACGCGCTGGCGGCAGTGATCATTGAGGAGTCGACGCTGGAGCAGACACCAGAGGTGCTGAGCAAGAAGGTCATTGGCCTCGTCAAGTCGCCGCGGATCTTGGCCGGCCTCGAGCGAAACATCGGTACGTTTGCCAAGCCCAACGCCGCCAAGGACATGGCAGCGATGCTCCTCACCGTCATTCGTCGACAGGGGAGACGTCGGTGAAATTACCCTTTTCTCGGGCAAAATCTACGCCGACCACACGCCGCGAAATTGCGGCTCGTCGTCAAGCGGCGCTAATTAACGAGGACAGCTCATTTGAAACAGCCTATCGCCGCAATCGTAACCTCAACACCCGGCACACCGCCTCGCCAGTCGAGACCTCAGAGCGCACGGTTCAGCATGCGAAATCTCGACGTCGCCAGATGCGGTGGATCGTCCTATTGAGTAGTGTACTGGTGATTATTATCGCCGCCCTACTTGCGTGGCAATGTACCGTCACGGTATCAGTGCAAACGCCAGATGCGGCGAGCGCCAAAGAGGCCGATCGCTACCACCGCCTCATTGATGAATATCTCAGTGCACGTCCGGTCGAGCGATTCTTGTTTGTACTGAATCACCAGTCGCTGGCTAGTTTTTTCCTCGAGAAAGCCCCGGAGGTCAAGACGGTTCGCCTCGAGGCCGATCAGCTCGTCAGGCCGCGCCTCAAACTTACCTTTCGCCAGCCAGTCGTCCAGTGGACTTCTGGTGATAAAAGCTATTTTGTTGACGATGCAGGCGTGACATTCTCGACCACCTACGCGAGCTCGCCGTCAGTCATCGTCAAAGACCAGAGCGGTGTGCCGACTGCCGCCGGCCAGGAGGTTATCAATCGCCATTTCCTTAGCTTTCTTGGTCAAGCTGTCGCCGGCTTTCGTGAGCACCAGCTAGAGGTTACGGAAATTATCCTGCCGCAAAACACCGTCCGCCAGGCGCTTCTGTCAATCAAGGGCCGTCCATATAGCATTAAAATGACCACCGACAGGGAGGCGGCAGCGCAGGTAGCGCAAGCGGTCAAGGCCATGGCGTTCTTCCAGAGTAGTGGCGCGGCTCCTGCATATATCGATGTGCGCGTCAATCAGCGAGTGTTTTATAAGTAGCGGGCAGGGGTGAATTACTCGTTCGCGCGGGTTGTAGGTCGAGCCACCAATAGGGTAGAGACGGAGCCCATTACTCCGCTAGTTCGCTTTTTGTTCGTTTATCAGAGGATTAAGAAAAACATAGTTATAATATCAAAATAGCAGAAAATCAAATAAGGTGCTTGTGGAAAAATAGAGCAGGGGAATAAAATAGGAAAAAGTCAAATATTTGTCATGAGCCTAGCCGGCGGGACGCCGTATTTGTCGCGTGCGCACCTCGTGGACAAACAAAAGTGCCATATACCCGTGTGCTGGGTGCCTTGTGATGTGGAAAAGTCTACGAGTTTGCCTAGGCCGTAACGACGTTCAGTTCGGTAAGGATATTTATTTGAGAGACGAGACAATACTGGCGTCTCAGTCTCCCAAAGTCCCCTGATCGCTTGAAAGTGGTTGGCGTGGTCTCCGTTTTGTTTATGGTGCTTGAACGTGTCCCGTATTAGCACTCACCGTAGTGCGGTGAAAACCCAGAGGAGATCCCCCGCCGTAAAGAGGTGTTAGGTGAAAAAGTTATAAAGGGGGTATATTAGTATATTAAGTGTATGTATAACGAGGTTTAGCGTATCAAAATAACTATAATACGTAAAAGCTACCTTGTGCGACATTAAATTATCTACGAAAAGACGTATGCTCTATCGTCTCTTCGCGATAATATTTTTTGTTTTGTATATAATGCCTGGTCTAGTTTTGACTGCCCTTTACTGGACGCCCCGTGCTGTTACCGTGATTGACGGATAAATCTACCAAATGTGGTTTTGCGGAATTTACTGAAAACTTAGATTTGTTTTATTACCTCGGCGTTTTATGTTTTATGGTGATTGAGCGCTTCTGGTCGTTATCGTACCCGTTGCCGTATTATCCATCCAGGCTTGCTATATATGGGCGACACAGCCTGCACGTGCGTTAATCTCGGTAGTCTGAGGCCGCCCGAACCGCTAATGTGATAAGTTCGCTTTTTGTTCTATATATTTCCAAGTAACTTGAATTGTATCTAGTTTGAGAAGGGGGTTTATAGTTAAACATAGTTTAAATTATGGTTACTTCCCTATCGTTTCGTATGTGCTATAATTATAAAGGGAGATAAGATGGGGTTATCGAAGCTTTTCGGAAGAAAAAATGATAAAAGATAAAACAAGGGTCTATGTTCCAGACGGCGGGGCGGATCTTTTTGTTGATTCAGCGCTACGCGAATGGGACCTAGACGATACTCCTACTGAACCAGAGCTAAGTGAAGAAAGTCGTGATCTCCACGATAAACTATTTGCGGAAATCATGCGTCGTATCGAGGAGGGGGAAGATTATGAAGGGCATCAAGAACTCATCGAGCTTATTCGTGCTTCTATAAACAGAAATGCCCAGGACGATCGGGATACTGCAGGTAGCTGATGTTTTTCATAATGAGACGATCTAGAGGAATCTCTGGTGTGTAAGCCATAAATTATACTTATGTCGAACTCTTCTTCCGTCGTCGTCGGCGTTTCTTTGGTGTGGCGGTGTCGGTAGCTGCTGATTCAAATGCGCTGTTGCCGCGGATTTGCAAGATGACTTCGCCGCTGTCTGTGACGGGTTCGGGTTGTGGTGCGGGGTGTTGGGTGTTAGTGGCCGTGGTTCCCTGTGCCGGTTGACTAGTGGCCGCCTGAGCGGGCTGGGCTAGTGCAGCTGCGGCGACGGCTTGTGGGCGCGGCTGGGTGGGCTGCTTTTGCGGGCGTGGCGGCATGATGACGGCGGCAATTTCTTGCTCGACGTCTTCCCTGTTTCGCGAGTACATGCGCCGTGAATGTTCGATGATGTGCGGCGTGTTGTCGGCTTGGCTTGGTGGGAGTTCGAGGGTGCGCGCGGAGAAGGCTGGGGTCTTCTCTCCCCCGATGACCATGTTGATGACGAAGTTACGATTATGCATCTGCAAGAGGTCGACTGCTTCGAAATTCGGCTCAAATTGCTTGGCCAGGATTGGTGCGTCGTCAGCAGACACACGGAATGAAATCATAGTGCCGACGTTGCCAAAGACTGCGTCGCGCACGGTTTCATTCATCTGTGAGATGTACTGGTTGGCGACGGTCAGGTTGAGGCCATACTTGCGGGCTTCGGACAGGATGGTGGCAAATGAGTCAGTGGCGAAGTTCTGGAACTCGTCGACGTAAAGGTAAAATGGACGGCGGTCGCGGATGTCTGGGATGTCCGAGCGGCTCATGGCGGCCAGCTGAATCTTGGTGACTAGGAATGAGCCGAGGATGGCGGCGTTGTCTTCGCCGATGAGGCCCTTGGACAAATTGACGATGAGAATTCTGCCCTCGTCCATGATTTGGCGGATGTTGAAGGTGGATTTGGGCTGGCCGATGATATTGCGGATGATTGGGTTGGCAGTAAAGGCGCCGACTTTGTTGAGGACTGGTGCGACGGCCTCGGCGACGAACTTGTCGTTCCAGCTGGCGAATTCAACATTCCAGAATTGCAAGACCACAGTGTCGCGGCAATAGCCCAGCGTTTCCTTGCGGAAGTTTTTATCAGTTAGCATGCGGGTGATGTCCAGCATGGTCGTCTCTGGCCGGTCGAGCAGTGCCAGGATGGTGTAGCGCAAGATGTACTCCAGTCGCGGCCCCCAACTCTCGCCAAACATGCGCTTCAGGACGCCGATGACCTCTGATGAGATGTTGGTTTTTTGGTTCGGGTTGGTGACTTCCAGCGGGTTGAAGCCAAGCGGATAGGCGGTGTCGGCCGGGTTAAAATAGACGACGTCGTTCAGCCGTGAGCCGGGGATGAATTTCATGTTGTTGATGGCGAAGTCGCCGTGTGGGTCGATGATAGCGTAGCCTTGGCTGTGAAAAATGTCGCTGAGCGCGAATAATTCCAATAATCCGGATTTCCCCGCTCCTGTCTGGCCGATGATGTAGACGTGGCGCGAGCGGTCGTAACGCAGCATGCCGAACTGGTGGTTGATGCCGCGGAAATTGGTGACGCCAAAGGCGGAAATCTGGTCGTCGTTGGCGTCGCTGCCGGTCAGGACGGGCAGCTTGGATGGCGGCTCGGCGGTTTTGGCGCTGGCCCAGACGATGTTCGGCGTCTCGACATTGGTGTGCGGTAAGTGAAAGACGGAGGCCAGCTCCTCAATGTTCAGGATGTAGCCATCGCCGTAAAACGCACGCTTGCGGTACTTGTCGAGAAACTCCTTGCCGAACGCACCCTTGACGGCGCGAAAGCCGTTGAGGTTGGTTGAGTTGAATTGCTTAAAAGCACCGACCAGCGCCTGCATATGTAGTTTGGCGCTGGTTTGATCTTCGCCAAGGTACGCCAGGCGGATCTTGACGTCGTAGCCCAATTTGGTGGCCTTCTTCTCTGCCTCAGAGACGCGCGTCTTGTCACGCTCAGATAGCTCGGGCGCTTTTTTGCCATCACTTCCTTGGCCCGGTGGTCTCCAGAGGGCCTCGAGTAGCGTACCAATCCATTGCAAGCCTCCACCGCCGAGTCCGGGGATAAGTTTATGCCCACTCTTGACGCTAGCGATCCAGCGATCAGCGGACTGTTGCCAGCTGTCGGCGATCGGTCTGATGAGCACTTGCACCCAGAGTTCCTCGCCGGTCAATTCTAGCTTGGCTAGCGTACCGGTAATTCCCGCCAGTGGATCGACTTCAAAGGTTTGAAAGGTGCGAATTGGCAAGAACTCTGGCGCCGTCAAGGTTAGCTCAGTGGTGTACACGGTGGAGTGCTCACGCTCGTGCTCGGTGTAATCTTCGCTGGCGACGTGGATTTGAACGGTTGGGTATTGGGCGTAAATTTGTCCCTCGACGAAGCTCTGTAGCGTCCGGGGTACCCAGACGTAAAAACGAATTTGACCGTTGACCGAGGCGATTTCAAAGCTGATATGCTCCTGCCGCCCGCCTGATAATTTGAGTTCGCGTTTGTCGCGCAAGATGCCGTGCAGGCTGGCGAATAATTGCTCGGCGGCCAGCTCTTTCTTGTCGTTGGCTTTGGGGATTTCGAGTACTAATAACACACTCTCGGTCGGTTCGAATTCGTCGGCCCGCTGATAGTTGCGCCACGTCAAGAATGACAGCACGGCTGTGATGGGTATCCAGACGTACCACTGTGTTAAAAAACTAATCATCGAAGAGATAATTTCCATGCTATTTCATTATCTCACCCCTTATAGATAAATGCAAACTTAGGCTTCGCTGACCAGAATGTAGGTGGCCTTGGCGGAGCGTTGGAATTGCGGTTTGGCTTGCAAGTTGAGCAGAATGGTGGTTTCTTTGACTTGACGCTTGTCGAGGACGCGCTTCACGATTTCATCGCGGTGCAGCGGCTCGCCGGCCTCGCGTAGGACGCTGGCGATGATGTCGGCGACGGTACCGCGAGCGTAACCCCACGATTCGAGGGCATAAATACCGCGGCCGATCAGGACGAAGCGCTTGTCTTTGATGAGTTCGTTGTGGATGGCTTGAATGGTGACATCTTTGCGTTTGAAGTCACTGTCCTTGATGGCTTTAGCGATGTCCGAGAAGTGCATTGGCTGACCGTTACTGTCGAGAATGACGAAGATCTTGTCACGAATGGTTTTTGGGTTGACGAGCGGCCACTTGATCAGGCCCCACAGACCACGGAGATGGGCTAGTTTCTTGCTAATCGAGGCGAGTGCGGCAATGTTGGATGGGTGTTCGTAATTGAGCGTTTTGTGTAGTTCCTCAGCGGTAACCGGCTCACCGTGCTGTTTGATGGCTTTGACAATTTCTTCGACTTGCTTCTTGATATTCTTCTCGTCGTTTGGCGTGCCGATGATGGCTGAGTGGTAATAGTCATCGTTTTCGGTGATAATGTTGATCGATGGATTGAGCTCGGCGATAAAGGCGACATGGGATCGTTCGCTATCGGTGACATCCCGGCCGAGGACATGCTTGGCGAGATTATGTAGTGGTGCGGCTCGGCCCATTTCCGACAGGTGTGAAGTGACCATCTTTTCAGCAGCCGAGGCACTTGGTATACCGCCATCAGCCACCAACAGGCGCAGGCGAACGAGGATAGCCTTCTCCAGCTGGCGGACACGCTCACGAGTGATCCCGAGCATGTCGCCGATCTGCTCCAGCGTCTCTTTGCTGCCGTATAAACCAAAGCGACGGCTAATAATCTCTTTCTCACGCTCCTGCGGAATTTGCGCCAAAACATCCTCGGCTGCTTGCCGAAGCTGCTTGTCTGGTGCGCTCTGTTCTTGTGTGTCGCTCATGGCTTTATGTTAAATCCTCTCTGCCTCACCTCAGAAGTTATGTTGATATATGACGATATTGCTATTATACAATAAAATATTTTCGTGTCAAGCAAGTCGTATAGTACGCCATAATTATAGCATGTATTTAACAATTTTTGCAATGAAATGGTGTGATAGTTTTTAATTTTGTGAATTATGGGAATGTGGTCTATACAGCACTAATGAAATGTGGCTTGATTGGGTTATTTTGTGGGTCAATTACTTCTTTGAGCGCCTGCTTTTTCTCGGGGATTTGGATGATTTGGCCGAGGCGCGGCCGCGGCGAGCTGGTTTCGCGGGTGCGGCTTTTAGGAGTTCCAAGGCCTGCTCGTGAGTGATGGTTTTTGGGTCGGTGTCTTTGGGGATTTTGGCGTTTTTCGTGCCGTCGGTGATGTACGGGCCAAAGCGACCGTTGAGGATTTTAACGCCATCTGAGAATTCAGCGATGTGCTTCTCGGCTTCGGCCTGGAGCTTGGCGGCGTAGAGTTCGCGGGCTTTTTCTAGGGTGATGTGGTGCGGATTCTCGGGTTTGATGGATACGAAGAGCTTGCCGACTTGGATGTACGGGCCAAAGCGACCGATGTTGGCCTTGATGTCTTGCCCGTCTTCGGTTTGACCGACGACGCGCGGCAATTTGAACATTTCTAGTGCTTGTTCTAAGGTGACGGTCTCGATTTTCGCACCCTTCGGTAGTGGTGCAAAGCGCGGCTTGTCTTCGTCGTCAGTGGCGCCCAGCTGCAACATTGGGCCAAAGCGGCCAAAGCGCGCCAGGATTGGTTTGCCGGACTTTGGATCGATGCCGACTTCACGGTTAGCGCCGACTTTACTGCGGTCGATACCGCCTGACTGTTCGATTAATTTGTGAAACGGCGTGTAAAATCCGTGCAGCATGGCGCTTTTCGCTAGGTCAGCGGCGGCGATTTTATCAAATTCAGTTTCGACATTGGCGGTGAAATCATAGTCAACGATTTGTGTGAAATGGTCGGTCAAAAAGTTGGCGATTAGTTCCCCGCTTGGTGTTGGGATGAGCTTGCCGCGAGTGGAACCGGTTTTTTCCTGAACGATGTCGCGACTGACTTCTTCGCCGTTGTAATTGAGGACGATGACGTCGCGCGGCTGGCCTTCGCTGTCACCTTTTTCGACGTAGCCGCGGGTTTGCACGGTGTCGATGATGGTGGCGTAGGTGCTTGGCCGGCCGATGCCGAGGTCTTCAAGCTTCTTGACGAGTGAACCTTCGGTGTAACGGGCCGGTGGCCGGGCGAAGGTTTGGCGGGCGGTGATGTCGTGCGTTTCAAGCGTGTCGCCGGTGTGGAGTTTTGGTAAGAGTTCGTCTTTGCCGCCGCCGTAGACGCGCAGGAAGCCGTCGAAGGTGATGACTTCGCCTTTGGCTTCAAAGTAAAGATCTGTCACGGTTGCCTCTCGGACATCGTCATAAAATAATCCGGGACCCGCTAAAGCCAGCCCAGATTTTTTCTGAGATGTCGCTCGAGGCTTCAGCTGATCGGTCGAGTCGGTGCTGCTCGTTTCATCTCCTCCGACAGAGGCTGTGAAACGTTCGCGAGGAGCGGACGTTTCAGCCGAACGCTCACGAGCCATCTCCGGTGGAGATGCGAGTGAAGAGTGTACTCTGGAGGAGGATGGTGAAACGAGCGCTTTCTCGATAGAAATTACCACCGTGGTCTTCTCTAATTTTGCTGCCGACATTTGCGATGCTAGGGTGCGGCGGCGGATGAGGTCGTAGAGTTTTTGGTCATACTCGTTGGAGGTGACGGTTTCGCGGGTGATGTCGGTCGGGCGGATGGCTTCGTGGGCTTCTTGGGCTGAGGCGGATTTGGTTTTGAATTTGCGCACAGTCGAATAATCCGGGCCGTACAACCGCTTGATGAAATCAGTCGCACTGGCGATGGCCTGCCCGCTCAGATTGACCGAGTCAGTACGCATATAGGTGATTTTACCGTCTTGGTAGAGCCGCTGGGCCGAGGCCATGGTGGCTTTGGAGCTGAAGCCAAGCTTGGCGTTGGCCTCCTGCTGCAGAGTCGAGGTCGTGAACGGCGCGGCTGGGTTGCGAGTGCCGGGCGTCTTGGAGATGTCGCTGACGGTGAATGTGGCTGGCTTGAGGCCAGTTAGGAATTCATGGGCGGCTGCTTCGGAATCAAATTTTTGGTTGAGTTCGGCTTTGGATTCTTGATTGTCGTGGATAAATATGGCGGTCACCTTGAACTGTGAACTGCCCTCGAACTTCATAATTTCTCGTTCGCGTTCGACCAGCAGCCGCACTGCCGGGCTCTGGACGCGACCGGCTGACTTGCCGCCCGGTACTTTTTGCCAGACTACCGGGCTGAGTTCAAAACCAACCAGCCGGTCGAGGATTTGCCGGGCTTGCTGCGCCTGCACTAGGTTCATGTCGACAGTGCGCGGGTTCTTGATAGCATTGGTGATGGCATCTTTGGTGATCTCGTGAAAGACGATGCGCTTGGTTGTCTCAATCGGTAAATCCAACACTTTACAGAGGTGCCAGGCGATAGCCTCCCCTTCGCGGTCTTCATCGGTGGCCAGCCAGACGTTGTCTTTGCCGACGGCCTTGACGTTTTTCTTTAGCTCGGTGATAACTTTCTTTTTCTCGGGATCGACTTCGTAGATAGCGAAGAAATCATTCGCCACATCAATTGGCGGCGTGCCGTCCTTGGTTTTTTTGACGATTGAGCGGATGTGTCCCACGCTTGATAAGACATGAAAATCCTTGCCCAAGTATTTCTCAATGGTCTTAGCTTTGGCTGGCGACTCGACGATGACGAGATTTTTCATAACTCTATATTATATCAAATCACCTCGCAACCACAACCGCCGAGGGTGTTTGGGCGCGAGAGCCTCTTATTGCTGTTGGCGTATTTCTTCCTTGACTTGCTTACTGAGTTTGGCGGCACGTATCATATATTGAGCAGCTGCTAGGCCGGCAACTGGTAAGTATATTTTAGATACTCCGTCACCGAGGCTACGGAGTACCTTTGCTGTTTTCTCGTGGCCAAATGACTCTACCGAGCCGCTGAGTATGTATAATAATGTCGCGGTCGACACGAGGGCGCCACTGATGCGGCCAACCTGTGTTGGTCGGAGCGGTTCGGCCTGGCTGGGGAGTTGGCGGTGCTTTTGTTCCGCTATGAGCGTGGCTATTGCTTTGGTCGCCTCGAGGCTGGTCATAGATGCAACGACAGTCTTTGAGGCGAGACCATCTTCTACTATCTTTAGGAGTGCAGTGGCGGCGACCACTTTATCTCTGATGGGGTCAAGCTTGATACCGAGTTTTGATTGCTGATGGAGGCGTCTCGCTAGTGTTCCATCAGCCTTGTCCGACAGTTCGCCAATAATCAAGGCGGCGATACCCTTAATAGTGTCAGCGTTTCGGATGCCGTATATGCTGCATAGTCCACCTACTGTAGTAACGATATTGGGTAGCGTGAGTATGTCGTCTGATACCTCTGGGTCGATAGGGGTGTCTGGATTATGGCACGTTTCAATGGTTGTATTGGGCCTTGATAATTCTCTCCTCATTGGGACTAGCATAGCATCGTAGTAGATAATGTTACAAGCATAGACGCATTGTTGATACTAGTTAAGAGTCCAATTATTCGCCCCGAGCGGCTTGATCACGCCGTTGATCTCTAGCATGGTTAGTGCCGTGGCGAAGTCGGCTGGGTTGAGACCGGATTGTTGCTGTAGTTGGTCGCCGTCTCTGAGGCCGGTCCGGAGTAAGTCGATGATAGTGTTTTCGGCCGGGGTTTCACCGAGGGGGATGACGGCTTGGTCGGTAGCCGATTGAGCGTTTGATGGGGCGATGACGTTGAGAATGTCCGTGGCAGTGGTGGCGACGAGGGCGCCTTGTTTGAGCAGCGCGTTGCAGCCGGCAGACAGCGGGCTGGTGATGTTGCCTGGCACGGCAAAGACGTCGCGGCCTTGAGATAAGGCGTGGGCGGCGGTATTGAGTGTGCCGCTGCGCTCGGCTGCCTCGGTGATAATGACGGCGTCAGCCAAGCCGGAGACCAAGCGGTTGCGCTCTAAAAAGCTCCAGCGATTGACAACTTTACCGTCGCCTTTTTTCCATTCGGATAGAATAGCACCGCCGTTTTTTATGATATTCATGGCTAGTTTGTAATTGGTTTGCGGTGAGATGTCGGGCAGTTCATTGGGAATGACGCCGATGACTGTGCCGCCAGCCTCCAGGGCGGCTTTCTGGGCGATGCTGTCGATGCCGAGCGCCAGGCCGCTGACGATGATACAGCCGGCTTTTGCTAGGTCGCTTGCCAGCTGCTCGGTCACCTCCCGGCCGTACGCCGAGGGTTTGCGCGAACCAACAATCGCTACTACCGGTGCGCCACTCGTTGGTAATTTTCCCATAAAACACAAGCTTTTCGGCGGATTAGCAATACTTGCCAACCTCTGGGTAAAAATATGCTCATCTGGACGGATTCTATTGATTTCCATGACTTTTGTGATAAAAAGTATTGACATGTTGTCAAATGCTTGCTATAATCAGGAGCGATTGGTTAGCCGAAGTGCTAATCAAAAGCACCTTATACCCCCTATTCTAACTAATATGTTAGGTTGCGCGCAATGGCATTAAGTATTCTTACCCTCCACTTTTTGCGATTCAACGTTACGCGCATACTAACCCCTTTAACTGCCCTTTTTTGAAGGCGACCTCTGTTAAGGTGAGCACTGGATGGTGTTGATATTATAATCAGGCGCGGACTTTTGGAGTTTTAGTCACGACGCTTCACTGAGACGGGAGCTCGGGTGGGTTGAAGGGTAACAAAGCGCCAGGTGATGCCCACCCTTACCTGGCGCTTTTTTAGTTGGGTTTTTGGCGTGATCTTGCACCGTGTAAGTGAAGGTTGGGCGTGAATTAGTGTGAGGTGACCTGCCAGAAAGCGAAACATTAGATGAATATGCGTGAGCATAATATTGACTTTTTGTCTCTAAAATAGTATAGTGAATACATATGACGCAGATAATTGAGCACGATACCTTAGTCAAGTTAAGCCAAGAGCGCCCGTTGGTGTTTCGAGCCCAAGCGGCTACCGTCTTGGCACGTGTGCCGCGACGATTTCGACGAGACGCGCGGGTGCTGAATCGTAGCAAGCGCACGATGCATGACATGTTGACGGCGTGGCGGGACGAATGGTTACCGAGATTAGAGACGATCACCTCGGCGCATAATGCGACAATGTTGCAGCAAGCCTTGCAGGAGGATTTGCTGGCTGAAACGTCGTCGCAGCAACGGCTGATCGCCATGATGATACCGGTGCGGCTCGAGGAGGAGCGACTGGCCTTTGCGGGGTCGCAGTTTACGTCAAGGCGAGAGAAAAAGCCGTATCAGCGGACGCTGGCGTTTACTCAGCAGCCAATCGAGGTCTGTCGGCAGCAGGTTGAAGATTTTATGAGGTACGAACTGTACCGGGCGGTGCTCGGTGAGGTTGGTATGACTGTGGTGGACAAGCGGGCCCGGGGACTGGTGCGATGCTGGCAGCGGCTGCGGGCCGGTCGTCAAGTCAAGAAACTGCGGCGCGAGGTAACGAGGCGCTTGGCGGCGATTGAGCGAGAAATGACGGCGATTGAGCAGGAGCGCGGCGGCTTGGCGGCGCGGCTGTTCGGGCTGAATATTGATTATGTGACGGTGTTGGCAGCGCGACAGGAGTACGAAAAGGCGCTGGGCCGGCTGAGTAAAAAAGCGGCCGAGAGCCCGGCGAAGCGACTGGCGCTATATGAGAAAAAGACTGAAGCGATTCGCGAGGAGTACCTCGATACGGTGCCGGGCGTGGCGAATTTGTCAGAAGCGCAGCGGGCGGTCAAAGAAATTGATTCGGTGCTGCTCGCGATTTTTGACCTAGACGCGACAGCACGCAACGAACTGATGGGTGCGTTCAAGCGCTACCGGACGCTGACACGTGAGCGGGATATGCTACGGGCAAAGCTTGAGGTGTAGTTTGTAGGAGAGATATCTGGCCGTGTGTGGTTTGTTGGAATTGAGATAACTGCTGCCGGCGACCGATTAGGCTTGGCTAGTCGTCTTGGTTGAGCCAGGCTGCGTATCACCAGCTGCCATGCAGGCCTGGCATACTCCTTCGAGTTCAAAGTGGTGGCGCTCGACACGGAAGTGATGGCGCTGACCGATCAAGGCAATGAGTCGCTCTAGCTCTGGTGTCTCTAGCGGTTCGGCGTTATGACAGCGTGTGCAGTAGAGGTGGTGATGATGCTTGATAAATGGCTCGGCGAGCTCATAACGGACTTTCCAGCCGATGTGGATGGTGTTAATGATGTGGAGCTCGTGAAAGGTTTCGAGGATGCGATAGATGCTGGTGCGGTTAGTGCTCGGGCAGCGCTTGGCAATTTCGGCGATGGTCAGTGGCACGTCGATGGATTCGAGTGCTGTAAAGACTTCGCAGCGTGATTTGGTCAGGCGAAGGTCGGCTTGGCGAAAGATGTCGCGTAAGGTATCCATGTCGCAATTGTAGCACTTATTGCGACAAAATTGCAATAAGCCACACAATACGCCATACTGATGAGCTATGAAAGAATGTATTGAACGAGTGCTGAGCTTGCCGCAGCTCACACCTTCTGAGGAAGTGAATGCGGCGTTTACTGAATTAGTTAAGACGGTGGTGGCGCACGGTGAAGATCCACTGCTGTGTGATGAGAATAGGCGCCATCAGGTGCAGCAGCGCTGCGCGGTAGCCGAGGGAGAGCTGGAACGACACTGGTCGAGGCGTATCACGAAGGCGGATAACCCGTGGGCAAAGCTGGAAGAGTTTCCGTATCATGAGAATTATAAAGAGTTGACGCGGCGTGAGATTGGACTACTGGGGCGAGCTGGGCTGTGGCTGTGTGACTCCTCGGAGGTTGCGATGATCGGTAGCGGGCCGTTGCCGCTGACGGGATGGTGGCTACATCAGCTAACGGGAGCGCGGATTACGCATATTGATGCGTCGGACGAGGCAATTGAGTTATCGCGCGGCCTTGCGACAGCGCTTGATTGGCCGGGTGAATTTGTGACCGGTCTGGGTCAGTCGGTGGCGCTGGATGAGGGGCGATATGATGCGATATATGTGGCGGGGCTGGCTGGCGAGACGCTGGCGGAAAAGCAAGCAATTGTTGATCATGTACGACCAGCGCTTAAACCAGACGGGCGACTAATCGCGCGCGGGGCGTATGGGGCGCGTACCCTGCTCTACCCAGGGTTTGACGCTGATGCCCTTGAGAATGTGCAGCTGATGGGGGAATACCATCCGACAGATGAGGTAATTAATTCAGTCTTTGTGTACAAGTAGGCCGCATAGGCGTGAGAGCGTTGGAAGCCAATTGAGACATTGTCGTAATAATGATACATAGCTACACGCCGAGGAATTCGTATGGATTGGCTGGCTCGGTGGTTGGGGTGATGGTGGGGTTGGTGAGGACGTAAACGGCTTTGCCGCCGGATAGCTCACGCTTGATCTGTCCGCTTAGGCGTAGCCATTGGTTGTTGCGGTAACGCTCGGCGTCTGGGGTCTTGACGAGAATGCTGATCGGGGTGCTGTCAACGGCGCAGCAACTGATAACGAAGCGAGAGAGTTCGAAGTAGCGGTTGTCGTAAAAGCCGCCTGGGTCGCGCGCCACGAAGCCAGTGACGTCAATGGTTACACCGTCAAAAAAGCTGTCATTCGGACAGTCATCAAATGCGCTACGCCAGCGGTTCATGGAAACGGGCTTGCCATCAAGCGGCTCCGGTTTGTCGCAGCGGCCAGTTGTGCTGGTCGGCCCGGACGTGGCGCGATTGGCAGCGCTGGACGAGGACAGTGGGCGCGGCGGCAGGATGATGGCCAGGGCGAGGATGCCGGCGGTGATGATTGAAAGTAGAGAGATTTTACGCCGCGGCTTTTCTGGATGCTTGGTGGGTGCCGGGCGGGCGGAGGCTCGTCGCTTCCCTGCTGGGTTATGGCGTAGCTGCAAGATGATATCGAGGATTAGTAACATGCTGCCAGTCATGGCCGCCACGACGGCGAGCAGATGGTAGCGCGGATGAATGTAAAAGCCGAGCTGGCCGCGGACGGCGATGAGAATGATGTAGCCACAGGCGAGTAGCCCGCCGCCAGCGCGTAACAACGGGGTGAACTTAGCGCGCATATAGATTGACTCCGATTCCTGCCGCCAGTGACAGGCTGAAAATAATGAGCATAACTAGCAGGATAAATCGCGGACGGAAGGTGCTTCTCATGAGGAGAATCAGCTTGATGTCGATCATCGGGCCAGTCAGCAGAAAGGCGAGGACGGAGCCGTTGGTGAAGATACGGGCATAAGCCAACGCAAAAAACGCATCGACGCTGGAGCAGATAGAGACGACAAAGCCGAGGCCGATCATGGCGATGACCGACAGGATGATGTCGCCGCCGACGGCGTTGATGATGGAGCGCGGGACGAAGACTTGGGTGGCGGCAGCGATCATGGCGCCGAGGACGAGCATGGTGGTGAGCTGCCAAAATTCGTTGCGAGAATCAGCGAGGATGTGGCGAAAAGTCGTTGGATGACGGTCGGTGCAAGAGGCAGCAAATGACGGCTGGAGGACGTGCCTCGGGTGAATAAAGCTGACGATCAGAGCGGTCAGCTGGACGATTAGAAAGCCAAAGCCGATGCGCCACCAGACCATGCGCGGTTCAAAGCTAAAGGCGGTCATGGTGGCGATGATGGTAATCGGATTGAGGATCGGCGCGGCTAAGAGAAAGCTGATGACGTCGGCGGGTTTGAGACCGTGCGCTAGGAGGCTGCGGGCGACTGGCACATTGCCGCACTCGCAGACTGGCAGCGCGATGCCAACGAGCGAGAGGAGAATGCGGCGAATGAGCGTGTGCTTGGGGAGGATTTTAAGCAATCGATCTGGCGGTAGGAAGCGGCGGATGAGAGCGGAAACAATGATGCCGATGATGAGAAACGGTGTGGCTTCAACGATGACGCTGCAGGTTAGTGTCAGAAAATCCTGTGCCAATGGCGCCAACGTCTCGACCCACGTGTGCGGTGGATGGGCGATTAGCCAGAGGTCAATTTGTAAACCATACTGCATCACAACGATGCCAAACAAGCCGACGATAGTCCATCGGATCGCGTCGCTGTGGTTTTTGAACCAGGCGCCAGCGCGCTGATATATTGTCTGTAGTGACGGCATAGTTTCTATTATACTACTCCCCGCCTAGCATGCTATACTAAAAATTAGTATGAGACATTGGCTCCACTCACATCACCCATTTCGGATTTTTTGGTTTTCGGCGCTGTTGACGCTAGCGTTGGGCGGGTTGATTTTCACCCAGCTGGGTTTGAATGGCTTGTGGTTGTTCACGATTCTGGTGGTGCTGGAGGTTACGTTTAGCTTTGACAACGCGGTGATCAACAGCAAGGTGCTAGCCGGCATGAGCCAGGTTTGGCAAAAGGTATTCTTGACAGTTGGGATTTTCGTGGCGGTGTTCGTGGTGCGGTTCGTGCTGCCGATTATCATCGTGATGGTGGCGAGCGGTCATGGCTTTATGGAAGTGGTCGATTTGGCGCTAAATAAGCCGGCGGAATACGGTCATATTTTGCATGAAACCTCGCCGATGATCGATGCTTTTGGCGGCGCGTTTCTGATTATGATTGGCCTCAGTTATTTCATTGATTATAACAAGCGCGTGCATTGGATGCGCCATGTCGAGCCGTGGATGGCTAAGGCCGGGCGGTTTGAGAATTTCAAGGTGTGTCTGATGCTTAGCGTAGCAGCGGTGCTATACTTTACGGTTGAGCCGCCGCATCGGGCGCTGGTGCTGATCTCGTCGGTGTTGGGGATTATACTGCACATCGGGCTGGAATTGTTCGGCTCATTCTTCCACGAGGATGATGCTAAGTCAGTTAAGGTCAAGGTCGGCTGGGCAGCGTTCGCTAGCCTGCTCTATCTGGAAGTGTTGGACGCTAGTTTTAGCTTCGATGGCGTCATCGGTGCCTTTGCCATCACTAGTAGCGTGCTGCTGATCGTGGCGGGTTTGGGTGCTGGAGCGATTTGGGTGCGGTCGCTGACGGTGTATTTGCTGCGGACGGGCATGCTTGGTAAATATAAATACCTAGAAAATGGCGCGCACTGGGCGATCATGGCGCTGGGTATGATGATGATCGCTAAGTTGTTTCACCTGGAGCTGCCGGAGTGGGCGACGGGCGGTTTGGGGTTGCTGTTTGTGAGCTTGGCAGTTGGTAGTAGTATACTGGAGGCGCGAGCGATTAATTTACAAGAAGCAGCCGCGGCAAAATTACATAGCGCTGAGCGGCGGTTAAAACAGAGCGCGGCGAAAATTGTGCCGCGGAGGCGACGGTAGTTAGTCTTCGGGATTTTTCGTTTCGGGCGGAAGCGTTTGCTATTGCGACATTGTTGCAATAAGCATTTTTAATTTCGCAGGCGTAATGGTATAGTGATGTGTCGGGGTTATAATTTGACGCTTATGGCTGAAATTTGATCGGATAAAAAGTCATGAATCATTGTTTGCACCGTTGGGATGGCCCAATTTTTCAAAATAGTTAATTCATCGCTATTAAAATTCATCATAACAAAACGGTCGGTTGAGACTTGCCGCCGCAGTAGATTGTCTGTACCGATACGAATATGCCAAAAGTCAGAACCAATGTGAGCATGAAGCGATTTTAAGCCGTTGCTGCCAGCGTCGCGGCCGCCTTTTCGGACACGGATTTTGCCAAAATCAAGGTCAGTGTCATCGTGAATAATTAGTAAATCATCCAGTGCCAGTTTATAAAAATCTAAAATCGCCCGCGCGGAAATACCGACGTCATTGTAGTACGTGGTCGGTTTGACGAGGAGAATTTTTTCTCGCGGTATAGTGACAGGTGATTTTGCACTAGTGGCTGAATCAATGGTAAAATTACGTAGCTCGGCAATATCCGCAAAGAATTTGGGCTTATTGCTAAATTGTGCACCCTGCTCCGCTGCCAGCTGGTCAACTACTAGAAAGCCAGCGTTGTGCCGGGTGTAGGTGTACTTGTCGCCAGGATTGCCGAGGGCCAGAATGACTTTCATAGTCTTAGTATAGCACCTTGGCTGTGATGACGTATAATAGATGTATGGCGAAACGCGATGATGATTTGGAATTTAGTGTTAATGCGGCGTTTGACGAAGCGCGGGCGGTTGTTGATAAAGTGCCACTGTATTTGGTGAATGGCTCGCTGGGCGCCGGCAAGACCAGCGTGTTGGAATTCTTATTGCAACAAAGTGACTATAAGGGCTCAAGGGTAATTGAAAATGAGTATGCTAATGAAAATGTCGACGGCTATCGGCTGGAGGGATTGGCGGAGATGGTGACGACGCTGGCTGGCGATTGTGTTTGTTGTTCGTCGAAGCATGCGTTGACGCGGATGCTGCTGGACTTTTGCCGGAATTCGCCGGCGCCGGTGTTTATTGAGGCGACGGGCGTGGCGCGAACGATGAACTTGGTCGAGAAATTGATTAATGCACAAATCTTCAATAAGTATGAGTTGATGCAGAGTTTTTATGTGATTGATGCGCACGAGATTTTGCGCGGGATTGAGCCAGCGCACGAAGTTGAACTGCAAGCAGCAGACGTGATTTTGGTGACCAAGGAAGATTTATTGAACGATAGCGAGCGGGCCGCGTACGAAACAAAGCGCCGCGCCCTGCCCTACGCCAAGGTTTTAAGCGCGCCGCACGGTCGGTTTGACTTCAGTAAAATAACTACGCCGTCGGGGCTGCTGGCGTTTTTTGACACGTACGATGGCGAGCTGGCGGTGCCGGATAATCCGACGTATGTGGTGCTGGATGTTTCTGGTATGAGTATCTCTGCAATGGCGCTGGAAAGCATGTGGCCGGAGTTGTTCAGGGCGTATGGCCTACGGCGAATGAAGGGCTGCTTCATCAACGACAACGGCGCGCGCCAGCATGTGGAGGCAACCGAGCAGCAGATTCAGCTAACTAATGCCAGGCCTGAGGAGGCGGCAAAAATCGTATTCATCGGCGAACGGGCGGATGAGATTACCCGTGAAGCTTTGGCGGTGCAACTAGTGATGTTTGAATAAATTGTTCGCTTTCGTCGTTTCCGACTCATCAGCATAGACATGCATCTATGGAGCGAACTGACAAGCAGAAGGTGGAGGAAAGTTAACTTTGCCCGCCAGTTCGTAACTAGTGTATATCTATCAATCACCTCCTTTTGAGTCATGTACAGGTAGGTCACGGTCCAATGGTCCCCCCTTGCTTTGCTTTCATGAGAGCCTTCGTTATGGAGATTGGATCGGAATTGGAACATACTTGGATGGTGTGCTTATTGAACTTGAACCTAACCACAGTCTGCCCCTCCCGGTCGTGCAATTGAGCAAGCATCTTCGCGTCAATAATGGCGCTAAGCAGGTTAGTGCCATTATTGAACTTTATACTAATTGAAATAACCTTATAGTTGGGCATAATACTCTTCCTCCCCACCCGAGCGGATGCTCGTGTGAAAAACACTGGTCGACACCCGAATGGGTCGACTCGAGATGGGGTGTTTTGGTGCTTCTTGTGACACACCGCAACATCCCATCTCAAATCAAAACTTTCTCTGCTTGTCAAAATACACTTTCGGACAAGGATCTACTCAACTCGTCAACAAAAGCTGATATATATATCACTAATAGAACAAAATGTCAATGGATTTTGTCAAAAATGTGGTATAATATTTTTTCTCACCCCTGTTATGATCATAGATAACTTTTTATAGAAAATAGTAGCCGGTGCTTTCTGATAACAGTAACTTGGCGCAGCATGATAAGAACGGGTCGGAGTGTGGGTATTTCAAGAACATCAAAACGCCGGCAAGTACATAAGTACGTCGGCGTTTTGTTAGGATTCTTATAGCCTAGAAACACTTGATATCAAGCGTACAATTGTTACTGGGCTTCAGGCGGAAGAGGTGAGCGGTATCCACTTTGTCGCTCGCGTACTTCGTTATACCATCCTAATAGCTCTTGACCATGATCCCAGCCCCACGCTGAGTCTGGCAATAAATAACCAGTTACTGCATTAAACAATGGATCTGAGGTATTTACCCTGATATCCAATATTTTTAGGGCCTCTTCGGCAATATCTGCTACGGTTGCAGTCTCGTTATTGTTGAGATGATCTTGCATGAGCTTTGCCAATAGGAATGTGTAAGAGCTGTACATGACTCCTCTTGCCTCAAACTCACTCGTAAATGGCTCTGCTTGTATTGGGTTATCTCTGTCGCCATAGATATTAGGTGGTAGCTGCGCCGCCGCTGCTCCAGCAAGGCGTATTTCTACGTCCCAGAGTTTTTCTTTTAGCCCCTCATATTTTTCTTTTCTGTTGATAATGGTATCTGCCCGCTGAATATCATAATCGTCTTCATCGTTGCGCCGAGCTTCATCTTCCCGCGCCTCAGCGGCAAGGACTTTTTCTGGTATATCGTCCAGAGTTTTTATCACGAGTGGATATGTCTCTGCTATTACAGGATGCTCGCTATACGGATCAGGAACTTTTATCTGCTGATCACAGTGTCCGCGCATAACTCGCGCCCAAGCTGCCTCTAGTTTTTCGGGATCAGAATTTTCATATACGGGAACACAAACACCACCAAAAATAAGTAGTACCGGCTGGCCTTCTTCTGGTGCTTCTGGGCCGTTACTGATAGCATATTTGGCTATATCTACTGCATCAGAGAAAAATATTCTGGCATCAGCAAGGTCGTTGCCCAACTCAAGCAATGGGGCTTTTTCCAGCGGACCGCTATACATTTCAGGTTCGCTAGGTTCAGGGGTGACTTCGGTATGATCGTTAGTGCCAACGGGTGTTTCTGGATCTGCCTGAACTTCCTCCTTGATACCCGCAGAATTTTCCTGAAGCATGCCCCAGGGGGTTGTAGAATTATTTTGCTCTTCGCTCAGCATTCTCTCAGGTGGCTTTGGTATTCCTGGCATAGCTATAACTCCTCTCGTATGGATTTTAGTGTGCTGAGATTATATCAGTAGTACAATACTATGTCAAGTTTTTGAGAATTCAGCTCCAGTCATTGCTACGCCGTCGAGTTAGTTTATTTCTTGTCGAGAACAACCAAGTGCTCACTATGCGGCGTGCGCGGGAAAAAGTTGTAGCCGCGGTGCCAAGCGATGCGGTAGCGTTGCTGGAGCAAGGCGATGTCGCGGGCTTGGGTGACGGGATTGCAGCTGAGATAGAGGATGCACGGCGGCAGCTGTTGCAACAATGTCGCAATAACGTCGGAATGCAAGCCGGCGCGCGGCGGGTCGACGATGACGATTTCCTTGCCTGTAATGTAGTCGAGGGCTTGTTCGCTGGGGGCGAGAACGGCGCGGGCGTCGGTGCGACCAAGTTCGGTGATGTTACGCTGCATTTCGCGGACGGCGTCGGCGTTGCTTTCCACCAGCGTGATGTTGTCGCCGCCAATGGTCAGGCCGATGGTGCCGACGCCAGCGTAGAGGTCGATGGTTGATAATTTGACAGCTCGAATATCATCAGAAAATAATCCGGGACCCACGTGAAGTTGCCCAGATTTTTTCTGAGATATTGCTCGCTGTTGACTATCGGTGTTGTCATGTGCCGCTAACTGATCCAGCTGGCGCTCTTGGCGCGCCTTATTGTACGGTACCCATTCCCGCATATCGCGCAGCGCCTGCTCGTAAACCGGGATGTTGACTTGGAAAAAGCCTTCGCAGGCGTAGCGGAATGGTATGCCAAGGATAGCATCAGTCAAGGTGGTGTTACCGAAACGCGCCAAGCGCTCGGTGATGCGGCTGGCTGGCGAGCGCGGATCGGAGTAGATGACTTCCCCACCCTGAGCTGGTAGCTTGGCGGCTTCATCAGCAGTAATTATTTCGGGCAAGCGATCTTTGATATACAACTGCCATACGCAACTTCCTGACTGATTGCAGCGGACGAGCAAGGTCTTGAGCTGGCGAGCCGAGATGTGTTTATGGCGCAGCAAATCGCGGATCGCCCGCGCCAAGTTGTTGATTTCTGGGCGTGCCAAACTTGTGCCATTGACGATAATCTTACCTTTGCTGCCGCGGCGAAAAAATGCTAAATCAAGCGTGTCAATAGACGACTCTTCACGGTCGCTATCCGCGTCTATCTCTTGGTTATTATCAGAAAATAATTCGGGACCCGAGACAAGCCCAGATTTTTTCTGAGATACCGCTCGAGACACTACTGATTCGCTATACCAACTAAATTCAACTTTGTTGCGATAACCATATGCAACATTGTTGCAATAAATATCAATCGCTGCCGGTAATGCAACATTGTGCAGTGTAAAGGCGTCGTCAATCAGTTGCCTTTTGTATATCTGCTCTATCTCGAGTGGCATAATCTGCCACGGGCTGGTCGAAAGATAACTATCCGGGTCGCGCGGCTGGATGCGGTCGGGGCTTGGCGAGATTACTTCCTCGACAACTGCTTCGACAAGGTGCGATTTCTTTTTGGTAATGCGAACGGTGACGGTCTCGCCAGGCAGTCCGCCCCATACGAAACATTTGCGCCCGTCGGTCAGCGTTCCTAGTGCTTGCCCGCCGCCAACGACCTTCTCCAGTGTCAGCGTCTCAAAACTCTGTCGTTTCATCAAGAGTTATTATAACAGATTAGAAATTACACTCTGGCACGCCGCCAAACCAGCCGTTTTGCATATTGCGGCCAGTGCGGCAGGTGGTGCCATCTGAGAGCGGCACCTTTATGGCGTAGCGGGTCGGTACGACGCTGGAAGCGTGGGTCGTGTCAGTGGCTGCGAGATACCAATAATCGCGACCTTCGTGGTCTTTTGGCAGCTGCTTGATGTAGCGTGGAATGAGAAGTGCGCCGAGCTCGCCGCCATTACAAATCTTCATATTAGCGGTGTTATAAATGGTGCAGGCGATCGTCGGCCATGGATATTCGCCGTTGTCCGAACGATATTTCTCGATCGCCTCCTTGAGCATTGAAATATTTGACTTGGTTTCGTTGTCGCGAGCGGTGTTATACGTATTGCGCCACACGAGACCGCCCAAGGTAGCGAGGATCGCGATGACCACGATGATAATGATAATTTCGACGATAGTAAAGCCATACTGCTTATGCATATGATGATTGTAGCGCGTTTTTGGCTTGATCGCAAGGCTGGTAATTACGTGATTATTATGCTACACTAATCCTTGGTATTGGGCCGTCGCCAAGCGGTAAGGCACCAGGTTTTGGTCCTGGCATTCGGGGGTTCGAATCCCTCCGGCCCAGCCAAGCAAAGACACGTAATTATTCTAAATCTCCTCCGGTTTCCGGTTCAATCGACGCCGCGTATTATTACGCCGGTTATCACGGGTCGTTCCTATGTATAAAACTGATCTATATTGGCCGACAGTGTCGAGTCAAGTTCAACCTGCCCTAGCTCATCGGCCCCAACATACCGCAGCTCGCTGACATCTGTCGTGGTTGTGGGTGGCGACACGAGGCGAACTTGGTAGGCGATAATGAGCACCGGAGTGTCGAACTTTTTGCTCCATGTCGGGATGATGATTGGCGCTGCGCTTGCAATTTCTATCTCGGCGCCCAGCTCTTTTCGGCACTCGCGCCGCAAGGCCTCGGCTATGCCCTCGCTGTGCTCCAGCCCGCCACCGGGTAAATTCCACGTATCGCTCCTCTCGCGGACGAATAGCAACTTTCCATTATTATCATAAATCAGTCCCTTGACTGACACGCGATAGGCGGCTCGGATAGTTTTGAGCTCAGGCATGGTCATTCCTCCTGCCCCACCACTTGTGTATCTCGCAGGTGAGGATCGGGATGACGAACGAGGCGAGGCCGATGAGTGCGCCGTGCCAGAAATTGATCGGCGTGATGTGGAGGATTGTGCCAAGCGGCCCGAAGAAGACGAGTAGCTGTAACATGACCGACAGGCCGATGCCAGCGTAAAAACTGGCATTCATGACCCTGAGGCGGGTGAAGATTGACTCGCTGTCGGAGCGGGCGTTGAAGGCATTGGCCCACTGGCTGACCACCAGCGAGATAAAGGCCAGGGTCTGCGCGTAGTCGTGGCCGTAATGCTTCTCGAAAAAGATATAGACGGCCAGGGCCATGACTGACATGGTGGCAGCGACGATGACCATCCGCCAGATCATTTGACGGCTGAGAATCGGTGCGTCGGGGTTTTCGGGCGAGCGGTTCATGGCCTGCTTTTCGCCCGGCTCCAGGCCAAGCGGAATGACCATTGAGGTATCGGTCACCAAATTAACCCACAGAATTTGCACTGGCTCCAGCGGCGTCTTGATGCCGATGAGCAGCGCGCCGAGCATGGTGATCAGCTCGCCAGTGTTAGTTGATAGTAGATAAAACAGCATGCGGCGAATGTTGGCGATGATGGTGCGGCCCTCGCGCATGGCGTCGATGATGGTCTTGAAATTATCGTTGAGCAGGATGATATCGCCAGCATCTTTGGCGATGTGCGAGCCCGACCCCATGGCCACGCCGACATGGGCGTTGGTCAGCGCCGGCACGTCATTGACGCCGTCACCGGTCATGGCGGTGATGTGGTGCTTTTTGAGAATGGTCAGCAGGCGGTATTTTTGCTCGGGGATGACGCGGGAGAAGACCTTGGTCTTGGTGACGATAGCGTCTAGCTGATCATCAGACAACTTGGCCATGTCACGGCAATCGAACACCTCGTTGCGATTTTCAACCATGTCAAGCTCCCGGCCAATCTGATAGGCCGTCTCGAAATGATCGCCAGTGATCATCCGCACCGACACGCCCGCCTTCAGGGCGGCCCGGATAGCTCGCGGCGCCTCTGGTCGC